>JALERC010000079.1 GCA_022763805.1 Mycoplasmatota bacterium | reverse complement strand
TTGTTATATCTTTTCTCATACTTATATCAACTCCTTCTTTATTATGAGATAGTATAAGTATATCAAAAATATAAAAAACTGATAAAAATTATCAACTTTTAACTTTGACATTTTTATCAGTTTTTATTTTAACATTTACATTTCTTTTTTAATGATTCTTCAATAGGCAATTCTTCTTTAATAATATTTACCATAATACCATTCTTTTTTTTAGGATAGTTTTTAATAACAAAAAACTAATCCATTTCTGAATTAGTTATTTATCAAACTCGAAACTATAAAAATTCGAGCAAAATTCCTCTTGGTACCGGTAGTCGGACTCGAACCGACACGGGCAAAACCCACTTGATTTTGAGTCAAGCATGACTACCATTCCATCATACCGGCATACATATAGATTATAACACAAAAAAAAAGAAAAGCAAATATTTTAGTTTTCTTTATATTTAGATTCATATAAATTTGTCTCTTCACTATCATCTTCAATATCCAAACAAATTTTAGGAAGTTCATCTAAGGACTTTAAACCTAAATAATCTAAAAATTCATCTGTAACTGAATAAAGCATTGGCTTACCTGGTAAATCTGATTTTCCTACTTCTTTTATAAGGTTTCTATATAATAATCTTTTGATTTGATATACACTATCAACACCTCTTATTTCATCAATTTGACTTCTTGTAATTGGTGAATTATAAGCTATAACAGCTAATGTTTCTAGTGCTGATTGTGTAAGTGTTTCTTTTTTGTTTGTTTCAATTAATTTTTCATAATATTTACTATGTTCTTTTTTTGTTACTAATTTATATTTATTACCTAAAAGTTCAAGTCTAAATCCTCTAACCTCATTTTCATATGTTTTTTTCAATATATTTAAAACTTCATTTAATTTTTTTTCATCAATTTCTAAAACTTCTTTTAATTTATCAAATGAAATACCTTCATCACCTACAACATATAATATACCTTCAATAATTCCTATATATTCCACATTAATCAACTCTTTCTATCATAATTTTTCCAAAATTTCTATCTTGTGTGATACTTAATTCTTGATGTCTAGCCATTGTTAAAATAGATAAGAAAGTTATTACAATATAGTCTTTAGAATAAATATCAAATAAATCAGTAAATTCAACTTGTTTTTTATTCTTAAGAATATTTTTTATTTGATTACTTCTTTCAGTAATAGAATATTCTCTATTAGTTATTTTAGTATTTAAAGGTTTATCAAGTTTTTTTCTATCTAGCATTTTATTTAATGCACTCATCAAATCGTTTAAATCAAAATTTTCTGATATTTCATTCGTTACTGTATTATATATTTCTAAATCAGTTGGTTTTTTAGTATAAAGTTCTTTTCTATCTTGTTCATATTTTTTTAATACTTCTGATATTTCTTTATATTTCTCATATTCAATTAATCTATTTATTAAATTTTCTTTAGGATCTTCTTCATAATCATCTTCGTTATCTATTTTTTTCTTAGGAAGTAATATAGATGATTTAATTTCTATAAGTTCCGCAGCCATAGTCAAATATTCACTTGCAATATTTAGATTCATACTTTCCATTAAATTAATATAATCCAAATATTGTTTTGTAATTTCAACAATAGAAATTTCACAGATATCTAACTCAGCTTTTTTAATTAGATGTAAAAGTAAATCTAATGGGCCCTCAAAGTTATTTATTTCAATAGTGTAATTCATTTAATCACCCCAAGTCTACTTAAATCATTATATCATAAAAAATAATTATATGATATAATGAATAAGGTGATTTAAATGAAAAAATTTACTATGAAAGACGAAAACTTTATATGTGATAATTGTGGAATGGAAGTCAAAAAATTAAATTACACAGCTAGAGATCATTGCCCATATTGTTTATATTCAAAACATGTTGATATAATGCCTGGTGATCGTCTTAATAATTGTCATGGTTTATTAAAACCTATCGGATTAGAAAAATTCAAACAATCATTTAAAATTATATACAAATGTGATAAATGTGGTGAATTACATAAAAACATAGTTTCAAATGATGATAATGGGGATTTAATTATAGAATTATCTATTCAAAAATAAAACTACTCAAAGCTGAGTAGTATTTTTTATAAATGTAATAATTTAAATATTAAAGGCATAAATAACAATGCAAGTATAATTACACCTAAGAATACTGCCATATAAATCATTTTACCTCTAAATTCTGCATCAGACATTTGAACTTCTCTTTTAATAGCATGTTCATCTAATACTTCTTCTTCGACAGGTTTATCATCAAGTTTTAAATCGTTTTCACTTGCAGTACCAGAAACTTTATATTTTTCTTCTTCAACATATTCTTTAGCGGTAATAGCAGCATTAGCATCTACTGTAATTGTATCAATTTTAATATCATCAACATTAGTCGGAGAATTAGCATTTGTTACAATTTTTACTTCCTCTTTCATTGATGGATTATTATTGGTTTCAAAAGTAGGAACAGCTTGTACTTCTTGTGGCGCAACAGGAGTAGGTTGTACATCTTGTTGAGGCACTACAGGTACAGGTTGTTCTACTGGGGAAGCTCCAACTGTTGGTTCTGCTGCCACAGGAACTACATTTTCAACATTATTTTTTTCATTATTCATATTATCACCATTCACATACGAATCCCATATTTACATATTCTTGGGTAACTTCTGCTGTATTTTGATTATAAATACCTGATACAGTAAGTTCTTCGCCTTTCTCTAACTTAATTTTCTTTAAATCTAATTTACTTAATACATAAACAGAATTAACTTTTAAAGTAGTTTGGCTTGTATTTTGAGGAATAACACTATATCCTTCTAAATCTTTGTTGTTTTCTTGTCTTTTTTTAAATTTACTATTTTCAGAATATACATAATTTATATATTCATCTGTATTACCATCATATTTCAAATCTTCAACAATACTTTTTAATTTAAAATCAGTATAATATAATTTAACTGTAGATGATAATGTACCTCCTTCAGCACTGTCTTCTTTTGTACAAACAACATATTCAGTTCCCTCTGGTTTTACAGCATTATATTGTTCCTCTTCTTTTTCATTATCATTTGGAAGAACTTCTTCTTCTTTTGCCTCTCCCTTAAATAATTCACCATTTTTGGCCTTAGAAATTAATTGATAAATATCATTCATATTGAATATATAAAGAAATAAAACTACAACTAAAATAGTGTATAATAATCCGTCTCCACCCATTTTAACATTAAATCCCATTTTATTCATTTTGACATCTCTCCTATCATAATAATTATATCAAATTTGATTATAAAATTAAAGACTTAATTTTTCAAAAAAAAAAGAGATTCTTAAATCTCTTGTTTCTTAAAAATAGCTAAACAATGTTCACTTAAATCGATTATATTTTTATTATTAGAAATATAAGTTATAAAATCGATCCATTTATTTAAGTGTTCTTCACTTAATTTATTAATATCATTTTTAATAAATCTAGTAATACTATCAACACCATAAATATCTAATAATTCTAAACTTGTTATTTTTGCTAAATCTTTCATTTTATCTTTATTATCATAACTAAATATATCATCCATATCTTCTAAATCTATATTTTTATCAAGAAAATTATTATCCAAAAGAACATGTTGTATATATCCATGAATATCAGATAAATAGTCAACCACTATAATTCCATTGTCTTTTACAATTCTTCTTGCTTCATTAATTATTTTAATTTTATTATTTAAGCTATTAGTATGATAAATAGGACCTGATACTAAAACAATGTCAAATTCTTCAGTTTTAAATGGTGTATTATTTGCGTTACATACATAAGTTTCAACATTTAATTTATTTAAATCACTTTTTTTCTTTATTATTTCAACATGTCTTGGTACTAAATCGCATGCACTTACTTTGTAACCTTTTTTTGCAAAATATAAAGAATATAATCCTGTCCCTGCACCTAATTCACATATTTTTTTGACTTTATTTTTTCTTATTATATTAGCAAGTAATTGTGTTTTAACAATTCTTTCAACTTTATGTCTATTATCACAATTATTCCCTAATCTGTTTTCTTCATTATATACGTTAGTATAGTAATTAACAACGTTCATTAGAAACATCCTTCCTTATCTTCATATGCAGGTATTAATAAATTATGTGAAGAAATATCACCATTTGTAAAATAATTAAATGATTGAATTGAAGATTTATTAAATACATCTAACCATAATGAAACACTAAGACCATCATAATCATAAATTTCACTTTCAAAATAATTTCCAGTTAATTTAGCGTTATTTTTTAACCAATTAGATACATTTTCATATGCAATATTATCTAATTCTTCGTTATTTTCATCATTATATTTGTATACTTTTCTTAATTGTACATATGATACACATTTATAATTTTTAATAAAATCCAGCATTTCCTTTATTTCTTTTTCATTAAATCTATTTACAACAATACTGATTCGGCAATTAAGATTTTCTTTTTCGAATTCTTCAAATATTTTTTTAATATTTGGTGGGAAATTTTTACATATTGTATAACAAGTTTCATTATTTAGAGAATTTAAAGATATAGATATATGATTTTGTAATTTTTTTATTACATCCATATTTTGTAATACAAAATAACCATTAGTACGAAGTCCAACTCTTATTCCTTTGCTTTGAATATAGTCTACAAGTTCTCCAATATGTTTATATAACATTGGTTCAGTAATTACACTTGATAAATACATTTTTTCAATATTTTCTTCTTTTAATATTTCTAAATATCTATCAAAATTTCTCCATTCTTTAAAATGTAGATTCATTTGATTTTGCTTTTCAAGTTGTAAATTATCCATTTCACTAGATAAACAATAATAACATTTACAATTACATTTACCTAAAAATAATATTTCTCCATATTTCATAGTTATTCCTCCTAGTATATTGTTCCATTATTATCCTTATATTCTTTAAATACTTCTAAACATTCTTTTCTATCTAATTCTTCTAGTTTTAATAAATCTTTTGTTTTACCTTCTAAAAAGTCATAAATTATATCATCTCTAAATCCAATTTCACCAGCATCATTTTTATTACATCCATAATATACAGTTTTAATATTTGCCCAAATAATAGCTGATAAACACATTGGACATGGTTCACATGAAGTATATAAAATATAATCTGATAGATCATAAGTATTTAATTTTTGACATGCATTTCTTATAGCCACAACTTCTGCATGTGCTGTAGGGTCATTATTAATTAATACTTTATTATTACCATTTGCAATAATATTTCCATTACTATCTACTATAACAGCACCAAATGGTCCCCCTTCACCACAAGTACATCCTTTGTGAGCGTTTTCTTTTGCTATTTTCATAAATTTATTCATAATATCACCTTTTTTTTTGTAAACTACTTTATCACACTTTATTATAATTTGCAAAGAAAAAAAGAATAAATTTAACAATCTATTCTTTTATATGTTTAATAAGCATTTTAAAACTGCAAAAAATTCTCTTAGAAGATTATTTGGTAGATTTTTAATTCTAGATTTTGAAGCTATTCCATATAGATTTTTAAACTCTAATTTCTTAGCAATATAAATTGCTCTAAATAAATGAAAATTATTAGTTACAATACCAACTGTATTATTATTTTTTTCAAAATACTTAGAACTATATTGTAGATTTTCTTTTGTTGTTGTTGATTTATCTTCTAAAATTATTCTTTCTTTTTTTATACCTTTTTTTATAAGGTAATCTGACATTATTTTTGCTTCTGAATATTTTTCATTTTTTCCTTGACCACCAGAAACAATACATTTAGTATTTTTGTTTTCTTTTAAGTATTGATATGCTTTATCTAATCTGTATTGTAAAACAATACTAGGTCTATCATCATATACTAATGCGCCTAAAACAATAATATAATCTAAATCTTGTATCCCTTTATCATCAAATTTACTAATTATCAAAAATTCTATAATTAAAAAAATAGCTAGAAAAATAATTAACAAAAATTTAATAAATAGGGGAATACTGTTTATAAAATTATATTTACAATTTATTCCTATAAGGAATGAAATAATTCCCATAATAATCCATATAAGAAAAAATGTGTTTCTTGATTTTAATGAAATCATATCAATTCCATATATTAATAAAATAATTCCTAAAATAAACCATATAACCATTTAATCAATTTCCTTAACAAAGTACTAGATAATATTCCCATTAATGATAAAATGAAAAACCATAGTATATATATTAAAGCAGTAACATTAAAATATATAAAAACTGCAGGTAGGAATAATAATGAGGAAAATAGGGGATAAATATATTTAATTTTATTATTGGATATAAATCCAAGTATTAAACCTAGTATAAATACTGATAATATTAGTAAAAATACTACTCCCATTGCATCTGTAGGTCCCATAAACAATGGTAATATATAGTATACTAATAATTGAATAATTAAAATTATTAATTCTTTTATATATTTCATTATAATAGATTATCTTCCCATTCTTTTTCTTTGAATCCTGTTAAAATGACATCATCAGAAATAATCAATGGTCTTTTAACAAGCATTCCATTTGTTGATAGTATTTCTAGCATTTCATCTTCATTCATATTTGGTAATTTATCTTTTAAATTCATTTCTTTATATAACATACCACTAGTATTAAAAAATCTTTTAATATCTAAATTACTTTTATGATACCATTCTTTTAATTCATCAAAAGTTGGATTATTTTCTATAATATGTCTATCTTCATATTTTATATTATGGTCATCTAACCATTTTTTAGCTTTTTTACAAGTTGAACATTTTGGATATTCTATAAATATCATATTTACACCTCTCTTATAATTATATGTTCAAAAAATCTTTTTTGAAATTCTACTATTGCTTAAGTAGCATCATTATTATAATATTGATATTGTTAATACAACATCACTATTATTATAATACCACATTTGATATAAATATTTTATGAATTATGTATTAAAAAAACTATTATATATATAATAGTTTAAATTTACATATTGTTATTTACTGATTGCTGTACATTTTGTTCAACAGTTGAAACAACATTTTCTGCTACCTGTTCATTAACAGTAACTGCTTTTACTGTTTCATCCTTTATAGTTTCAACACTAGGAACTATTTCAACAGGTACTTCATTTGTTGTATTATTTTCTACTACTACGTTTTGTTCAACAGTTGGAACAACGTTTTCTACAACTGGTTCAGAAGCTACTACTGGTTGAGGTATTGCTTCATTTGAATGTTCAACATTAGGAATAGTTTCTACTACTGGCTGTGCTTCTACTACAGGAGTTATTTCTATAGGTTTTTCTACTTGTATTTCATTATTATTATTTTCTGAAATTACATTTTGTTCGACAGTTGGAACAACGTTTTCTACTACTGTTTCATTAACAGTAACTGGTTTTACTGTTTCTTCTTTTATTGGTTCAACACTAGGAACTATTTCAACAGGTACTTCATTTGTTGTAGTATTTTCTACTACTACGTTTTGTTCAACATTTGGAACAACGTTTTCTACAACTGGTTCAGAAGTTACTACTGGTTGAGGTATTGATTCATTTAAAGGTTCAACATTAGTAATATTTTCTACTACTGGTTGTGCTTCCGCTACAGAAGTCACTTCTACAGGTTTTTCTACTTGTATTTCATTATTATTATTTTCTGAAACTACATTTTGTTCAACAGTTGGAGAAACATTTTCTGCTACTGTTTCATTAACAGTAACTGGTCTTACTGTTTCTTCTTTTATAGGTTCAACACTAGGAACTATTTCAACAGGTACTTCATTTGTTGTATTATTTTCTACTACTACATTTTGTTCAACAGTTGAAACAACATTTTCTACAACAGGTTCAGAAGTTACTACTGGTTGAGGTATTGATTTATTTAAAGGTTCATCATTAGAAATAGTTTCTACTACTGGTTGTGCTTCCGCTACAGGAGTCACTTCTACAGGTTTTTCTACTTGTATTTCATTATTATTATTTTCTGAAACTACATTTTGTTCAACAGTTGGAACAACTTCTTCTGTTTTAGATTTAGAAACGGTAACAGGTTGTTCTAATTCACCAACTTTATTTTCTCCATTAACTTGTGTTGTTTCATTAGAAACAGAAACATTTTCAGTATTATTTAAAGCAGATACTAAAGGTGCTGCTACTGCGCCAAGTGTATTATCAACCATATTATTTTCATTTTGACTAGTTTCAAAATCATTTATAGCTTTATTTACTTCATCACTACTATCTTTTTTATTTTTATCTTTAAATCCTAAAATACCAGTTATAAAAATTAATAAACCAACTAATGTAAATCCAGTACTTACAAGTGGTAATACTAAATTAGTACTATCGTTTTTCCAAATTGCATCCTTAGGATTTTTTGGATTGTATTTAACAGCAACTGTACTACCTATACTTTTTGGACTATTACTATATGTGCTCCCTGTTTTAGAATATTTTTCTCCATCAACTTCATATTCAGCTATTATTGCTAATAATCCTTCACTATTTTCTCTATAATCAACAACTTCAGCAGATACTTCGATATATTTTGCATCTTTTTCTTTATAATCTTTTATTGTTTGAAAAGAATAGAAAAGTAAAGCTAAACCACATAAAGTAAATACTAAACCAAAAATAACAGCCTCAATTGGCCTCATTGGTCTACCTTTACTATTATTTGCAAATCTTATTTTCATAATTACTACCTCAATTCTACTATACTAATTATAACATGCTTAAATAACATTACAAATAATTATTATAGTATTATGTGTAAATATACATTATAAATCTTTTAAATACAGAACACCACATGCATAATATCCTGTATAAATTACTAGTTTATCTATTCTATTAAAATATCATTTTTCATAACTCACATATTATCAGTTAATCTTCCTAAATTAGGATAAGACCATGCTGTTTCTCATGAGTAGATTAAATTCAATTAGACATGTTCTAACCAAATTTTTTATTTTGTAATCATATTTTTTTAAGTTTACATACAGTTTCTACATGATAAGTGTTAGGAAACATATCAACAGGTACCACATCTAATACTTCATATTTTTCTTGTAACAATTTTAAATCTCTTGCAAGTGTAATTGGATCGCATGAAACATAAACTATTTTGTCAGGATTTATTCTAAATATATCTCTTATAATACTTTCTGTTAATCCAGCTCTTGGTGGATCTACAATAATTGCATTGTATTTTTCTTTAACATCTTTTATTATTTTTTCAGTATTGCCACATATAAAATTAATATTATTTATATTGTTTATTTTTTTATTAATATTAGCATCATGAATAGCATCTTTAACAATTTCAACACCTAAAACTTTATTAACTTTATTTGCTACATAAATACCAATAGTACCTGTACCACAATATAAATCTAATAGATTATCATCTTTATTAGGTTCTAAAAGTTCTAAAATTTTATCATATAATTTTATTGTTTGATCAGTATTAACTTGAAAAAATGATAGGGGACTAATTATAAATTTAAAATTACCTAATTTTCCGATAATCTTACTTTTTTCATTACATTTAAAGTCTTTATTTTTGATGATTTTATTTAAAATAATATTATTTTTTTTGCAATATTCATCAATTTGTATACAATTTGTATCTTTTTGTAAATATAAAGTAAGGGCAGTATTGTCAGAATCAATATTACGAATCATTATTTCATAAACATTATCTAAATTAAATTTTTTGAGATCATTTATTATTTTGTTAAATTCATTATCAATTATTAAACATTTATCAATATTAACAAGATTGTATGATTTTTTTTCATAATATCCAATAATATTATTTTCTACTTTTAATGTAACTTTATTTCTATAATTAAATTGTTTATCACATTTAATAATTTTTGATATTTTATCTATATTCGCATATTTTTTCATTATATCTTTAATTTTATTCTCTTTATATTCTAATTGGTCATTATAAGACATATGTAATATATTACAACCACCACAAGATTCATAAAATGGGCAAACATTATCTACACGTTTTTCCGATTTTTGAATGTATTTTTGTACGATACCTTCATTATATTTTTTCTTTGAATTAGTAATTTTTATTAATACTTCTTCTCCAGGTAATGCATTTTCAACAAAAGTAATTTTATCATCAATATATGCTATACCTCTACCTTGATGATCTAATCTTTCTATTTTAGTCATAGTAACACCTCTTGATAGATTATACCACAAAAAATGCATAGTTTCCTATGCTTATTTATCTATTAAATTTATATTTTCTAACATTATACCGGCACCTTCAGCAACACAAGTTAAGGGATTACTAGCAAGATATATTGGTACTTTTAATTCAGATTCTAATAATTTATCTAATCCTTCTAAAAGAGATCCTCCACCAGTAAGAACTATACCTTTATCTATTATATCAGCGGATAATTCTGGAGGAGTTTGTTCCAATATGTTTTTTACACTTTGTACTATAATATTTACATTTCCACTTAACGCTTCATTTATTTCTTCAGAAGTTATTGTGATAGTTTTAGGAAGACCAGTTACTATATCCCTTCCTCTTACATCCATTTTATCCTTTTTTTTGCAAGATATACTACCAATTGTCAACTTGATTTTTTCAGCTGTTCTTTCACCTATGAGTAGTTTATATTTATTCTTTATGTATTTCATTATTTCACGATCAAACGAATTTCCAGCAATTTTTATACTTGTACTATTTACTATTCCACCCAATGATAGAACTGCTATATCTGTAGTACCACCACCTATATCAATGACCATACTTCCATTTGGTTTTGAAATATCAAGACCAGCACCTATAGCAGCCACTTTAGGTTCTTCCTCTAAAAACACTTTTCTAGCACCGGTTTTTTCAGCTGCTTCTTTTATTGCATTTTTTTCTACATTTGTAATATTAGAAGGACAACAAATCAGTATTCTTGGTTTAATAAGTGGATTTTTACCATTAATTTTTTTTAAAAAATAATTAAGCATAACTTCAGTTATTTCGAAATCAGCAATAACACCATCTTTCATAGGTTTAATTGCTGTTACACTTCCAGGAGTTCTACCAATCATTTCTTTTGCTTCATTACCAACAGCCAAATATTTTTTTGTATTTGAATCAATTGCTACTACACTAGGTTCATTTAGCACTATTCCTTGTCCTTTAACATAAACTAATATGTTAGCAGTTCCTAAATCAATACCTATATCTTTTGAAAACACAATATCACTCACTTAAATTAGATATTGATTTACCAATATAATTTTCAGGATTAACAATATTATTATTAATTAAAAGTTCAAACAATAAATGCGATTTCAAATCTTTATTTATATTTGATTCACCACTAAGTGCTATAACTTCACCTTTTTTAACAATTTGATTTTTTTTAACTTTAACTTCACTAACACTTTGATATACACTTACAATATTATTATCATGTTCTATTTCTATAATATTACCTAATAATTCATCTTTCTTAACATTTATAACTTTACCATCTAATATTGAAACAACTTCAAATGAATCTACACCACCATATGCTACAGAAGTATTTTGTAAATATGTAGATTCATAATATAAAATTGAATTTTCTTGTTTTTCCTCGTTGCTAGTATAATCATAGTATTCTTTTAATATTTTAACATTTTCATTATTATGTGGTTTACCAATAGTAGTAGATTCAACATTAATTACAGGTATATCATTATCAATTACATTTTTATTTATATATTTTATTTCAGGATTTTTTTTATTGTCTTCTTTTAAATATACATCAACAGCAAAAATTGCTCCAATAAATGACACCATTACTAATATATAAAAAACTACTAAAAATTTCTTTTTCAATCTATATTTCTTCATATTATCACCTCTACTTTTATTTTTCAGCAGAAGTAAAAAATTTATACTATATTTTTTTTATTTTCGTATTTTTATAATAATGATAAAGAATTTGATTGTATTTATATTTTTTTAGAGCCATTGCTTGTGCACCATATTGACTCATTCCAACACCATGACCATATCCTTTAGAACTTATTTTTATAATATTATTATTTTTAGTAATATCAAAAAAAGTAGATTTTATATTAAAAATTTGCATTATGTCCGAAGCATTGTAAATATTATTATTAATCATCAATTTAATGTTTCTACCTGTAGATGTACGTTTAATATAAGAAATATTTAAAACATTTGAATAGGGAAGATTTAATTTTTGAAAAAATTCATTAATATTATATTCTTGATATGTTTCATATAATGGAGATATATTATCCCATTTAGAATCTACACTTGTTAAATATGGAACATCATTTCCAAAAATTTCTTTACAATTCTCTGTTACTCCTGTACTTGTAGAAAAATACATTGTTTGGGCTATTTCTCCATTATATTCAAGATATTGTCCTTTAGTATCCTTTACAACTTTTTTTAGTTTATTAATATTTTTTATATAATTATTCTTCCATACATTTTTAAGATAAACATAATCTAAATATACTTGATTTTGTACTGTATCAACAACGTCATAATCATTATTAATATTTTCTTTCATTTTAATTAAAACATAACTACGAGCTGCAACTGCTTGAGCTTTGAATGCTTCTTCTTCAAAATCAATAGGCATTTCTCCAGCTAAAACACCTACAATATAATCTTCTAAAGGTACTTTTATAATACTATTATCTTTTCTTTTTACTCTTACATATTCTGTTTTTATATATTCGAATTTTATTTCATCATCTTTTACAAATAAAACTACTATCATAAATGGAATAAATAAAATTAATAATAAAAAAAGTAGTATTTTTTTCATATAATCCTCCTTTAATTATACTACTTATACTACTATATAATTTTTGTATTTATTATAATATCATACATAAAATTTGTTGAAAGATAAGCTAAAGAAATAGCTATAATTAACATTAAAAATCTTATTTTATATGTATTATCTGTTTTTAAAAAAGCGTCATATTTAATACAATCTACTGAAAATAAAGACACAAAAAACATTATTATATATATAAAAACCTTAACGTTCATAGTCACTTATCATTTTTATTCTATTTATATGTCTTTCATCGTTTGAAAATTCAGTATTAATAAATGTATCAATTATTTCAATTGCTAGTCCTAAATCATTTTCTGAACTCATTGCAAGTATATTTGCATCATTATGTAGTCTTGTTAGATATGCATCATTAACATTATCTACCTTAGCACATCTAATACCTTTAACCTTATTTGCGGCAATAGACATACCAATACCTGTACCACATAATAATATTCCTAAATCTACCTCTTTATTACTTACTTTTGAAGAAACATCAAATGCATATTTTGGATAATCAACTGATTCATTAGAATCGGTTCCACAATTAATAACTGTATGACCTAAACTTTTCAAATGATTAACAATTTCATTTTTTCTTTCAACACCACGATGATCATTTGCTATTGCAATTTTCATATTATCACCTCTATTAAAATTATAACATATGTAATGAAAAAAGTGCATAAAGCACTTATTCATTTTACGAACAATTATTAAGAAGAAAGAATAGATATATTATATTTATCTTCTGTAATTATATCCCAAATATAGTTCAAACAAAGACATAATATAATAATCTATAATGAATTTTTTAATAAGTTATATATAGTTGCACCAAATACTATATATAATGCAGATTTTTCCCTTTTTATTTTTTTATAAGATAAGATAAAGAAATGAATTTTTACAATATAAAGAAATTATTTATTACAATTTACTTATTACCTGAAGCAGTAGATAAACTACCATTTTTTTATATAATATATGAAAACCAATAAAATTTATATTATATAAAGTAAGTAAATTGTATATAGATATCCGCACCATTTGATATCTATAATATTATTTTACCCGTCTATTTAATATTTTTTGTAATTTAAGTCCCAACTCAAAAATTACTAATTTAAATATAAATATAAGCCCAAATTAATATTTATATTTTTTATAAGAACAACATATTTGTGATTATGGAAGCTACCATCTATATGGTAACTTCTTAATCACTTTAAAATATTATTATGATTACTATGTATAATATTTTAATTCAATTTTTTATTAATTTAATTTAATATTCGAAGCTGTAAAATTATCTTTTAATAGATTTTTCACTTGCCCCAGTTCTTCTCTCATGAACTCATAAAACTATTCTAAAATAATTTTATATTTCTGTTTTTGTTAATAATTATAAGCCCTAATTATAATTATTTAATTTCTCTTCACATCGCCATTGCCTCTCTTTTTTAAATTAACAATTGATGTTAAATAATATTCTGCGTATTTTTTAAGCTGATTATTCTAGAGGTTTAATCAAATATCTACTTTTCCCTCTATTCCCACTATAAACACACATTTTTTTGGAATTCAACTTGATTAAATACTTTTAGATTAATCAACGTCTACTAAAAGGTATTTGTAATTATAACATTATCTACTTTTCCCTAATTCTCTTTTTTATTCATTCTTTTGGAATTCAAATATTATAATACAACTTTGTTTTACTTTCTTTACAATAAACAAAGTAATTTGTTTGTAATACAGTCCCAAGATTACAAACGGATCAATAACCAAATTTTAAAAATAATAATAATTAAATATTTCAATACTAAATCATACTCACATTTTTAAGTGACAACTAACAAACATTTAAACTATCATTATAGAAGAAATAAGATATATAATTTCTAGCCCTAATAGAAATTATTTTAATAATCTATCAATAGATTATTTTATTAAGTTTAAAATTTAAAATGAGTGAATTAAATATTTTATATAGAAGTCGATATATAAAATTTTAACTCTTATATAATTCCCAAATATAATTATTACATTCGAGTGCCCATTCTCGAATATCTCTATGCCTCAAGGAAGGTCTTATTTTTTCCATTTTAAATTTTTTACTTTGCCAATCTATCTACCTCTTCTAGTTTCATTATAACACCTTCTAAAATTATAACAATACCTAAAATGATTTTTTTTACGCACTATACATTTTATTTGACAATCAAAAAAAATAGAAAAAATAAATCATTTTTCTATTTTTCTTTTATTTTATAAGGATTTTCTTTAGTTCCGTCACCATAAAATACTAAATTAGATTTGAGTGTAAATATTGGACGTATTCCTAATTCTATATTTGTTTCTGACTCATAAATTTTTCCATCACTACTTATTGAATATACAGAATCACTTGATTTATCAATGCTAAAATAATCATAATCTGTTTTTAACCAATTACCATTTCCACATAAATCATTTCTAAAACTATCTTTTTTACAAGAAGTGTCAAGTGATGCATTTATATAATCATTTATGTTAATAAGTGAAACTACTGAACCAAATTGAAAATAATTTTCATTATTATCAAAATTATGATCTTCATACATATAACTATAATATTCATTTTCAACGAAATTTTCATATGTTCTTAACGATTTTAAGTCCTCATTATTATTTAAATAATAACCTATATTAGATTCTCTAGTTAATGAATAATTATTATTAATAGTATCCCACGATTTGTCAATCAATTTGTTATTACTAATAATTGTTATATTTTTAGAATTATCTATTTTTACTATTCTAAATAAAATATTATTAATTTCAATATAATTATTAGGATCATATCCCCTGTAAACATAATAATCATTTACTTTATATAGTCCATCATTATTATCATCACTAACTGCAATATTTATATTACCTAGTTTTACAGAATTAATGATTTTACATTTTTTATCATTAGTAATAGTTATATCTTCATCATTATATTTTTTAATAATACAATATTCACCATCATTAGCTACTATTTGAACTTTTCCTTCTTTATTGATATATATATACCCATCTTTAGGAAGTTTTTCATTTATAACTAATCCTTCTTCAACAATATTATAATTCATAATCGTAAATACTTGGTACTCTTCATTAAATATTGTATTCTCTTTATAATAATTATTTACTTCACTTATTATATTAATAACATTATTTTTAATTTTATCTTCATTATTATTATTTAATGATATTTTTAAAACAGGATATAATATTAACATACTTACCATGAGAAATAAAGTAGTTAATAATATCATTGTTTGTTTTTTTTCATTCATGTTAAAAAACCACCTTACTAATATATATGTTAGTATAAAAATAAAAAATAGTCAACTTTTGACTATTTTTCATTATTAAGACCATATTTACGATTGAATTTTTCAACACGTCCTGTTTTAGCTGCTTTACCTTGTTTTCCTGTAAAGAAAGGATGACATTTATCGCAAACTTCAACATGTAATTCACTTTTATTTGATTTTACTGTGAAAGTATTTCCACATGCACAAGTAACTTGTGTATCAACATAATTTGGATGAATTCCTTTTTTCATATTTCTTTCTCCTTCCGCCATGACATACTAAATGTCATAGTAATTTTTTTGCGTTTATATTATAACAATATTTTATATATAAAGTCAACAATTATTTATTAATAATAACATATTTACTAATTAACTCATTATTATTTTCTGTTATATAATTATAATTATTATTTATATTAATAAATTTTATTTTGTTATCACTACATATACTTTTTATATCATTATTTAGTTTATCTATATATTTAGAGTCGACATATTCAGAATATATACTTATAAAATAAATATCTTCTTTAGAATATTCTCTTATTTTTTTTATAAGTGTCTCTATATTATTTCTTATAGTTAATACTTTTTCAGTACTATCTCCATAATTTGTAATAAAATCTTTTGTACCTAAAGAAAGAGTTATAATATCAGCTTTTATTAATGCATTTTTAAAATGAATTTTTTTGTTATTTTTAATTATATATTTATTATCGTCAATCATATCAATATAATCTGTTATTCTATTATTATTATTAGAAAATTCATTTACATGTATTTCAAGTAAGTTGTTTCTTTTTAATTTTTTTGCGATTATATTACTAAAATCATTTGAATTATAATTATTAGAGATAGATAGATAATAAATTTTCTCATCACAAGTTAAAAGATAAATGTAAAAAATTGAAAAGAAAATTAAGAAAATGATAATTAATTTTTTCATATTTCCTCCATAAAAAAAGTAGTTTATACTACTTTATTATATTTCTTCTAACTTAATTTTAGCACCCACATTGGTAAGTTTTTCAATGATATTTTCATATCCTCTTAAAACATGTTCAACATTTGTTACAGTTGTTACGCCATTTGACATTAAACCTGCAAGAACTAAACAAGCTCCAGCACGTAAATCAGTTGCTTTAACAGTTTCTGCATGTAATTTTGTAGGTCCTTTAATAAATATTTTTTTATCAAATATATCTATGTTAGACCCCATTTTATTCAAATATTCAACATTTTGAAATCTGTTTTCATAAATTGTTTCTTCCAATGTTGATATACCATTAGCTTGTGTAAGCAAAGTAACTAAAGGTTGTTGTAAATCAGTAGGAAATCCAGGATATCCTAGAGTTTTAACTTTAATAGGTTTCATATTGTTAATGTTTTTTGATGAAACATTTACATAATCATCACCAACTTCAATATCAACATTCATTTCTTTTAATTTAGAAAGCAAATTTTCAATATGACTTGGAATTAAATTATTAACTTTTAAATTTTCTCCAATTAATGCACCCGCAATAATATATGTGCCTGCTTCTATTCTGTCAGGAATAACTTCAATATAACACTTATGTAGTCTTTCTACACCTTCAATAGTAATTCTACTTGTTCCAGCACCTTTAATTTTAGCACCCATATTATTTAAAAAAGTTGCAACATTTACAATTTCTGGCTCTTTTGCAGCATTTTCTATAACAGTTTTACCTTTTGCCTTTACAGCAACTAATAATGTGTTGATTGTTGCACCTACACTAGGCATATCCAAATATACATTAGCACCCTTTAATTCTTTAGCATCAATAATAAATTTATTATTTACTTCTTGTACATCAGCGCCTAATGCTCTAAATCCTTTTAAAGTTTGATCAATAGGTCTTGCCCCAATAGAACATCCTCCTGGAAAATACATTTCAACATGTTTGTATTTACCTAGTAATGCTGACATAAAATAATATGATGCTCTTAATTTTTTTGAAATATTTTCTGGAATTTCTTTATTTACTATTGATTTAGAATCAATTTTCATACTATTTTTAGTTCTTGTTACATTTGCACCTAAATACTCTAATATTTCATCTAATGCATCTATATCAGAAATTTCTGGAATATTATCAATAACTATCTCTTCATCAGATAATATTGATGCAGGAACTAATGCTACAGCACTATTTTTAGCACCACCGACATTAATAGTTCCACTTAATTTTATTCCACCTTCTATTTTAATTTGTTTCATAGTATTCCTCCATTATGCTTTATTATTTGAACCAAATAAAATAACCTTAGCTTTAATAGCTTCTTTAATAGCTGATTCACCTGAACCAATAACTTTTCTTGGGTCATAAGCGTCATTATTTAATACAAATTTTTTTAAAGCACCATGCCATGCTAATTGTAATTCAGTATTAACATTAATTTTTGAAATGCCACATGAAATAGCCATTTTAATTTTATCATCAGGAATTCCTGTACCACCATGAAGTACCAAAGGTAAATTAGTTTTTTCACTAATTTCTTTCATTCTTTCAAAATTTAAATTTGGCTCACCTTTATATATTCCATGCACACTTCCTAAAGCAGGAGCTAAAGTACATAAATTTGTTTCATTAACTATTTTAACACAATCTTCAGTTTTTGCGTGTAAAATTTCATTAGAAACACCATCTTCAGATCCACCAATACATCCTATCTCAGCTTCAACACTAACATTTTTGCTTTCTGCATATGCAATAACTTCCTTAGTTACTTTAATATTATCTTCTAAATTTAATTTAGAACCATCAATCATAACTGAAGAAAAACCTGCATCTATTGCTTTTTTACAAGTTTCAAAACTGCTACCATGGTCTAAATGTAATGCTACTGGAATAGTAATATTTAAATCTTTTAATAAACCATTTACCATTCCACTAATAACATTATAACCTCCCATATATTTAGCAGCTCCTTCGCTTACACCTAAGATTACAGGAGAATTCAATTCTTGACATTCTTCTAAAATATATTTTGCCCATTCCAAATTATTAATATTTAAATGAGGAACTGCATATTTTTCTTTTTTAGCTTTTTCAAGCATATTTTTCATATTTTCTAACATAATATACCTCTTTCTATTTTCATTTATATTATATATTTTTTTTATAAAAAAGGCAATAAAATAAGGAGTTACAAAAAACTCCTATTTGTGGTAACTCTCATTATTTATTATTTTATATGCTCTATAAATTTGTTCAAGCAATAAAACCCTAAATAATTGATGAGGGAATGTCATTTTTGAAAAAGATAAGGAAAAATTTGATATTTTTTTAATATCATCATGTAGTCCATATGAACCACCTATTATAAAAACAATATTAGGATTTGTAACAAATACTTTATCAATTTTATCAGCAAAATCTTCACTAGAAATATTTTTGCCTTCTATTTGCATTGTAATAACATAATCTCTGGAATTAATATGTTTTATAATGTTCTCTTTTTCTTTTTCGAGTACAATTTGTTTATTGTCATAATCATAATCTTGTAATTCTATAATTTCTAACTTTGTATATTTGGAAATTCTTTTAGTATATTCTAAAATAGCATCTTTCAAATACTTTTCTTTAATTTTCCCTACAGTAATTAATTTTATCATATATTAAAAACCTCAGTTCTTTCATTTTGTAATGCAATATTTATATCACATTTAAAATTATTCTTACTAATTTCTTCAAGAGCTAATTCTTGAGTATTATTGTTTTCACTTAAATGTGCTAATACAATATTTTTAGTTTCATTTCCAACAAACTGTTTTAAATAATATGAACAATCTTTATTAGAAATATGACCTTCATCACCAAGAATACGCATTTTTAGAAAGTATGGTCTACTACTATTCATTAACATTTCAACATCATGATTAGATTCAATAATATATGCATTTTTATTATATAAATAATCATTATATTTTACATTTATATATCCTGTATCTGTAATATATACCAAAGATTTATTATTATATTCAAAAATATATCCTCGGCAATCTGCAACATCATGAGATAGCTTTATTGTTTTAACATTTATGTTATTTATTATATTATTCTCTTCTAACAATATATAATTATTTAAATCAATTTTAAGTTCTTTTTTTGTTTTTTCAGTTATATAAATTATAGGATTTACTACTTTTATAATTCTTTTAAGGGCACTTGTATGATCATCATGGCAATGTGTTATGAATATTCCTTCAATATCTTTAATATCTATATCAATTTCTTTTAATTTATTGGAAATATAAAGGAAATTAGTACCAGCATCAATTAAATATTTTTTATTATTTATTTCGATATAGGTACAATTTCCTTTAGATCCACTTGTTAAAACACAATATTTCATTAATATAATATATTAGGATCTAGGAACAATCCAAAATTATAGCCAGGATGCTTAGACCCAGAATATAATTCAAAATGAACATGAGGTCCAGTAGAATATCCTGTTGAACCAATATAACCAATAACTTGACCACGTTCTACAACAGAACCTACTTGAATACCAGGAGCTAACGCAGACATGTGTCCATATCCAGTACCATATCCATTATTATGATTTATACCAACGAAAATACCATATGTTCCGTACCAACCTGCATTTGTAACAACACCGTTATTAGCAGCATATATTGGAGCACCATAATAATTATATATATCAAGTCCTTCATGGAATCCTCCAGATCTCCATCCAAATGGTGAAGAAATGGTTCTACTAGTTGTAGGCCAACTCCAGTATCCACCTGCAACACCTGATACATATTTAGTTCCAACTTCAACTATTTTATTAGTTGTTGGTTTTATAACTACTTGATTTGTGATTTCTGCTGATGATATAAATCCATTTTTATATATAATATCTTGAGTAACACGGTTAATACCATTTTCTCCTTCTTGGATAACTTTATCATATCCAATAATCATATCATTGGAAGCACGTTCCTCAACAGTAAAATAACTTGTTTGATCATCTACTTTTTCAACAGCAGCTACTACATCAACAATTGGATTAGCATAAGCAACTGATACTGTTTGACCAGGATATAATATATTGTCAACAGATGAAAACTCAGGGTTTGATACTAAGAATTCTTGAACACTTATTTTATTATTTTCAGATATTTTTTCTATAGTATCTCCTTCTTTTACGGTATATGTTTTATTATTATTATTTTCTGAAAATAATATATATTGTGATAAATCACTTACATCATTATATATCTTTTCATTAACTGAAATATTAACTTTTTTATTAGTAATAACATTATCAATATAAATATTTTTATAATAGATACCTATATCTTTAATTTTTGTTTGTGAATTATCTTTATATTTATTATAATTATCTTCACCAATAAAACTTATAATTGTATTTTCCATTGATTCTTTAAATATTTTATCATCTGTAACATAAATAACATCATTTACTGTTTTTTCATTACCTTCTTCATCAGTTTCTTCATGTTTAATAGTAAATTGATATCCAGTAATTGTTAAAGGTTTTAATTCTTTAATTTTATTATAAACTTCTTTAACATCATCAACTTTATCATCATATGTAACTATTTTTTTTACATCTAATCCATTAGGAGCATTGACTTTTTTAGCTTTGTACTTTTCTTTAATATTTTTTCCTTCTCTATCAATGTAATTATATAATTCTTCTTTATCATCAATAACACCTAAAATTTGATCATCTAAATATACTTGATATAAATAATTTGGTACAATATTTTTCTTATTATCAAAACCAAGTAAAATAACGGCTATACTTAGTAAAATCATAAACAGCCATAGTAATACTTTTTTCAAATTAATCACCCGTTCTCTGTTTCTTTTTTAACAATACTAACAAATTTACTAATATTTCTTTTAAATAATAAATTAATAGTATCTGTAGGACCACTACGATGTTTAGCAACTATAAATTCACTTTGACTAATATCACTTGTTTCTTCTTGTCCTTTTTTTAATTGATAATAGTCATCTCTATATAAAAATGCAACAATATCAGCATCTTGTTCTATAGATCCAGATTCCCTTAAATCTGATAACATCGGTCTTTTATCATCTCTTTGTTCAACATTACGAGATAATTGTGCAAGTGCTACAACAGGAATATCTAACTCCATTGCCATAGTTTTTAATGAGCGCGAAATTTCTGAAACTTCTTGTTGTCTATTGCCTTGATATTTAGTAGAACCCATGATTAATGTTAAATAGTCTATTATAACTATTCCTAAACCATTTTCTGAAGAAGCAAGTCTTCTACATTTAGCTTTGATTTCACCAATTGTCATACCACTAGTATCATCAATAACTAAATTAGTATTTCCAAGTCTTGCTACAGCTTCATCAATTTTATTAAAATCATTTTTATCAAGTTCGCCCCTTTTTAATTTTCCTTGATCTAATTCACCTTCAGCAGCAATCATACGCATTGCTAATTGCTCAGCACCCATTTCCATATTAAATAAAGCTACTGTTTTAGTAGTACTTTGAGCAATATTAGTTGCTAAATTTAAAGCAAAAGCTGTTTTACCCATTGCAGGTCTAGCTGCAATAATAATTAACTCATGTGGATGAAATCCAGTTGTTAATTTATCTAAATCTGTGAATCCAGTTGATAATCCAGTAACTTCACCTTTGTTATCAACTATTCTATTAATTTGTTCTACAGTTCTATTAAGAACATCTTGAATAGATTTAAATTCACTACCTTTTCTTGTTTTTACTACATTTAATATTTTAGTTTCAGCGTTTTCTAATACATCCGATAGTTCATTATCACCATCATATGCATTATCAATAATTGATGATGAAACATCTATTAACCTTCTTAGAATTGCTTTTTCATTAACTATTTTAATATGTTCATCAATATTTGATGATGAAATAACACTATTAAGTATTACTGTTAAATATTCCGTTCCACCAACACTATCTAAAATACCTCTTTTTTCAAGTTCAGCAATTACTAAAGGAGCATCTATCATAATATTTTGTTCCGATAGATTTTGCATAACTTCAAAAATTTTACGATGAGCATCTAAAAAGAAAACATCCGGTGTTAAGTTTTCAACACATTTTTTAACTGCTTGGTCAGATAAAAACATAGCCCCTAAAACACATTGTTCAATCTCGATTGCTTGTGGCATTATTTTTTCTGTCACTTATATCACCTAACTTTCTTTTTTTAATTCAACTCTTAATTCTGCTACAACACTTTTATGTAAATTAATTTTCACAATATGTGTTCCTAAGCAGTTTATATTCATATCTTTATCTATTAATTTCTTATCTATGATAATATTTTTATTTTTAAGTTCAGCAGCTATTTGTTTTGAACTAATAGTTCCGAAAACTTTATCTGCTGTACCTGTTTTGACATAAAACTTTAATGTTTGTTTTTCAATTAAATTTTTAAGTTTTTTTGCCTCATTAATTTTTTCATTTTCTTCTAATTGTTTTTTTAAATTTAAGGTTTCTTGATGTTTAACATTACCTTCATTAGCAATAACAGCATATCCGTTTTTAATTAGGAAATTCATGCCATATCCATCTTTTACATTTTTGATATCACCTTTTTTTCCTTGACCTTTTAAATCTTTTATAAAAATTACTTTCATGCTCTCACCTCAAAAATATTATACTATATTTTTTTTATAATGTCTTTAAAAAAAGGAATCAAATTTAATTTGATTCCTTTTCTCTAATTCTATTAGCAAGATTTTGAATTTTTTTCATTCTATGATTTACACCAGATTTTGAAATAGGATTATTAGTTTCATAACTAATAATTTCACTTAATTCTAATAATGATGCTTCATTATATTTTAATCTATATTGAGCTACTATTTGTTCTTTTTCATCTAATAAACCTAGTCCACCATTGTTTAAAATAATGTTAATATCATCTACCTGTTTCAAAGCAGTATTTATAATCTTATCGACATTAGCTTGTTCCATATTATTTAGTCTGTTTGTCATATTTTTATGGTCTCTATAAATTCTTATATCTTCATAATACATAACGGCATTTGAAGCATTAATAATTCTTAAAAAATCACCAATTTTTTCTGCCTCTTTTATATAAACCATAGATTTATTTTCTCTTTTTATAATTTTACTATTAAGGTAAAATTCATTTAAACATTTTGATATAAATTTAGCATATTCTTCATTATCAAATAAGAACTCTAAATGATAACGTGATTTTTTTGGATCATTAACGCTACCTGTAATAAGAAATAAACCTCTTAGATATGCTCTCATAGTATCCATATCATCAACAATATATTCTTCAGGAATACTACTACTTTCCTTTATACCTAACTCATCTAAAATTAAAGGAACATTTTTAGTTATTTCTAATATATATATATAGTTTTTATTATAATTATATCCTTTACGAATAGTGATCTTACATTGTATATCAAACAAGTTTTTAAATAAAGAAAATATTTGTCTTGCTACACTTGAATTTTCTGTATCAATTTTAATAGTATTATTTTTAATTTCACTATTAATAACAATTGCTGATAATTCAGCTATACTTTCCGTTTTAATACTATTAATTTTACTGACTTCTGTTTTAACAATACTTGTGAAAGACATGTTAATCCTTTATTAATTCAGAAAAAATATAGAATGCTAATTTTAAAGTATTATGTCTAATAACTTGGTTTTCATATTTTATTAAATCATCTTCTATTATTTTAACATTCATTTTTTCAAGTTCTTCTCTATCAAAAATTACTTGATCTTTTTCTTCTAATGTTTCATATTTTTTAACAATTTCTTTATCTAATTCATCATTATTAACAATAACTTTTGATATCTTCTTTTTTCCTAAATATGAATTTAATAATTTTATATGATCACTTACTGTAAAGTCATCTGTTTCACCTGGTTGTGTCATTATATTACAAACATAAGTAATATCAGCTTTTGACTTATCTATTTCTTCAATAATTTCTTCACAAATTAAATTTGGAATGATAGAAGTAAATAAACTACCCATACTTAATATTATTGAATCTGCATCTCTAATAGCTCTTAATGCTTCATCAGTAACAACTGGTTTTTCTTTATAGGAAACACTAACTATTTTTTTTTCACATTGAGTAATATGATGTTCTCCTTCAACAATGCTACCATCTTCCATAGTACCAACTAATGTTACATTATCTTCTGTTAAAGGAACTACTTTTCCTTTTAAATTAAGTACTTTACCTAAAGACTCAATTCCATCAGACATGTTTCCTGTTATATTAGCCATAGCTGTTAAAAGTAAATTACCAACAGCATGACCATTTAAATCACTGCTTGTTTTAAATCTATAATGTAATAATTCTTCAACCAATGGTTCTGTTTCTGAAAGAGCAACAATAACTTTTCTTATATCACCAACAGCAGGAGTATTGAATTCTTCTCTTAATCTTCCTGTTGAACTACCATCATCGCATACAGATACTATAGCAGTTATATCTAGTGGATACATTTTTAAACCTTTTAATAAAAAAGATAAACCCGTTCCTCCACCTAAGATTACTACTTTTTTCTTTTCCATAATATTCCTCCTATTTTCGTTTATCTTCTAAAACAATACCACTTTCACAATCTCCTTGATAAATTATATAATATCCCATATATCCACTTCCACAAAATTTATTTGTTCGAACTTTTTCAACATAATATTTTCTATCTTTATAATAAATTTTCCCTGAAATTATTTGACTTTTATTCTCATATTGAATAGTATTATCAGTGATATCAATTCCATCTGTTGGAAAATTTTCATAATTATTTTCTGCATTATAATTTTTACCAGCATCAATTATGGAATTAAGTGTTTGTTTAAAAGCATTTTTACTTGAATTTTTTAAGGTATTCGAAATAATTGGAATACTAATTAATCCAACTATTCCTAATAAACTTATAACAGCTAATAATTCAACTAACGTAAACCCTTTTTTATTCATACATATCACCACCATAATTATATCACAAAAAAAAGAGAATATCTCTTTTTATTTAGATTCGTTAAAATTTTCTATATCATGATACTGATTAACAAATCTTGAACCTTTTGATGATTTAAAATAAATAATTATTCCTATAAAAATCATTAAAAGCGAAACAATTTGTGCAATTCTAAAAGAACCAATCATCAAATTATCTGTTCTCATAGCTTCTATAAACAATCTTCCTAAACCATACCAAATTAAATAAAATGAAGTGATTTGATTTAATTTTAAATATTTTAGTTTTCTTATTAAGATAATAATAATAAATCCAACTAAACACCATAATGATTCATAATAAAATGTAGGTTGATAATAAAATTCATTAATTTTCATACCATCAATAACAAACTCAGGAACAAAAATAGATTTTAGAAATTCGTAAGTAGTAGGTCCTCCGTGTGCTTCACTATTAAAAAAATTGCCCCATCTACCAATAGCTTGACCAATTAATAATCCTGGTGCACAAAAATCAATCATATATTTATAACTAATTGAATAACGTTTACAATAACTAATTATAAATAATAAACCAGCAATAACGCCACCATGAATAGCAAGTCCACCTTCCCATACTTTTAAAATATCTAATGGATTTTTCAAATAATATGAAAGATTGAATACAACATAATATAATCTAGCACCTATTAATGCAACTGGTATAGTCCAAAAGAATAAATTAGTAACAAAATTTTCAGGAACTTCAAATTTTTTAGATTCATTAAATACAACAGTTCCTCCAACTATTAGTGCCATAAAAATAAATAGGGAATACCAGTAAATTTTAATAAAACCTAAGTCAAGAAAAATAGGATTCATTATTTCACCCCTCCTAATATAGATTTAATAACGACTTCTTGTAATAAAATATTCATTATAGATATTAAAACTGCAACAATAAAAGACATGAATAAACCTTCAATACTAAAGTGTGCTCCTAAAATAAAATCTACAATATTTAATATTATTACATTAACAAAAGGGTAAAATAAACCGAAAGTAATACCTGTTAATGGTAATGTTAGAAACACTAAAATAGGTTTTACAGTTTTATTTAAGAAATAAATTATTACAGCAGCAATAAACCCCCAAAAGCCAAAGAATGAAGAATCTATTATTATTGTATGTTTAAATATAATAGAAACAGTAATTAATATTATAGCATAGCCTATCATATAAAATAACCAATCTATAAATTTGTTTAATCTTGCTTTCTTATTTTCAATTACAATTAATTTCATGTAATCATCTCCTACTATAATAGTATAACATATCTAAATTAATTTTTAAATGAGCAATGTCTACAAAGTGATTCTATTCTTTTATTGTTCTTAAATCCATCAATAATTTTTTTAGTTCGTTCTTTTGTTAAAATAGTTTCTAAATCCTCTAAAAAAATATTTCCCAAATTAACTATGCCTTCAGAATCAAGGCAACACGGAACAACAGTACCATCACTAAGTATACCAATATGAGTCTTTAATCCATAACAAAAACCATCGTTATCTAATGAATTATTAAAAGAAGGCCATATAAATTCATAATCTTTATTAAGATATAAATTATTTCCCAATTTAATATTCATTTCATTATTTAATTCAATATTATATATTTTTTTTATAATTTTTTTTAAACTTATATAGTTTTTATTAGTTTCATTTAAAGTCCAATATCTATAAACAAAATAAGTTTTTTTATTAATTTTTCTTATATTATCTATGCACTGAATAATATTTCCCATATCATTTTCATTGTCATATGAATGAAAACTAATATTTACTTGTCTAAAATTTTCTTCATCACAAAATAGAGAAGGGTACTTAGAAATTAAGACACCATTTGTAGTTAAATTAATTTTTTTATTGTATTTTTTACACAATTTTACTATTTCTTCGAAATTTGAATGAGTTAATGGTTCACCTTTTATATGAAGATATATATAATCAGTATAATTATTAATTCTTTTTAGAACAGTTTCAAATTCATCAATTGATATTTCTCTTTTTTTTCGATTTGTTTTAGAGCAAAAAGAACAATTTTTATTACATATATTGGTTATTTCAATATATATTTTTTTAAATTTCATTATAAATCACCTTTTAATTCAAACAATATATCCCTTAATTCCATTGCTCTTTCAAAATCAAGATTTTTAGCAGCCTCTTTCATCTCATTTTCAATATTTATTATTAAATTTTGTTTTTCTTTTTTAGACATTTTTTCTTCAACTAATCCTGTATTATCATCAATATTTGAAACAACATCTCTAATTTCTTTAATAATTGTTTTAGGAATAATATTATGTTCTTTATTATATTTATTTTGTATTTCTCTTCTTCTTGATGTTTCACTAATTGCAATATCCATTGCTTCACTAATTTTATCCGCATACATTATTACATGACCATTAGCATTTCTAGCAGCTCTACCAATTGTTTGAATTAAACTTCTTGAACTTCTTAAGAATCCTTGTTTATCAGCATCCATAATTGCAACTAAACTAACTTCAGGAATATCAAGACCTTCCCTTAAAAGGTTTATTCCAACAATGACATCATATTTTCCTTTTCTTAAATCTTGAATAATTTTCATACGTTCTAATGTTTTTACTTCGCTATGTAAATATGCTACTTTAATATCTATTTTTTTGAGGTAATTTGTTAACTCTTCTGCCATTCTGATTGTTAAAGTTGTAATAAGAACCTTTTCTTTCTTTTCAATTCTATCATTTATTTCTTTAACTAAATCATCAATTTGATTTTTTGTTTCTCTTACTTCAACCTGTGGATCTAATAACCCTGTTGGTCTTATAATTTGTTCTACAATACATTTACTTTTTTCAAGTTCATAATCACCAGGAGTAGCTGATACAAAAATAACTTGATTAATTTTATTTTCAAATTCTTCAAATTTAAGAGGTCTATTATCTAATGCACTAGGTAATCTAAAGCCATAATCTACTAAAGATTCTTTTCTAGCTCTATCACCATTATACATACCTCTAACTTGTGGTACAGAAACATGCGATTCATCGATAACCATTAAAAAATCATCTCCAAAAAAATCAATTAATGTATTAGGCGTTTCGCCTTCTTCTTTTAGTGCTAGATGTCTTGAATAGTTTTCTACTCCTCTACAAAAGCCTGTTTCTCTTAGCATCTCTATATCATAATTAGTTCTTTCATTTAAACGTTGAAATTCCAATAATTTGTTTTCTTTTTTAAATTTTTCTAATTGATTATTTAATTCTTGTTGTATATTTTTTAATGCAATATTTAATTTTTCTTCACTAGTTACGAAATGACTAGCAGGGAATATTGAAATTGTTTTTTTATTTTTTATAACTGCACCTGTTAAAGAATCGAATTCACTAATCTTATCAATTTCATCTCCAAAAAAATCAATTCTATATCCTTTTCCGTGTTGATTGATAGGAATAATTTCAAGAACATCACCTTTTACCCGAAATGATCCTCTTTTTAAATCAACATTATTTCTTTCATATAACATTTCAATTAATTTTTCTATTACAATATTTCTGTCAATTTCATCTCCAATATTTAATGTAAGCATTTTCTTCTTGTATTCATCTTTATCTCCTATACCATATATACATGATACAGAAGCTACAACAATAACATCATCGTAATATAATAATGAACTAGTAGCACTATGTCTTAATTCATCAATTTCATCATTAATTGAAGCATCTTTTTCAATATATGTATCCGTTTTTGCAACATATGCTTCTGGTTGATAATAATCATAATAAGATACAAAGTATTCAACATGATTATTAGGAAATAATTCTTTTAATTCAGCATATAATTGACCTGCTAATGTTTTATTATGTGCAAGCACTAAAGTTTTTTTATTAACATTTTTAATAACATTTGCTATTGTAAATGTTTTTCCTGTACCTGTAGCACCTAACAATACTTGAAATTTTTCTCCTTTATTAATATTATCGGATAACTTTTTTATTGCTTCAGGTTGATCACCCGAAGGATTATATTTTGACACCAATTCGAATTTCATAAATATCACCATGTATATTTTATCATATATTAAAAATAAAAAGTAGACATTGTCTACTTTTCAATTCGAAACATAATTTGATACATATTTTCAAAATCAAAATCTTCAGTATTTACATTAAATCCTAAACTTTTAATTTTGTTAACACACTCTTTTATAGCATCCATAGCTAGATTCATATTTTTGTTAGATGGTAGTTGATTACTCATCATTGTATTTCCCATAAAACTAGCCATGTTTTGTTGAGTCTCCATTGGTGGAATTTGTGTTTGATTTGGCATCACTTGCATATTACTATTGTAATTAAATCCATTGTTATAATTTTCTTGAATAGGTAATCCAAATTGATTTACAGGATTATTATTTGGATTAATAAATGAATTTTGTTGATTCATCATTGAAGGCATTTGATTAAATGATTGATCATAAGAAGGTTCTTGGAATTGACTTACTTCATCTAATGTCTTTAATTTAGGTTGTCCTTCAGTATTTAAAGTCATATTAGAAGGATCTCCATTAACATTAAATTCAAACGGATTGCTTTCTAATGGTACTTCTTGATTTTTATCTACTTCTTCTTCAATTGGTAAATTGAAAAATTTTCCAGGTTGTAATTCTGGTTCTAATTCAACATTTGAATTTCTAGGTGGTTGTGTTGGTCTTAAAATAGGTCCATCTGTAGGTAATATATCAATATTTCCATTCATATCAAAATTATTTACATTATTAGATGGAGCAACAAAACCATCATTATTATCATTATTTATTATTGAATTAATATCAACAGCTTCATTTTTAATTTTATCAATATCCATAAAGCCAGGGTTTAATACATTATTATTATTATTTGGAATATTAACAGGTGCTTCTTCAACACCATAATTTTGTGTTCCTGTATTACCAAAAGAATCATTTCCCATAACTGGAGAATTTTCAATTGATGAAGTAGGGATACCAAAATTGTTTGTTTGTGGTGCTGTATTCATCATATCAAATGGATTAAATTCATTATTTCCATTAGGTTGTTGCATATTTTGAAAATTTTGATTATTTGTAAAATTATTAAAATTATTATTATTCATAGTTGGCTCCTCATCTATAATTATAATTGGTTCTTCTTGTTTTTCATCATAAGAATGTGTTGGTATTACCGGAATTTCAGTAGTATCATTGTCTTCTAAGGAAGGCACAACATCATTATCATCAACATTATCATATACTGGTTCAGGTTGACTAATGTTAAAAGGATTAAATGATCCATTATTAACTTGGTTAAAACTATTTAGTTCTTCGTTATTATTCATTCCATAATTGTTATTTACAACTTCAAAGTTGTCTTTATCTGGAACAAATGAAGGATTTGGACTTACAAAATCATTTTGTATTGGAGTATCTTCAAAATTACCAAATTCATTAGGTTTTTGAAAATTATTTCCAAATTTATTTTCTTCAAAATTACTATTTAATGTAGTTTCTTTATAATCATTTACGTTATTATTTGTAATTTGATTATTATAATTATCATTATTATTATTTTGAATATTATTGTAACTAATATCACTTGTAAATGGATTAAATGTATCATTTAAATCAGGGGTTGATACATTATTAACTGATAAATTGCTATCAAATGTATTAAGATTACTAATATTATTAACTTTATCGTTTAGGTTTTCTTCTTGAACACTATCACCTTTTAATAATTTTGCAATAGCATCATCTGTTTTTCTAACTGTTAAACGATTCGTAATAATGTTTTCAAGCATTTCTCTTTGTTGTGCAGGGTTTGTAAGTTTTAATAAAGATCTCGCATGTCTTTCAGATATTTTTTCTTCAAGTAATGCTTCTTGAACATCTTCAGTTAGATTTAATAATCTTAATTTGTTAGCAACCGTAGATTGAGTTTTCCCTAATTTTATTGCTAAATCTTCTTGAGTTAAATAACCCATATCTAAAATTTTTTTATATGAAATAGCTTCTTCAATAGGAGTTAAATCTCTTCTTTGGACATTTTCTATTAAAGCAACTTCGGCACTATCTTTATCGTTTAGTTCTGTTACTACAGCTGGTATTGTCATTTTTCCCGCAAGTAAACTTGCTTTAAAACGTCTTTCACCAGCTATAATTTCAAATTTATCACCCATTTTTCTAACGACAATTGGTTGTATAACGCCGTGTTCTCTAATAGAATCACATAATTCATTAATAGAATCTTCGTTAAATTTTATTCTAGGTTGAAATCTATTAGGAAGTATATCATTAACATCTAATTCTACGACTTTTTTTTCAAAATCCATAACATCCCTCTATTCTAATATATATAATACTATATATTTTGAAAAAACTCAATTGTTTTTGGGAAATATTTCCCAAAAAAAATCCTATAAAGGTTTTTTCTTAATTTCCGAAAACCTTCTAGGATATTTAATATTTGTTTTTTTAGTTTTTTTATATTTAATAATACATCTATTACTATCTTCAATAGGTAGTTTAAATTTAATAATATCTTTTTTTTCAAGCGACAATAATTTTTCTGCATTTTTACTTTCTTCCATTTCTTGGAAAATATTTGCTTTTAAAGGAATAAAATAATAATTTTCTTTTACTAATGGAGAACATATTTCCATTAGAATAGGAAGTGATGCAACGGCTCTCGCAGTAACAAGTTCAAATTTTTCTCTATTATATAAAGCGTAATCTTCACTTCTTGCATGAACTGTTTCGATTCCTGTAAGACCTAATTTTTTTATTACCTCATTTAAGAAATTAATACGTTTGTTTAATGCATCGACTAAAACAACATGAATATTAGGAAATACAATTTTTAATACTAATCCAGGAAATCCTGCACCTGTTCCCACATCACAAAGGTTATTAATTTCTTTTAAATCAATAACTTTATTGATAGTAAGAGAATCATAATAATGTTTTAAGTATACTTCTTCTTTTTCAGTAATACCAGTTAGATTCATAAATTCGTTCCATTCTTTTAGTAACTTTTGATATTCATTTAGTTGTTCTATTTGCTTATCTGTTATTTTAATTCCTATTTTTTCTAATTCTTTTTTAAATATTTCTTCTGTCATAATGATATTCCTTTTTTAAATAAATCATAAGAATAGATATATCTGCAGGATTAACTCCACTTATTCTCAATGCTTGTCCAATAGATGTAGGCATTACTTCTTTTAATTTTTGTTTAGCTTCACTAGCTAAATTGTGTATTTTATCATAATCGATATCATTTGGAATCATTTTATTATCTAAATTAACCATTTTTTCAGCTTCTTTATTTGCTTTTACAATATATCCTTCATATTTAATATTTATATATACTTGTTCTTTAATTTCATCATCAAAATCTAAATCTATAAAATGATTTATATGATCCATATTAATTTCAGGACGTTTTAATAATTCATATAAAGATATACCATCTTTTAAAGGCGTTGAATTAATACTTACAATATATTCATTTTGTTTAGGTGTAATTCTACTTTCTTTTAATAACTTAGTTAATTCATCAATTTTTGATAATTTATCTAAAAATTTATTATGTCTTTCTTCATTTATTAATCCTACCTCATAACCTTTTTCACGTAATCTAATATCTGCATTATCATGTCTTAATAATAATCTATATTCAGCACGTGAAGTTAATAATCTATACGGATCCCTAACACCTTTAGTAATTAAATCATCAATTAATACACCAATATAAGCTTCATTTCTTTTTAATATTAATGGTTCTTTTCCTTCAAGTTTTAAACTTGCATTTATACCAGCAATTAATCCTTGACATGCTGCTTCTTCATAACCACTAGTACCATTAATTTGACCAGCAGTAAATAGATTTTCTAATACTTTAGTTTCTAATGATTGTTTTAATTGAGTAGGGTAAATAGCATCATATTCAATAGCATAAGCATATTTTAATATCTTTGCATTTTCTAATCCTGGTAAACTATGTACCATCTTTTCTTGAATATCATGAGGCATACTTGTTGAAAATCCTTGTAAATATATATCGTCATAATACTTACTTTCAGGCTCTAAAAATAATTGATGTCTTTCTTTGTCGCTAAATCTTACTATTTTATCTTCAATTGAAGGACAATATCTAGGACCAACACCAGTTACATCATCAAGACCACCATACATACTTGATTTATTTAAATTTTCTCTAATAATTTTATGAGTTTCTTCTGTCGTATATATTAAATAGCAAGGAACTTGATCTTCAATTTTATAATCTGGTTTTCTATCAAAACTAAATGCTCTATGAACACTGTCTCCTAGTTCTTCTTTTGTTTTAGAATAATCAATAGAATTTTTATCAATTCTTTGAGGAGTACCTGTTTTTAATCTTATTATTTTAAAGCCATATTCTTTAAGTTTATCACTTAAAAAATTACTAGGTCTTTCTCCATGAGGTCCTTCACGACGTCTTGAATCACCAACCATAATATCTGCTTTCAAATAAGTTCCTGTTGTTAATATAACAGCATCAGATTCTATTTTTTCTCCGTCTTCTAAAATAACACCTTTAACTTTTTTATCTACAACAATTAAATCTTCAACTAAAGATTCTTTTATGTCAAGATTATCTTGACTTCTTAAAGTTTTAAGCATTTCCTTAGGATATGTTACCTTATCACCTTGAGCTCTCAATGCTTGCACTGCAGGACCTTTTGCACAATTTAACATTTTAATTTGGATTTGTGATTTATCAGCGTTAATACCCATTTCACCACCTAAAGCATCAATCTCTCTTACAACAATACCTTTAGCGCTTCCTCCTATAGATGGATTACATGGCATATCAGCTATATTTTTTATATTTCCTGTAACAAGTAATGTTTTATGTCCTTTTCTAGCTGCTGCTAAACAAGCTTCACATCCTGCATGTCCACCACCAACTACTATTATTTCATACTTCATAATTAACACCTTATTTCTATTTTCCAAGACAAAATTGACTAAATAATTGATTGATTAATTCATCTTGATAAGTTTCACCAATGATTTCTCCTAAAATACTCCACATATTTTTAATGTCTATTTCAACCATATCAATTGGCATATTATTATCTAATCCTTTTTCTATTTCTTCAATACATCCATATGCTTTTTCAAGTAGAGATATACTTCTAGCATTAGAAAGATATGTTAAATCTTCTGTTTCAATATTTTCTAAATTATAAATTTTCTTTATAAAGTTTTTAAGTTCATCAATACCTTTATCTTCTAATGCGCTTATTCTTATTATATTTTTAACATCTTTAGGTAATTCTAATTTAGATTCTAAATCACATTTATTAATTACTAGTATATAATTTTTATCTTTAAGTAATTCTAAAATTTCCAATTCTTTATCTGTGATTATATCATTATTATTTAATACAAATAAAACCAAATCCGACTTATTTATCAACTCTATACTTTTTTTAACGCCAATACTTTCAACAACATCTTTAGTATCACGAATACCAGCCGTATCAATCATGTTTAAGATGATACCATCTAAAACAATTGAACCTTCAACTATATCTCTTGTAGTTCCTTCAATATCTGTTACTATTGCTTTATCTTCATTTAATAATCTGTTTAAAAGACTACTTTTACCAACATTAGGTTTACCAATAATAGAAGTTTTAATTCCTTCTTTTAAAAGTTTACCATTTTCACTTTCATTAAGTATTTTTTTCATTTTATTTTTTACATTATTTAGCATAGGTTTAATTTTTTCATTTGTCATTTCTTCAATATCTTCATATTCTGGATAATCAATATTAACTTCGATATTAGCAAGAATTTGTATTATATCATTTCTTAAATCTTTAATTAAATTTGATACTTTACCATCTAATTGATTAATAGCTAATTTTCTTGATTTTTCTGTTTTAGCATTTATTAAATCAATAATACCTTCTGCTTGCGTTAAATCTATACGCCCATTTAAAAAAGCACGTTTAGTGAATTCACCTGGTTCAGCAAGGCGACAACCATTATTTAGTAAAGTCTTTAAAATTTTATTAGTTGTAGTAATTCCACCGTGTGCATTAATTTCTACAACGTCTTCAACAGTAAACGTTTTTGGAGATTTCATAACACTTATTAAAACTTCATCAATAATTTTTTCACCATCCATAATATGATCGTAAGTTATAGTATGAGAGTCAACTTTATCTAAAATTTTTCTTTTTGTAATCTTGTTAACAATTTCAATACTATTTTCTCCACTTACTCTTATTATTGATATAGCACCAACGCCCATTGCTGTTGAAATTGCAGCTATTGTATCATTCATAATATCACCTTATCTAATCCTTCTTTTAAATATTATAGCTAATCCTACGTACTTGTACCATTGTTTTGGACTTTTTAAAACTTCTAAAGATACAAATTTATCAACACATGTTACAATCCAACCCTCAAAATATTTAGGAGGAATAATTGTTAATGGAAACATATGCCTTCTTATAATATTATCTACTTTTTTATTCATTAACTGTGGGAAATGTTTATTGCTATTAATTGCTGCTTGTCCAGCATGAACAAAACCATGTAGATTCTTTATTCCTTTTTGTGGATTTTTTTGCCAATCATTATAATAAAAATCATGCAACAATCCGCCAATAGCAGTATTAGTATAATCCATATGTAAAAATTTTGCAATTTTATATGAATAATATGATACATAAATTGAATGAACATAAACAGATCTATTTTCATGATGATGATATTCTTTTCTTTTTATAAATTCTTCATTATTTAAAATATCTTTAATTAATTCATAAAATTCATCATTTTTAAGCATTTTATTATTAATTACATCATATTGTTTATCTTCACGCATAAATTCCCTCCTTATCTGTATAATTATACACTATTTTGGTTATAAAAAAAAGTTAAAACTTTTAAAAAAAACCTTTAAAAGTATAAATATAATATTTATAACTTAAAAGGTCTTTTAATAATTATTGTTCTTTATGTCTTATCACTACATATCTATTTGGATTTTCTCCAAAACTTTCTGTTTCTAAATCTTCATATTCAGCTATAATAGTATGAACCAATCTTCTATCATAAGAATTCATAGGATCTAATTTAGCTTCTATTTTTGATGTGATAACTTCTTTGGCTATTTTTTTGATTTCTCTTTCTAATCTTTTTTCTTTATTAACTTTATAATTTGCTACATCAACATTAATTCTTAAATTAAAATCTGTTAAGTTATTAATTATTTGATGTAAAAGTAATTGAATAGAATTAATCATTTTACCATCTTTACCAATTAATTTTGAATTATCTTCTGCATTAATATTAACATTATAACAATCATTTATATATTCAATAGAACATTTTATTTTCATATTAAAAGATTTTGAAAGAGTACTGATAAATTCATTGATTAAATTAAAAATCTCTTCCTTATTTATATATATAAGTTCAATTTTTTTTGATTTAAATAATTTAGCAGGTATCTCTTTATATTTATAATGTACAGAATTTAAATCAATATTCTTTTTAGCAGTATCTATATCTTTAAATTCAACTTTTTTAATATTAAGCATTTTTTGTTTCCTTTTTTACATATAAATTTTGTATAATTGTACAAGTTGAGTTTACTATCCAGTATAATGATATAGCTGCTGATACACTTAAAGATGTTGTTCCAATCATTACAAGTGAAATATTTCTCATCATTTTCATTTGTACTTCTTGTTCTGGAGACATTGAAGCACCACTATTTAATTTAAATGAATAGAATGTAACTACAAAAACTAATATAGATAAAATTAAGTATATAAAATTACCATTTGATAATGCCACAAGTGGACTAGTTCCTAACTCGAAAGGTCCAAAATTGCCTTCAAATACAGCTGGTAATCTATATAATGCTTCATAAAATGCCATAAACAATGGTAATTGTATAAATGAAAATAAACATCCACTCATTGGATTGATATCATATTTTTTATATAAAATTAACATTTCTTGACTTTTTTGCATTAAACTTTCTTGATCATTTTTATTAGCATACTTTTTCTCTAATTTTTGTAATTCAGGTTGAACTTTCTTAAGATTTTCTGATTGTAATGCTGCTTTTTTAGTAAAAGGCATCATAAGCAATCTTATTAATAATGTAACAAGTATAATTGCTAATCCTGAATTTTTAACTAAATTAGTAAACAACATTATTAACCATGCTAATGGTTTAACGAAGATTGTAGTCCATATTCCTTCATATTTACCTGATGTGATTTTTAATTCACTACATTTTGGAAGCTTTTTGACATTAATTTTATTATCTTTGTATGCTGATAATGTACTTTTTGCTTCTGGTTGACATAAAATGTTTTGAACAAGATTTTGTCCTGTTTTTTCATTTTTTACTATTTTGTTATCACTAGTTTTTACATAGTTTGTACATCCAGTAAATAACATACAACTAATAAATAATGAAATTATAATTGCTGATTTTTTTTTCATCTCTTACTCCTTTATTATTTTTAATTCTGAGAAAGCTTTTATTAAACTTTTTTCTATTTCTTCAAATTCTCTTTCTAAAATACTTCTCTTTAATATTATAATACAATTAAAACCATTTTGGTAGTTATTTTTATCAATTATAGACTTAATACGTCTTTTATATTTATTTCGTGTAACTGCATTACCAATTTTTTTGCCAACTGATATGCCAAAATGATATTTCTCATTAGTATCTTTTTCTAAGTAAATAACAAAGTCCTTATATCTATTTGGTTTTAAGGTGCCTATAATTCTATTAAAATCTCTATTATTTTTTAAGATATTTATTTTTTTCATTAAATCACCATCTTTTTCTAACTAAAAAACCACTTTTAACAAGTGGAATTATTAATGAGCTAATACTTTACGTCCTTTTCTTCTTCTTCTTTTGATAACTGAAGATTTAGCACGAGCTAAGAATCCTAATTTTTTACTTCTTCTTCTATTATTTGGTTGATATGTTCTTTTCATAATTTCCACCTCCTGAACTAATAATTTCGGTTGCTTTATTCATTATATATATAAAAGATGAATTTGTCAATAAATTTTAATACAATGTGGAAATATATATATAAAAAAAGTTATACACATAAAAAAAATAAAATTTGTGGGAAATCATTCATTATAAATAAAATATTTCCATTTGTATTCCACAAATTTTGTGGAAAAAGATTTTTGAACATGTGTATTTTTAAATAATCCACTAAACATGTGGGAAATACTCATTTTATATTAATTTATATAGTTTTCTTTTCCACATTATAAAAATTTTATAAGATTATTTTTTTAATAAAAAAAAATAGTTCTTTTTTTATTGTTTTATATTGTTTTTTTTTATAAAATACTTTAAAATGGGGTTAGGCGAAAAGAGGTGTTACTATGGGTTTAGATTATAATCAAATTTGGGACAAATTTTTAAATAGAATAAAAGGAGAAATAGAACCTATTAACTATGAAACCTGGTTTGAAGAGACTAAACTAATAGAAATTAATAATAATAAAGCAAAAATTCAAGTATCAATGCCTCTTGCAAAAAAACATATAAAGGAAGTATATAATAATAAAGTTACTTCTATTTTTAATGAGATAACAGAATCTAATTTTGAATTAGAATATTATACAGAAGATGAATTAGAAACAAATATTATTATCGATACTGATAAAATTGGTATTCCAAAACAAAATAATTATCAAACTAATTTAGAACCTAAATATACATTTGATACTTTTTTACTTGGCAAATCAAATAAATTTGCTAAAGCAACCGCAGTTGCTGTAGCTCAAAGACCTGGACAATTATATAATCCTTTGTTTATATACGGTCCAAGTGGTGTTGGTAAAACACATTTAATGCATGCAATCGGGAATTATATTGTAGAAAACTCAAATAAAAAAGTTTTATATGTCACAGCAGATAAATTTATTGATGACTTTGTAAAAATATTTCAAATGTCTAACATTAATAACGAAAATTTTAAATCTACTGATGCTTTTAAATCCAAATATAGAGATGTTGATGTATTAATTATCGATGATATACAATTTTTACAAGAAGCAACAAAAACTCAAGTAGAATTCTTTAATACTTTTAATGAATTACATAGTCATAATAAACAAATTATTTTATCATCAGATAGATCACCTAATGATCTTAAATATATAGAAGATAGATTAAGAACAAGATTCAATTGGGGTATAACAGTAGATATTCTTCCACCTGACTTTGATTTACGTGTCAATATAATTAACAAAACAATAAAACATGAGAATTTACTTAATTTCCCAGAAGAAGTTACTGAGTTGATAGCAAGTACATACACTACAGATATAAGAAGTCTTGAAGGATGTATTACGAGAGTATTAGTATATGCTGCATGTATGAATGGTGCTAATATTACTTTGGAATTAGCACAGGAAGCATTAAATGGTTACATTGTTAAAACAATGGTAACTAAAAATAAAATAGATCAAGTACAACAAATTATTGCACAAAAATTCAATATTACTGTTGAAGATTTAAAAAGTAAAAAAAGAAAAGCATCTATTAGCTATCCGAGACAAATAGCAATGTATATTTGTAGAGAATATTTAGAAGAATCATTAACTAAAATAGGAAATGAATTTGGAGGAAAAGATCATACTACAGTAATGCATTCTGTAGATAAGATTAAAAAAGAGATAAAAAAAGATAAAACTCTTAATGAAGAGATAAAAAAAATTGTTAATAGAATTAGATAGTGTATAAAATTGTTGGAAAATTTTGAGTTTTCCACAATGGGAAATGTATTGATTTATAATGGATTTTAGTGTTTTTATACAACTTTTCCACTTTTTCAACATCATTAACAATTATAATATATATTATTAAAAAGGAGAGAGGCAAAAATGAAAATCACAATTAGACAAAATATTTTAAATGAACATCTTAATAATGTAATTAAAGGAATATCTGGGAAAAATATAATTCCAATCTTAAATTGTATAAAACTTAGTTTATCTGATAAAGGACTTTATTTAATGAGTACTGATAATGAAATAGCTATTAAAAGCTTTATACCAGCAAAAGATATAGAAGAAATAAAAGAATTAGGAGATATAGTTGTTTCAGGAAGATTATTTCATGAAATTGTTAGAAAACTATCTGGTCAATTAATTAATATAGAAGAATTAATAGATTCAAAACTAAGTATATATACTACAACTTCATCATTTACTTTAAATTGTAATGATTCAAATGAGTTTCCTGATTTAGAACTTGAAAATAGTGAAGAACCAATTAAAATTGATAAAAAAGTTTTTAAAAACATTATTAATCAAACTATATTTGCAACATCTACTCAAGAATCAAGACCTGTTCTTACAGGAGTAAATTTTAAATTTTATGATAACAAACTAGAATGCACAGCAACTGATTCATATAGATTAGCAAAAAAAGAAATAACTTTAGAAAATAATTTAATGAATAAATATAATATTATTATTCCAACAAAAAATTTAAATGAATTAATAAGAATGTTTAAAGAAGAAGATGAACAAATAGAACTACATATCTTTAACAATAAAATTATTTTTAAATTTGATTCAATTGAAATGTTATCAAGATTGATAAATGGGGAATATCCTGATACATCTAAACTTATTCCTCAAAATTTCTCACTAATTATTGATGTAAATCTAAAAGACTTTTTTAACGCAATTGATCGTGCATCATTATTAACAAGTGAAAATGATAAAAATACAATAAGATTCGAAACTAAAAATGATCAAGTAATTATATCTTCAAATATTCCAGAAATAGGATATGTAGAAGAAACTTTAAATATTAAAAAGAATAATAATGAGGAATTAAAAATTGCATTTAGTTCAAAATATATGTTAGATGCATTAAGAGCTATGGAGAGTGAAGAAATAAGTTTAATGTTTAATGGTGATGTTAAACCAATTATTCTAAAAAATCCAAAAAATGATAACTTATTACAATTAATTTTACCAATTAGAACATATTAATTGTAAAAAAATGTAAAATTTATCATTCAAAAACCCTTGAAAAATAAGGGTTTTTTAATTTTATAAAAATTTTTTTCAAATTTCGACAAATTTCGACAAATTATTGGAATTAAATGTGCTATAATATCCACCAATCCCTGGAAAAAGTATCTTTGGGATTGATAAATATAATGTATTTTTTAGAAAAAATATGAAGAAAAGAGAAAGACACTATAAAGGAGGAGTAGAATGAATTTTGATATATTAGAAGAAATTGAAGAAATTACAACAAATACTAATTATATTATCGAAATCTATAAAAACACTTCTATAATTTGTTCAGGAAATATGAAATATAAAATAAATAAAAGTGCCAAAAATATTATTGATGAAAATTGTAAAAATTTTGGTTCTACTTTGAAAGGAAGAATCGATTCCGCGAAAAGTAAAACAAATTTTAAATATAAAACACCTATAATATTATCAGAACAATTAAAACTAGTATTATTTCCGATTGGAAACTATGAAAATGCACAAAATGCATGGTTTAGTTTAAAAACAATAGCAAATTATAGATCTATAAAAAATGGAAAGACAGAAGTAAGATTTACTAATGGATTAGTAGAAGAATTTGATTTTTCTTATTACAGATTTAAAAATCAATATATAAAAGCGATGAGTTTATACATGAAATATTATGATAGACAATTCGCACAACAAATAATTTTTAATTAAATAGATTTTTATTATTATATTATCCTTATTTACCGTATTTAAATTTATCCATTCATAAAATATTTAATTAAAAATATATATTATAAGATACTTTCTAAAATGATACATTTAATATTTATTGAAAAAGAGGAAAAAGCCTTCTTTTTCTTTTTTTTTACCCTAATTTATGATATAATTAGATTGTGTATAGGTGTATATGAAAAGCACATAAATTCGAAATATAGCCTAAAAATTAAAAATGGGGGGATGTTTTTGGTTTTGAATACTATAAAATTAGTAAATTATCGAAATTATGAAAATTTGTTATTAAGTTTTTCTGAAAATATTAATATTATTGTTGGAAATAACGCTCTTGGAAAAACTAATATCTTAGAATCTATTTATGTATTAGCATTAACAAAAAGTTTTAGAACATCTAACGATATTAATCTTGTGCAAAAAGGTTATGATAGATTTATAATAGAAGGTAACGTTACAAAAAATAATTTTACTGATAATTTAAGAATTAACTATTCGAAAAATAAAAATGTATATCTTAACGATAAAAAAGTAAATAAATTATCTGATTATTTATCGCATTTAAATGTGATAGTTTTTTCTCCAGATGATTTAGAACTTATTAAAGGATATCCAGATGTAAGACGAAAATATCTCAATACTGAAATTAGTCAATTATATCCAATATATTGTAAAAATTTATCTGAATATAACAAATTACTTAAAATGAGAAATGATTGCATAAGAAAAATTAAATTTAATGAATATGTTGACCAATCATATTTGTCAGTATTAGAAAGTTATTTAATTGATAAAGCTATAAATATTTATAAGGTTAGAAATAAATATTTAAATAAAATTTCTTTATATTCTAAAGAAATATATAAAAATACAATGTTAAAAGATAATTTTAATATTAGATATAGAACACAACCTTATTTTGAAGAATTTAGTGATGATTGTATACGCAAAAATATGAAAAAAGCTTTTTTAAATAATTTTAAAGAAGAGATTAAATATGGCAGTACACTATTTGGACCACATAAAGATGATTTTGATTTTTGTCTAGATGATGAAAATTTAAAAATTATTGGTTCTCAAAGTCAGCAAAAACTTGCTGTTTTAGTTTTTAAATTAGCTGAAATTGAATTATTTAAATTGCAATTAGATGACTACCCTGTATTATTATTAGATGATATATTTAGTGAATTAGATGATACTAGAAAAAATAATGTTTTATCATATTTAAAAAAGAATATACAAACATTCATAACCACTACAGATTTAACAAATGTTAGTGATGATATTAAAAATGATTCTAAAATTTTTAATATAAACAATCATGAAATAACAGAAATATAGAGGTGATATTATGGAAGAGAATAAACAACACTATGACGCTTCGGATATTCAAGTTCTTGAAGGATTAGAAGCTGTAAGAAAAAGACCTGGTATGTATATTGGTACAACCAGTGTAAAAGGTTTGCATCATTTAGTTTGGGAAATAGTTGATAACGCAATTGATGAAGCGTTAGCAGGATATTGTAATAATATTGAAGTTATAATTAATAAAGATAATTCTATAACAGTAAAAGATAATGGTAGAGGTATTCCAACAGGAATACATGCTAAAACCGGATTATCTACAGTTGAAACAGTTTATACAGTTTTACATGCTGGTGGAAAATTTGGTGGAGGAGGATATAAAGTATCTGGTGGATTACACGGAGTAGGTGCTTCTGTTGTAAATGCACTAAGTACTTGGGTTGAAGTAAAAGTATACCAAAATGGTAAAATTCATCAAATTAGATTTGAAAATGGTGGACATACAACATCACCACTAACAGTAGTAGGTGAATGTTCTTTAGAAAAAACTGGAACTACAGTAACATTTAAACCTGATCCTGAAATATTTACTGATACAACAATTTACGATTATGAAACATTAAAAACAAGAATAAGAGAACTAGCTTTCTTAAATAAAGGGTTAAAATTACTATTAATAGATGATAGAGAATTAGAACCTAGAAAAGAAGAATTTCATTATGAAGGTGGTATTAGTGCTTATGTTGAAATGTTAAATAAAAATAAAACTGTTATTCATGATAATATTATTCATCTTGAAGGAACTAGTAATGACATAACTGTAGAAGTAGCATTACAATATAATTCTGGATATACATCAAATGTATATTCATTTACAAACAACATTAATACTTATGAGGGTGGTACTCATGAAGATGGTGTTAAAAGAGCTCTTACAAGAATTGTTAATAATTATGCAAGAAAAAACAAAATATTAAAGGATAACGATGATTCATTAACTGGTGATGATGTTCGTGAAGGATTAACGATGATTATTTCTTGTAAACATCCTGATCCTCAATTTGAAGGACAAACTAAAACCAAATTAGGTAATAGTGAAGTTAGAAAAATTGCTGATGATGTTTTCACAGAAGGATTTGAAAGATTTTTATTAGAAAATCCAGATGAAGCTAGAAAAATAATGGAAAAATCTTTAACTGCTGCAAGAGCACGTATAGCGGCAAAAAGAGCACGTGAAGTTACACGAAGAAAAGGAGATTTAGAAATTACAAATTTTTATGGTAAACTTACAGATTGTAAATCTAAAGATCCATCTGTTTCCGAAATATTTTTAGTCGAAGGGGATTCGGCAGGTGGTTCTGCTAAAAAAGGAAGAGATTATATGACTCAAGCTATTCTTCCTTTAAGAGGTAAAATACTTAATGTAGAAAAAGCGAGATTAGATAGGGCTTTGGGAAATGAAGAAATTAGAACTATTATTACTGCTTTTGGAACTGGTATTGGTGATGAATTTGATCTTAAGAAATTGAGATATAATAAAATAATAATTATGACAGATGCAGATGTTGATGGATCTCATATTAGAATTTTATTATTAACATTATTCTATAGATTTTTCAAACCTATAGTTGATGCTGGTCATGTATATGCCGCACAACCACCATTATTTAAAATTACACATGGAAAAACTATTAAATATGTTTTAAATGAAGAAGAAAGAGATGCATATCTAGCAACATTATCTCCTAATACAAAATATGAAATAAGCCGTAACAAAGGACTTGGAGAAATGGATGCGGATGAATTACGAGATACTACAATGAATAAAGAAAATAGAGTTTTAAGACAAATTACTGTAGAAGATGCAGTTGCTGCTGATAAAATTTTCTCAGATCTTATGGGGGAAGAAGTTGAACCTAGAAGAAAATATATCGAAGAAAATGCAGTATATGTTGAAAACTTAGATATATAGGAGGGTTATTATGGAAAAAACAGATAGAATTGAACAAAATAATATAGTTGATGAAGTACAAAGTTCCTTCCTTGAATATTCAATGAGTGTAATTGTTGCAAGAGCATTACCTGATTTAAGAGATGGTTTAAAGCCTGTACATAGAAGAATTCTATATTCAATGTATAATTCTGGTTATACACCAGATAAACAATATCGTAAATGTGCTAGAATTGTCGGGGATGTTATGGGTAAATATCATCCACATGGTGATTCTTCAATTTATGAAGCAATGGTAAGAATGGCACAAGACTTTAGTTATAGATATATGCTTGTTGATGGACATGGTAACTTTGGTAACATGGACGGAGACGGCGCTGCTGCTATGCGTTATACAGAATCTAAACTTGCTAAAATTTCATTGGAATTAATTAGAGACATTGGAAAAGATACAGTTAATTTTGTACCTAATTTTGACGAAACTGAAAAAGAACCAGAAGTTTTACCTAGTAGATTCCCTAACATATTAGTAAATGGTACTATGGGTATTGCTGTTGGTATGGCAACAAATATTCCACCACATAATTTAGGAGAAGTTATAGATGGTTGTGTTGCTTATATTGATAATAAAGATATTACAGTATCTGAAATGATGGAATATATTAAAGGTCCTGACTTTCCGACTGGTGCTACTATATTGGGAAATAGTGGTATTAAAAAGGCTTATGAGACAGGTAGAGGAAGTATAACTATAAGAGCAAAAGCTGAAATTGAAGAATCTAATACTAAATCTAAAATTATTATTACAGAAATACCTTATGGTGTTAACACATCAGATTTAAAACAAAAGATTGCGGAATTAGTAAGAGATAAAGTAATTGAAGGAATTGCAGATTATCATGAAGAAACAAATCTTGAAAATGGTTTAAAAATTGTTGTTACTCTTAAAAAAGAAGCTAATGCTAATGTGGTCTTAAACAATTTATATAAACACACTTCATTACAATCTACATTTGGAATTATTTTTCTAATGTTAGATCAAGGTCAACCTAAGACTTTAAATTTAAAAGAAATCATTTCAAAATATATTGATTACCAAAAAGAAATAATTATTAGAAGAACTAAATTTGAACTTGATAAAGCTGAAAAAAGAGTTCATATATTAGAAGGTTTAAAAATTGCACTAGATAATATAGATGCAGTAATTAAAATAATTAAAGAATCAGAAAGTGACGAAGTTGCTAAAACTAAGTTAAAAGAAAGATTTAATTTAGATGAAGTTCAATCTGATGCTATTCTTGAGATGAAATTAAGAAGATTAACAGGATTAGAAAGAAACAAAATTGAATCTGAATTAGAAGACTTATTGAAAGCAATTGCTAATTATAAAGCTATTTTAGCTAGTGAAGAAAAAGTTCTAGAAATTATTAAAAATGAATTATTAGAAATCAAACAAAGATTTGCTGATGAAAGAAGAACTAAAATAGATATGACTGCTATAGATTATATTGAAGACGAATCATTAATCCCTGTTGAAGATGTTGTAATTACAATTACAAACAAAGGTTATATTAAACGTATGACTAGTGAAACTTACAAAACACAAAACAGAGGTGGTGTAGGGGTTAAAGGAATGTCTACAAACGAAGAAGACTTTGTTGAAAACATTATTTCTATGACAACGCACGATTATATTATGTTCTTTACTAATAAAGGTAAAGTATATAGAATCAAAGGATACGAAATACCATCATTTAATAGACAATCTAAAGGTATACCTGTTATTAATTTACTACCAATTGAAAAAGATGAAATTGTTAAAGCAATGTTAAAAGTGGGAAATAATGAACATAATGGAAATATTGTATTTTGTACACAAAATGGTTTGGTAAAAAGAACAGATATAAAAGAATTTGAAAACATAAGATCTAATGGTAAAATTGCAATTACATTAAAAGATGAAGATGAATTATTATCTGTTCAAAAAACAAACGGCGATAATGAAATATTAATTGCTTCATCAAATGGTAGAATGATTAGATTTAATGAAAATGAAATTCGTATTATGGGTAGAAGTGCAGCTGGTGTTCGTGGAATTGATGTAGGTGACGGAATAGCTGTTGGATGTGAAATAGCTGAACCAGGAGAAGAAATTTTAGTTGTAACTGAAAAAGGTTATGGAAAGAAAACTAAATTAGAAGAATATAGAATGACACATCGTGGTAGCAAAGGTGTTAAAGCATTAAATATCACAGAAAAAAATGGTAATATCGTGGCATTCAAAACAATTCACAATGAAGAGGATGTAATGATTGTTACAAACAGTGGTATTATTATTAGAATGTCATCTCTACAAATTTCAACAACCGGTAGGGTTGCTCAAGGTGTAAAACTTATTAATCTTAAAGGTGATCAAAAAGTAAGCACAGTTGAGACAATTGAAAAAGAAGAAATCGAAGAAAATATCCAAAACGAGGACTTATCAACAAACGAAGCTACAAAAGAAAATAATACTGAAGAATAAATAATATAGAAGAATGTTTCACGTGAAACATTCTTTTTTATAGTTTATCGAATAAATATATGTTTCACGTGAAACATGTATTTTATATTTCTCAGGAAATATATTTTACTCAAAAATGTTTTATATTTCTCAGGAAATAAAAATATAGAGAATTTATATTAAAAAATAGTCTATAATTATCTGATTTGTATTGATTAATTTATTAATATATAGTATATTTATATTGCGCAACATTTATGGTTGAACCAGGTCAGAGAAGGAATTCAGCAGCCTTAAGATCCTCTAAGTGTGTGCGCTTTTTTTATAGGTGATATGTATGAAAGAAGAATATATTAAAGAAATGATAAAAGAAGCTAAAAAATCGTTAAAATCAGATGATGTTCCTGTTGGGGCAATAATAGTAAGAAATGGTAAAATTATATCTAGAGGACACAATGAGAAAGAAAAGAAAAAAAATTCTATAAAACATGCAGAAATTATAGCTATCGAAAAAGCGTGCAAAAAAATGAAAACATGGCATTTAGACGAATGTGAATTGTATGTTACTTTAGAACCATGTTTAATGTGTTGTGGCGCAATAATACAATCAAGAATTAAAAAAATATATTATGGTATTGAATCAAAAAGATTTGGATATGTTGAAAGTATAGGTACTTTATTTAATGAAAAAAATACACATAAAATGTGTGAAGTTATAAATTTGAAAAATGAAGAATCTTTAGAAATTTTACAAGATTTTTTTAAAAATAAAAGAATGTAATAGACGTCTAAACTTCTTTTTTTTTTATATTCTTTATGTTATAATTCATATGGGTAGAGGTGAGAAAATGTATCAAGCATTATACAGAAAATATAGACCAACAACATTTGATGATGTAGTAGGACAAGATGTCGTAGTTAAAACATTAATTAATGCTATTAAGAACAACAAGTTATCGCATGCATATATATTTAGCGGTCCTCGTGGTACAGGTAAAACATCTATAGCAAAAATATTAGCTAAAGCAATAAATTGTGAAGATGAAAATAGTATTATATGTGATAAATGTGTATCGTGTACACAAATCAATAATAAACAATCCACTGATATTATTGAAATTGATGCTGCATCTAATAATGGGATTGATGAAATAAGAGAAATCAGAAATAAAGTTGGACTAGTACCAACTACTGGGAAATATAAGGTTTATATAATAGATGAGGTTCATATGCTTACAACTGGTGCTTTTAACGCACTCCTTAAAACATTAGAAGAACCTCCATCACATGCAATATTTATATTGGCTACAACTGAATTTCATAAAATTCCGGCAACTATCGTTTCTAGATGTCAAAAATTTGAATTCAAAAAAATTGAAAATAAAAAAATGTTTGATAGAGTTAAGAAAATAACTATCGAAGAAGGAATAAAAATAGATGATAAATGTATTAAAGAAATTGTTAGATTATCAGATGGTGGATTAAGAGATTGTATTAGTTTATTAGATCAAGTTAATGCTTATACTAATGGTAATATTGATTATAATAGTATTTGTGATGTGAATGGTATTATTGGTTATCAAACATTAATAAATTTTTTAATAGCAGTTTTTAATAAAGATTTAAAATATATTTTGCATAATATTAATTTATTTGATGATAATGGTAAAAATTTTGTTAAAATTACTGAAGAATTATTATCACATTTGAGAAATATATTACTGATATCTGTTAATAAAGAACTTGTTGACGATTCAGAATACTATTCATCATTTATAAATATAAAAACTGAAGATATAATTTATTTAATAGAAACATTGAATGATGGTATAAAAAATATAAAAAATAGTGGTGATCCACTATTAGCTTTTGAATTGTTGATATTAAAATATTGTAATTATGATAATGAAAAATACGAAATAAAAATGATTGATGATGAAATTAAAGAAATGAATTGTATAAATAAAGAAGTATCAACTATTCAAGAAATATCTTCAACATCAAATAATAATCAACTTTCTATAGCAAATGAATGCTTGGAAAATACTGATAATTCAAAAGAAAATAGTATTGAATATGATGTAGAATCAGAAAGCAATTTTTTAGATGAAAAAGAAGAAAATAATCAATTACAAAATGTTGAAATGGAAAATGAAAATATAAATAATGAAAAAACATTGGAATTTGATGAAAATAATAATATAGAAAATGAAAATTCATGTGAAGAATATGATAAATTATCTATTGAAGAATTAATTAGTCGATTACAAAAAATAAGGATTGATAACACATTATCCAAGTTTAATAAACAAATATTATTATCTTTTAAAGATAAAATGAATGATTTTAAAAAATATTCGTCTAGTGTTAATTATTCTTTTGCTGCTGATTTAATTTTGGATGGACAACTTAAAGCAATATCAAATGAATATGTTGTATTTATGTATAGTTCACAATTAACAGCTGATATTTTTAATAGGAAACTAGATTTAGTAGAAGAATTAATTAGCAAAGTGTTTAGCCATAAATTAAAAGCTATATCTATTGATGAAGAAAATTGGAATATAATTAAAAAAGAATTTAATGAAAAAACAAGAGAATTTTCATATAATACAGAAGATGAATCAATAAGTAAATGTCTTCTTGAAAAAGTAAATAATGAAAAAAAAGATTTAGATGAATTATATGGTTCACTTGTTCAATATGAGGAGGAAAATAAATGAATATACAAGCAATGATGAAACAAGCACAAAAATTACAAAAAGATATGATGAATACAAAAAAACAAATTGATGAGATGACTTTTACAAGTAAAAAAGAATTTGTAGAAATAGTAGTATCTGGAGACAGAGAGGTAAAATCTGTTAAAATTAACAAAGAAAATTTAGATGGTGAAGATATCGAAATGTTAGAAGATCTAATTTTAGTATGTGTAAATGATGCTATGGATCAAATAGAAGCAGTTACTGAACAAAAAATGGGCAAATTTACTCATGGAATGCCAGGATTATTTTAATGAATTATCCAAATAGTATTAATGATTTAATTGAATGTTATAAAAGATTACCAGGAATTGGTGAAAAAACAGCAGAAAGAATGGCATTAGCAACATTGAAATTTGATGAGAAAACTATTCATCAATTTTCTCAAACATTAAATAATTTAAATAAAATTAAGAGATGTAAAAAATGCAATAATTACACTGAAGATGATTTATGTGTGATTTGTAAAGATGATAGTAGAGAAAAAGATATTATTTGTGTTGTAGAAGAACCTAAAAATATTAATATGTTTGAAAAAACAAAGTCATTTAATGGAGTATATCATGTATTAAACGGACTAATATCACCATTAGATGGTATTAATCCATCTGATATAAATTTAAATTCTTTGTTTGAAAGAGTTGAAAATGACAACATAAAAGAAATAATAATTGCAGTTAAACCGAGTATAGAAGGTGAAACTACAGCTTTATACATTACTAAAATGTTAGAAGAAAAGGATATAATAATATCTAAAATAGCACATGGTGTTCCAATGGGTACAGATATGGATTATATCGATTCTATGACTCTAGAAATGGCTCTTGAGGATAGAAAAAAAATTTCTAAGAATAATTAATTATTAATTTTATTAATATTTAATGGTGATATATTATTAATAAAATAATTAATGTGATTAAAAAAATAGTTAAATGTTTTATTTTGATTTACGGATACAATTTTTTAATGTATCCTTTAACTTTATATATACCAATTAATGTTTTTAGTATTATAATAATATATGTTTATAAATTTTACGGATTTATATTTTTAATAATTTTATCAATAATTTTATTATAGGAGGAATTAAAATGCTGGAAAAACATGAAAAAAAACAAAAAGTAGCTTATCAAATAATTAAAAATGAAATCGATAATAATAAACTTTCACATGCTTATATTATCGAATCAAACAGATGTGCAGATACTAATGATTTTATATATTGTATGTTAGCAGATATTTTAGATAAACCAGAATTATATGAAGTTATAAAAAATAATAATTATCCAGACGTTAAATTTATGCAAACATTAGACTTACAATTTAAAAAAAATGAAATATTAGAGCTACAAAAAGAATTTAAAACAAAACCTTTATATGGGAAATATAAAATTTATGTTATTAAAGAAGCTAATAAATTAGGTGAAAACTTATCAAATATAATGCTTAAATTTATTGAGGAACCAGAAGAAGGTGTGATAGCATTTTTTGTAGTTGATAACGAACATCAATTACTTGATACTATAGTATCAAGATGTCAGGTTATTCCTTTAAATAGTAATAATACATATGAGAAAACTTTTGAAAACTTCTATATTTTAAACTGTATTCCATATAATTCTATAGAAGAAATATATACTCAAATTGATACATTAGTTAAATTTTGTATTTGTATAGAAAAATATAAACATGAAGCAATAATATATGAAAATAAATATTTTACTTCATTATTTACTAACAAAGGTGAATATTATAGAGCTTTTGAAATTATGCTATTAGTTTATAGAGAAGTATTATTATATAAAAATAACATGGAATTAGAATATATGACAAAATATCAAGATGTAATAAAGAATATTGCTAAAATTAATACTGCAGAAAATATTTGTAAAAAAATGCATTTGATATTAGATTCCAAAAATTCATTGAACGCAAATTTAAATTTAGGATTAGTATTAGATAATTTGATTTTTAAGATGGGAGAGTGCTAAATGATTAAGGTTATAGACGTAGCATTTAAAGAAAAAGGGAAACCTTATATGTTTTCTATTAACGATTTAGAACTTAAAAAAAATATAACAGTAATTGTAAAAACTGAAAGAGGTCTACAATTTGGAAAAACAGTAAGTGATATTTATGAAGTTGATGAAAAAAAAATATCTTCAGAAATTAAACCTGTTATGAGAATCGCTTCGAAAAAAGACTATGATCAAAATATTAAAAATATTAAAGAAGCAAAAGAAGCAATAGTAAAATGTAGAGAATTGGTCGAAAAAGAAGGTCTGAAAATGCAAATTATAGATGCAAACTATACTTTTGATAAAGATCAATTAGTTTTTAGATTTTTAGCAGATAATCGTGTTGATTTTAGGAATCTTGCCAAAGAACTTGCTTCTATATATAAAACAAGAATTGAATTAAGACAAATTGGAGTTAGAGATAAAGCAAAAGAAGTCGGGGGCATAGGACCTTGTGGCAGATGTTTTTGTTGTTCTAAATTTTTAAATGATTTTGATAGTGTTTCAATTAATATGGCTAAAAATCAAAATCTAGCTTTAAATCCTAATAAAATTAATGGTGTTTGCGGAAGATTATTGTGTTGTTTAAAATTTGAAGATGATAATTATAAAGAATGTAAAAAATGTCTTCCTACTGTTGGTAAAAAAGTTAAAATTGATGAGGGCGAAGGAATTGTTACTAGTGTAAATATTCTTGAAAAAAAATATATTGTATTTATAAATGGTGTTGGAGATATAGAGAAAAGTTGTTGTGATATAGATGACAAAAGTTAAAAATTATTTATTAAATTATGATAATATGTATATAATTCAAGATACAGATATGTTTAATTTTTCACTTGATTCTGTATTGTTACCAAATTTTGTTACTATAAATAAAAAAACCAAAAAAATTTTAGATATTGGTTCGGGAAATGCTCCAATTCCTTTAATTTTATCAACTTTAACTGATGCACAAATTATGGCTGTAGAAATTCAAAAAGATGTTTATGAATTAGGAAAAGAGTCAATTAAAATTAATAAATTAGAAAATAGAATTGATTTTATAAATGCTGATATCAATGAATTATATAAAGAAATAGATACTGAAACATTTGATGTTATAACATGTAATCCACCTTATTTTAAAGTAAATGAGTCTTCTAATTTGAATGATAGTGAGTATAAAACAATAGCGCGTCATGAAATTAAACTTGATTTAGAAAAATTATTTAAAATTGCAAAAAAACTATTGAAAAATAAAGGGAATATTGCTATAGTACATAGACCTGAAAGATTATCTGATATTGTTTCTGAAATGAAAAAAAATAATATAGAGCCCAAAAGAATTCAATTTGTATATCCTAGTATAAATAGTGAAGCTAATATATTATTAATTGAAGGAACAAAAAATGGTAATCCTGGTGTTAAAATATTGCCACCTTTAATATCTCACAAACAAAATGGTGAATATACTGAACAAGTTAAACAATTTTTTGAAAAGAGGTAATCGAAATGTCACAAAAAAGTTATAATAATACACCAACATTATATTTAATTCCTACTCCAATTGGAAATATGGATGATATTACTGTAAGAGCATTAAACATTTTAAAAGAAGTTGAATTAGTATTATCTGAAGATACAAGAGTTACTGGTTTGCTATTAAACCATTTTGGAATAAAAAAAAGATTGGTTGCTAATCATGAACATAATGAAGAGAAAAATAGACAATTAGTTAAAAAATTATTAGAAGAAGGTAAGAACATTGGATTGGTAAGTGATAGAGGTACTCCTGTAATAAGTGATCCTGGATTCGAAATAGCTAAATATGTTATAGAACTAGGATACAATGTAGTAGGTTTACCAGGTGCTACCGCATTAATTCCTGCTTTAATATCATCAGGAATAAATCCTATGCCATTTACTTTTTATGGGTTTTTAAATAGCAAAGAATCAAAAAGAAAAAAAGAACTAGAACAATTAAAAAATGTCAAACATACACTAATTTTTTATGAAGCACCTCATAGAATTGTAGATATGGTTAATAATATGAAAGAAATATTTGGAGATAGAAATATATCTATATCTCGAGAAATAAGTAAAAAATATGAAGAAATATACAGAGGTAAAATATCCGAAGTATTAAATGAAATAGAAAATATCAAAGGGGAAATAGTGGTTGTTGTTGAAGGTAATCATGAATTAGAAAACTTTGATGATATTGATGTTATTGAACATGTTAATATGTTTATAGATGATGGATTATCACAAATGGAAGCTATTAAAAAAGTGGCAAAATTAAGAAATGTTCCAAAAAGTGAAATATATAATAAATTTCATAGGTAGGTGATTTGATGAAACTTATAGTAGGATTGGGAAATCCTGGAAAAGAATATGAAAATACACGACATAACATTGGTTTTATGTCAGTTGATAAAATTATTCATGAAAAGAATTTGACAGAGAAAGAAAAATTTAATGGTAAGTATTATGAATATAATATAAATAATGAAAAAATAATTATTTTAAAACCACAAAACTATATTAATTTATCAGGACAAGTAATTAATAAATTTGTTAATTATTTTAAAATAGATATTAATGATATTTTAATTATTCATGATGATTTAGATCTTCCAGTAGGAAAAATCAAATTAAGGATGTCAGGTGGAAGTGGCGGACACAATGGTCTTAAGGATATTGAAAATTGTTTAAAAACAAAGAATTATAAGAGAGTCAAAGTAGGAATATCAAATAATAAGAATATAGATACAAAAGATTATGTATTAGGAAGATTTAATTCGGAAGATAAAAAAATTATTGATAATTCTATTAATACCATTTCAAATATTATAAATGATTTTCCATATTTAACATTTGAAAATTTAATGAATAAATATAATTAATGATACGAAAGTATCTTTTTTGTAGTTAAGGAGAATGAATATGATAAATGATTTATTTAAAAATATCGATTTTGATCAAACAGATATTTTTAGTGGTTTAAATACTGAAGGTAAAGCATTGCTTGTTAATACATTATTCAAAAAATATAAATCAATTACTATTGTTACTAATACTTTATTTGAAGCAAATAAACTTTATCAAAGTATCTCTAATTATAATGACAATGTTTTATTATTTCCCATGGATGACTTTTTAACAAGTGAAGCCATTGCAATCTCTCCAGAATTAAAAATTAACAGATTAGAAACATTAAATGAATTATGTAATAGTACTCATAATATTGTTATAACAAATTTAATGGGATATTTACGATTTTTACCAACACTTGATAATTATAAAAAGAAAAATATATTTATAAAAAAAGATGAAGATATTTCTTTTGATGATTTAATTAAGAAATTAGTTGATTTAGGTTATACTAGAGAAACAATAGTCAATAAAACAGGAGAATTTTCTGTTAGAGGATTTGTTATAGATATATTTCCTATTTCTTTTACAGATCCAATAAGAGTCGAATTTTGGGGAGATACTGTTGATAAAATTAAGTTTTTTAATACCAATACTCAAAGAACAACAAAGGAAATTAAAGATATTACAATATATCCAAATACCGAGTTTTTAGTAGAAAAGGAAATTGATAAATTTTTATTGAAACAAAAAGATTTACCATTATATACTGATACAACAAATATTTCTTCTTTTTTCAATTCTATAGTAATATTTGATGATTTTCAACAATTACAAACTAGTTATGACTCGTTACTTGAAGAAATGATGAATTATAGTATTAGTAATAATGTTCTTGGAAATACAGTTTATATGAATGATTTTTATGATATTAAAAATAATAAGGAATTATATTTTAATCAATATGATGATATTATAAAAAATAAAACAGCATTAAATTTCAATTTTAAAAATGTTGAATTTATAAAAAATGATAAAACTACTATTAATAGTGTTCTTAATACATATAATAAAAAATATATTTTAATTTTATGTATGTCAGATAGATATAAAGTCAATAAATTAATTGATTACTTAGAAAACCCAGATATTGTTTTTACTGATGAAAATAATATTCTTAATGATAAGATTAATATTATTATAAAAAAAATGAATCAAGGTTTTATATATGATAAATACGCCATAATAACAGAAAATGATATATATGGAAGCAAGTCTGAAATTAAATATAAAAATAAATTTAGATTAGGTACTAAAATAAGAAATTTAAATAAATTAGACGTTGGAGATTATGTTGTACATGAAGCACATGGTATAGGGAAATATTGTGGTTTAAAGACTTTAACTAAAAATGGATTTAAAAAAGATTATTTAATGGTATCATACAAAGATGATGATAAATTATATATTCCCGTTGAAAAAATAGATTTTATTAGTAAATATTCAGCTAAAGATGGTATTGTACCAAAACTAAATAAACTTGGTGGCACTGAATGGCAAAGAACCAAATTAAAAGCAAGAAAAAGAATCCAAGATATGGCTGGTGAATTATTAAAATTATATGCTATAAGAGAAACTACAAAAGGTTTTGCTTTCTTAAAAGATACTAAAGAACAATATGAATTTGAAGAAGAATTTCCATATACAGAAACTGAAGATCAGTTAAAAGCAATTGAAGAAATTAAAAAAGATATGGAAAAAGATCGTCCAATGGATAGATTATTATGTGGTGATGTTGGATATGGAAAAACAGAAGTAGCATTTAGAGCCATTTTTAAAGCAATAATGAGTGGTAAACAAGTAGCGTTATTATGTCCGACTACAATTTTATCAAATCAACATTTTAATAACGCAATTGAAAGATTTAAAGCATTTCCAATCAATATAGAAATGCTTAATAGATTTGTTCCAACTAAAAAAGTAAATGTTATATTAGAAAGACTTAAAGAAGGTAAAGTAGATTTATTGATAGGGACTCATAGAATTTTAAGTAATGATGTTATATTTAAAGATTTAGGACTTTTAGTAATTGATGAAGAACAAAGATTTGGTGTAACACATAAAGAAAAAATTAAGAAATACAAAGATAATGTCGATGTATTAACATTGTCTGCTACACCAATTCCAAGAACTTTACAAATGTCTATGTCTGGTTTAAGAAATTTATCATTGATAGAAACTCCACCTGTTGATAGATTTCCTGTTCAAACATATGTTCTTTCCGAAAATAATCAAATAATAAAAGATGCTATATATAAGGAATTATCGCGTGATGGACAATGCTTTTTATTATTTAATCATGTACAAGATTTAGAGAGCAAAAAAAATGAACTTCAAAAATTAGTACCGGATGCTAAAATCATATGTGCACATGGTAAAATGACAAAAACTCAACTTGAAGATATAATGAATGATTTTATAAATAAAGTATATGATGTCTTATTATGTACTACAATTATTGAAACAGGAATAGATATTCCTAATGTTAATACATTAATTGTTTATGATGCAGATAAATTTGGATTATCACAATTATATCAATTAAGAGGACGTGTTGGTCGTACTAATAAAATTGCTTATTGTTATTTGATGTATAATAAATCTAAAATATTATCAGAAATAGCTGTCAAAAGACTTAATAGTATAAAAGAATTTACAGAACTTGGTAGTGGATTTGCAATAGCTATGAGAGATTTATCTATAAGAGGAGCAGGAGATATTTTGGGTAGTGAACAAGCTGGATTTATAGATACTATTGGTATAGAAATGTTTATGCAAATGCTTGATAATGAAATAAAAAGATTGAAAGGAATTGAAGTTGAAGAACGACAAGACTATACACCATTAATTAATGTTGAAACTGCAATTGAAGATAATTATATTCCTGATAATGATATTAAAATTGAAATTCATAAAAAGATTAATCAGATTGATTCTTATAATAAGCTAAATGAAGTAAAAGATGAATTAATTGACAGATTTGGTAAACTTGATGAATCTATTCTTGCATATATGTATGAAGAATTATTTGAGAAAAAAGCTAACGAATTAAAAATTAATAAAATAATTCAAACTAAAAACTTTATTGAAGTTTATATTCCAAAAGAAATTACAGATGTTATAGATGGTTCAAGATTATTTGTTGAAATAAGTAAAATAAGTAGAATGTTTAGATTTTCTATGAGAAATAAACAATTAATTATTATTTTAGATACTGTTAAACTTGATAAACATTTTATATTTTATTTAAATGATTTATTAGATATAATTAAAAAAAATATTTAGGGTATAGCCTAAATATTTTTATTTTTCAAAACTGTCCATAATTACAGGTATAACTTGTTTTTTACGAGAAACAATGCCTTCAAGATATTTACCTTGTTTTAAATTGGCACCAAAACAATTATCTAATACTTCATGAGCAGAATCATTATAGTAAATATATGAACCATTTGTTAAAATATCAGTTACAAACAATGCTAGTATATAATAATCATTATTTTTTGCAATATCATTAATTAATTTTTTATAATTTTCTTCATTTTCAATAATATCACTAACACTTACTGTTGAAATTTGACTTACACCAACTTTTTTACCTTCAACAGTGAAATTTTTAAAGTCTGTATAGAAAATTTCTTCTTCTGATTTTCCTTTTAATGAAGAACCAGCTTTAAACATTTCCATACCATATTTAGTATAGTCAACATCAGCTATTTTTGCTAATTCTTTTACTGTTTTTTTATCAATTTCGGTTGTTGTAGGACTTGCAAATAATAATGTATCTGAAATAATACCAGATAACATTAATCCTGCTATTTCTTTTGGTATTTCTACGTTATTTTCTTTATATAGCATATTAATAATAGTATTTGTACTTCCTACAGGCATATTTCTGAAATTAATAGGTGAACTTGTACCTATACTTCCAATTTTATGATGGTCAACAATCTCAACAATTTCTGCTTCTTCTAATCCATCTACACTTTGTTCATATTCATTATGATCTACTAATATTACTCTTTTCTTTTCTTTATCAGCAATATCAGCTAATTTAAGCAATCCTAAGCATTTTCCATTCTTATCAACAACTGGGAAATTACTAAATTTAGTTTTGTTTGCTACATCAACGAAATCTTGTACATCATCTGTTTCATCAAAACAAATAATATTATCTTTTTGAATTATACTTTCAATATTTTTTGATAAATTGATAACTTTAGCAGTATTAAAAGTAAATAAATTAGTTTTAATAATATTAACCTTGTTTTGTTTAGCAATTTCTAAATGTTCTTCTTTAATTTGACTATCTCCAGTTAATACAATAAGTTTTGCAGAATTTTTTATAGCGTATTCAATAATACTATGTCTATCTCCAACAATTAGAATAGTATCTTTTTTAATATCAACTTTATCAAAGAATGTAGTACTTCTGTAAGAAGCTACTAATATATTTCCTTTAATTTCTTCATCAAATTTTAATACTTCTTCTCCATTTACTGTTTTTAAAATATTTTCATATGATGCTTCTAACTCTTCTTGATTACCAGAAATCATATCTCTAGCAATATCTTTCATTGATGCAGTACCTAAAAATTTAAAATCTTCATCAACTACTGGAATATTACTTACCATATGTTCATTCATATAGGTAAATGTTTCTAATAATGAAGCATTTTTACTTATAAAATTACTTTTATTATAATTTAAATCTTTAATTTGTAATTTAACATCATTTAAATAATTAGGAGCTTCAACATTGAAATATTCTAATGCATAATTTGTTTCATTACTTATATCACCTAAAACTACAGGAACAGTATCCATTCCTAATTGATTTTTTAGGTATGATAAACTTATTGCAGCTGTTACACTGTCTGTATCTGGTTTTTTATGACCAAAAACATATGTTTTTTTCATATAAATTCCTTCCTTCTTTCAATTTGTTTGAATATTATATCATAAATATACCACACTATTAAGTATAAAATCAAAAAAAATATATAAAATAAGATTTAGAGGTGAAGAAATGAATAAAAGAATCGATTCATTAGGAAGAATTGTAATACCTAAAGATTATAGAAAAAAGTTAAATATAAATGATGGTGAATTATTAAATATAGAATATGAAAACGATAGTATTGTTATATCAAAAAAAGAAATAGAAGATAAAACTAAAAAATTTTTAAATCTTATTATTAATAATATGAGCATATATTTTAAAAAAAATATTATATTCTTTGATATATCAGGAAATATATATAAATCAAAAGAAAATATTGAATTTGATAAAAATATTATTGTAAAATTTAAAACTAAAATTAATAATATATATTACGATAATAATCAAATATTTCCAGTATACGTTAATGGTTATTTATATGGTGGATTGATAATAATAGATTACGAAGAAGAATTAAAAAAACAAGTAAATGCATATATAAATTTAATAGAAAAATATATTGAAGAATAAAAAAATATATGCTATAATACACTCAACAAGTTGTGATGGAAAGAAAAATAGAATATTATCAAAGAGAGTTTAGATAAGGTGAGAGCTAAATATAAGATGTCTATTTCGAATGGTTCCGGAACTTTTTAATCGATATGTAGGTTAGAACGTATACATGCGTTAAATGTTTGAGGTAATATATTTTAAATATATTATGAATAAGGTGGTACCGCGTAATCACGCCCTTAGTTTAGGGTGTGGTTTTTTTATATGTTAATGATCAACTTGGAATAATAATTTAAGGAGGAATAATATGGAAAAGAAGAAATTTTATATATCTACTGCAATAGCATATGCTTCAGGTAAGCCTCATATTGGTAATTCTTATGAAGTAGTTTTATCTGATGCAATTGCAAGATATAAAAGACAACAAGGATATGATGTTTATTTTCAAACAGGTACTGATGAACATGGACAAAAGATTGAAGAAAAAGCCTTAAATGCTTCAAAAACTCCTCAAGAATTTGTTGATGAAGTGTCAGGTGAAATTAAAAGGATATGGGATATTATGAATACAAGTTATGATAAATTCATAAGAACAACAGATCCTGTTCATAAAAAGGCTGTTGCAAATATTTTTGAAAAACTATACAATCAAGGAGATATTTATAAAGGTGTATATGAAGGATTATACTGTACACCATGTGAATCATTTTTTACTGAATCACAATTAGTCGATGGTAAATGTCCTGATTGTGGTAGAGATGTACAACCTGCTAAAGAAGAAGCATATTTTCTAAAATTAGATAAATATGCTAAAAGATTAGAAGATTATATCGAAACTCATCCAGATTTTATCCAACCAGAAAGCAGAAAAAACGAAATTTTAAATAATTTTATTAGACCAGGTTTACAAGATTTATGTGTGTCAAGATCATCATTTAAATGGGGAATACCTGTTAATTTTGACACTGATCATGTAATTTATGTATGGATAGATGCTCTTAGCAATTATATTACCTTTTTAGGTTATAATGGCATCGATAAAGATAGTGTTAATGATTATTGGCCAGCTGATATTCAGGTAATAGGTAAAGATATTTTACGTTTTCATACAATTTATTGGCCAATTATGTTAATGGCATTAGATTTACCATTACCTAAAAAAATATTTGGACATCCATGGTTATTACTAGGTGGAGATAAAATGAGTAAATCTAAAGGTAATATTGTTTATGCTGATGATATTGTAAAAGAATTTGGTGTAGATGCATTAAGATATTATTATTTACATGAAATTCCATTTTCAAGTGATGGTACATTTACATATGAATTGTTAATTGAAAGAATTAATTCTGATTTAGCAAATGTTGTAGGAAATTTAGTTAATAGATCTATTTCTATGGCTAATAAATATTTTGATGGAAAAGTTTCTAATAAAAAAATTAATAATGAAGTAGATAGTTGTTTATTAGAAGATGCAAAAGATGCTCCTAATAAAATCGAAAAATTAATGGAAGATGTTAGAATTGCCGATTCTGTAGAAGTTATTATTAATTTATTTAGAAGAGCTAATAAATATATTGATGAAACAACACCATGGATTCTTGCTAAGAATGAAAATGAATATGATAGATTAGAAACTGTTATTTATAATTTACTAGAAACTATTAGAAAAGGTGCTATTTTATTTGAACCATTCTTACCTGAAACATCTACTAGAATATTAGAACAATTAGGAACGAATAATAATAATTATAATGAAGTAGTAGATGAATATAATGTAAATAAACCTTATCCATTATTTGAAAGAATTGATAAAGAAGCAAAATTAAAAGAATTAGAACAAAAATAATTGCAACTAATGTTGCAATTTTTTGTTATTTAGTGATATATTTGTAATGAAAGAGGTGCTTTATGAAAGATATAATTTCAGATTTGTTTGAAGATTGGATTTTTTTACATAAAAAAGTTGGAGATTTAATATATTTATTTATATTTTTAAATATTTTAGTAATTGCAAGAATTATATTTTCATTTAATATTTTACATTTAGGTTATTTTTTTATAATGAATCATTATATTATAAAATATATTAATTTAAGAAAAAATTCTTAATATAAATGAGGAAACAAAAATGATAGATACTCATTGTCATTTGGACGAAGAAAATTATGAAGACTTAAATGTAATAATTAATGAAATGAAAGATAATTACATAATTGCTAGTGGATATGATATTGAAACTAGTAAGAACGTATGCAAACTTATTAGAAAGTATAATAATATATATGGTTCTATCGGTATACATCCTAGTGAAGTAAAAAAATTTAAAATTAGTGATATAAATAAAATTGAAGAAATGATATCTGATAAAATAGTGGCTATAGGAGAAATTGGCTTAGATTATTATTGGGATAAAGATAATAAAGAAGAACAAAAAAAATTTTTTATTGAACAAATTAAATTAGCACAAAAATATAATTTGCCGATTGTTATTCATAGTAGAGATGCTATAGAAGATACCTATGATATTTTAAATAAGTATCTTAAAAATACTAAAGCTATTTTACATTGTTATAGCGGAAGTTATGAAATGGCAAAAAAATTTATTAAACTAGGTGTGAAATTTGGAATAGGTGGAGTTTTAACATTTAAAAATTCACAAAAGCTTGTAGAAGTGGTTTCAAAATTAGATTTAAATAATTTTGTTCTCGAAACTGATAGCCCTTATTTAACACCAGTACCTTTTAGGGGAAAAACAAATCATCCATATTATATAAAGTATGTAGCAGAAAAAATTGCAGATATAAAAGGAATTTCATTTGAAGAAGTAATAAATTGTACTACAGAAACTGCATGTTCAATATTTGACTTAAATATTTAATTTATGATACTATTTAAGTGTAAATAAGAGGTGATTAGATGAATACTATAATATATAACTTAATTAAAAATTTTTTAAGTGTTATAGTAATTTGTTTGACTTCAATAACTTCATTTAATCTTAATCAAGAAAATATTCAAATATATAATCAGGACAATATTAAAAGTACTAATATTAGTAATAAGATAATTAAATATGATGTTATAAAAAAATATAATTTCAAGTTACCATATGGTGAAGAAAAAATTATTACAGAGGGACAAAATGGAATTCAAGTTTTAGATTCTAATAATAATTATATTACTTTACAAGAAAAAATAGATAAAGTTGTAGAAATAGGACTTGGAAAAAATGGTTCTTATAATGGTATTTTAACATCTTATGGTCCTGATTGTGCATCTTGTGATGGAAGAGGATATGTAAGTTGTCCAAAAAAAGATGGAACATGGTTTAGTATAATTAATGATGGTATATATTATAATGACTCCGAATATGGAGATGTTAGAGTAGTTGCTGCAGATCAACGAGAATTTCCATGTGGTACAGTATTAGAAATTAGTAATAGTTATCTTAATGAACCAATTTATGGAATTGTATTAGATACTGGATATTCTATGAAAAAAGCATACAATAATGGTATAATACATATTGATTTAGCATTTAAAAGTGAAAAAGAAATTAATATAAATACTAATAATGATACAAATTTTAATGTTAAAAGATGGGGATGGTAATATTCATCCTTTTTGTGTATAATATATTTTGAATGAGGTGAAAATATGGAATATTCTCCTAAAAAAATGATTGATAAAATGAATGAAAATAACTTTGGATTTAAAAAGAAATTTGGTCAAAATTTTATTATTGATGAAAATATAATAAATGGTATATGTTCTAAAGTTGATATAGATAATGAAACATTAGTTATAGAAATAGGACCTGGTGCAGGATCACTAACTAATGGTCTTGCTAAATATGCAAAAAATGTTTTGTGTTATGAAATTGATACTACATTAGAAAATATGTTACAAGATAATCTAAAAGAATATAATAACATTGAAATTATTTTTAAAGATTTTTTACAAGCAAATGTATTAGATGATATAAAAAAATATAGTTATAATAAACTTTATGTTGTAGCTAATTTACCTTATTATATAACTACACCAATAATTATGAAATTAATAGAAGATAAAATTATGCCTGATAAAATTGCTGTAATGGTTCAAAAAGAAGTGGGAGATAGATTTAAAGCTGTTCCAGGAACAAAAGATTATAGTTCTTTATCTATTTTTCTAAATTACTATTATGAAGTATCTAAATTAATGGATGTTAGTAGAAATGTGTTTCTACCAAAGCCAAATGTTGATAGTATTGTAGTTCAATTTAAGAAAAGAGATAATAAAATTAATTTAAAAAATGAAGATATATTCTTTAAATTGGTTAAAGATAGTTTTGTTCAAAAAAGAAAGACATTAAGAAATAATCTTAAAAACTATAATTTAAAAAAAATAGAAGAAGTATTAAATAGACACGGATATGATTTGTCAGTTCGTGCAGAACATTTGTCTATAGATATTTTTGCGGAGATTTCAAATGAATTATAAAGTAAATAACAACTGGGATATTATTCTTAAAGATGAGTATGAAAAAGAATATTTTAAAAATCTACTTAACTATATAAATGAAGAATATAACAATAAAACTGTATATCCTTTAAAAGAGAATATTTTTAAAGCCTTAGAGTATACAGATTATAATGATATAAAAGTAGTCATTTTAGGTCAAGATCCTTACCATGGTGAAGGTGAAGCTCAAGGATTATCATTTTCTATACCTAACGATATTAAGATTACACCATCATTAAGAAATATTTTTAAAGAATTAAAAAACGATTTAAATATAGAAAGAACTAACACTGATTTAAGTGATTGGGCAAAACAAGGTATATTGCTTTTAAATGCTATTTTAACAGTATGTAAAGATACACCTTTATCTCATAAAGATAAAGGATGGGAAATATTTACAGACGAAATAATTAAAAAGATAAACGAAAGAGAAGATCCTGTAATTTTTATTTTATGGGGTAATTATGCAAGAAGTAAAAAGAAACTTATTACAAATAAAAATCATTATATAATTGAAAGTGCACATCCTTCTCCTTTATCAGCTTCTAGAGGATTTTTTGATAGTAAACCTTTTTCTAAAACTAACAATATATTAAATAGTATAAACAAAGAAAGTATAAGGTGGTAATATGGAAGAAGCATATAATTATTTATTAAATGACATTAATATTAAATATGGTGATTCAGTAGTTTTAGGTGTTTCCGGTGGACCAGATTCAATGGCATTACTTCATTTAATGACTAGATTAAAAAAAGCATTAGATATTGAAGTTGTTTGTGCTCATGTTAATCACAATACAGGAAGACCTGGACAATTTGAAGAACAAAAATTTGTTGAAAGGTTCTGTAAACAAAATAATATAGTTTTTGAAACATTAACTATTGATGATTATGGTGATGACAATTTTCATAATGAAGCACATAGTAAAAGATATAACTATTTTGATAAATTAGTTAAACAATATAATGCTAAATATTTATTAACAGCTCATCATGGAGATGATCTTATAGAAACAATTTTAATGCGTATTGTTAGAGGTTCTACATTAAGAGGCTATAGTGGATTTTCGAAAGTTGTTAAAAAAAATGGTTATAAGATAATAAGACCATTAATTCAAGTTACAAAAGAGGAAATACTAGAATATAACAAGAAAAATAATATTAAATATGCATTAGATAGTTCTAATTTTAAAGATGTTTATACTAGAAATAGATTTAGAAAATATATTGTTCCACAACTTAAAAAAGAAGATATTAATGTTCATAAGAAATTTTATAAATTTAGTAAAACATTATTAGAATATAATGAGTTTATTGATAAAATAGTTAATAGTAAAATCAAAGAAATATATCCTAATAATGTATTAAATATTGAAAAATTTAGAAATGAAGATAAAATTATTCAACAAAAAGTTATTTATCATATTTTAGAAAATACATACCAAGATGATTTAATGCTTATTACAGATAAACATGTTGATATTTTGTTAGATGTAATTAAATCTAAACGTTCAAATGTTAAAGTTCATCTTCCAAATGGTGTACAAGCTATTAAATCTTATGATACACTAGTATTGTCTACAATAAATAGAGAAGTGAATTCATACGATATAGAATTGAATAAATTTGTAAATTTACCTAATGGAAAGAATATTGAAGTTGTAAAAGATACTAAATTAACTAATAATTTTGTCTGTAGATTAAATTCAAAAGAAATTAGTTTACCTCTTCATGTAAGAAGTAGACAAAATGGAGACAAAATATTAATAAAAGGTATGATTGGGAAAAAGAAGATTAATGATGTATTTATAGATTGTAAAATTCCTATGGATGAAAGAGATAAGTGGCCTATTGTTGTAGATAATGATGGACTTGTTGTTTGGCTTCCTGGTCTCAAAAAAACAAAATTTGATAAAACAATTGATGAAAAATATGATATAATACTTAAGTATTATTAAGGAGGAAAAGTGATGAATAAAAAAAATGTGAAAAAAGGATTTGTGCCTTATATAGCATTAATTTTAATAATGATGTGTATATTATATTTAACTAATGTTTTAGGACAAAAGATAAATGTATTATCATATGATGAATTTATTACAGCTATTGAAAAAGGCGAAGTCACAGATGTTGTTATTTCACCACTAGAACGTGCTGGTGTTTATGAAATAACAGGTACAATGGAAGATTACAAAAAAGATGAATCATTTTTTGTAAGAATACCATTAACAAATGAATCTATATCTGTAATTTATGATGCTCAAAAAGAACATAAATTTAAATTAGATACAACTAACGATAGAGATTCAAGTGCTCTTATACTATTTATGATGAATGTTCTACCAACAATTTTAATAATTGGTTTAGGATTCTTTTTCCTAACTAAACAAATGGGTGGAGCTAATAAATCAATGGACTTTGGAAAAAGTCGTGCTAGATTAACTTCAGGTAAAGATAAAGTAACTTTTGATCAAGTTGCTGGATTAGATGAAGAAAAAGAAGAAGTTAAAGAATTAATTGATTTCTTAAAAAATCCAAAAAGATTCCAAGATATGGGTGCTAGAATTCCTAAGGGTGTACTTTTAGTAGGTCCTCCAGGAACTGGTAAAACATTACTTGCTAAATCAGTTGCTGGTGAAGCTAATGTTCCATTCTATTATATAAGTGGATCTGAATTTGTTGAATTATTTGTAGGTGTTGGTGCTTCACGTGTAAGAGATATGTTTAAAGAAGCAAAACAAACTGCACCTTGTTTGATTTTTATAGATGAAATTGATGCTGTAGGTCGTCAACGTGGTTCTGGTATCGGTGGCGGTCATGATGAACGTGAACAAACATTAAACCAATTACTTACTGAAATGGATGGATTTGGTGCTAATGAAGGTATTATTATTCTTGCTGCTACTAACAGACCTGACGTATTAGATCCTGCTTTATTAAGACCTGGACGTTTTGATAGACAAGTAACAGTAAATTTACCAGATGTAAAAGGAAGAGAAGCTATTCTAGAAGTACATGCTAGAGGCAAAAAATTTGCTAATCAAGTAAATTTCAAAAATATTGCTAAACGTACAGTTGGATTAAGTGGGGCAGATTTGGAAAATTTATTAAATGAAGCTGCATTACTTGCTGTAAGACGTGGCAAATCACAAATAACAATGACAGAAATTGATGAAGCTCATGATAGAGTTCTTATGGGACCTGCTAAGACTTCTCATAAATATACAGAAAAAGAAAAGAGAGTTGTAGCTTATCATGAAGCAGGACATGCTGTTTTAGGTATAAAATTAGATGGTGCTAATGAAGTACAAAAAATTACAATTGTTCCTCGTGGTGCAGCTGGTGGATATAATCTAATGTTACCTAAAGAAGAAACTTATTTATCTACAAAAACTGAACTATTAGAAACAATTTGTGGATTACTTGGTGGACGTGTTGCAGAAGAAATTGAATTTAATGAAATTACTACAGGAGCACATAATGATTTTGAAAAAGCAACTAAAATAGCTCGTGCTATGGTTACAGAATATGGTATGAGTGATTTAGGACCTGTTCAATTTGAACATCAAGAATCAAGTGTATTCTTAGGTAGAGATTACAATAAATCTAAAAACTTCTCAAGTCAAGTAGCATATGAAATTGACCAAGAAATGAGAAAAATTATCGACGAATGTTACAAAAGAACAACTAAAACAATAAAAGAAAATAAAAAATTACTTGATTTGATTGCTAATACTTTATTAGAACATGAAACATTAACTAAAGAACAAATTGAATATTTAGTTGATAATGGATGTTTACCTGATGAAGATGGTGAAGTTGATAAAAGTGATTTTAAAGATGCTAGTTTAGATGATTTAACTACTGATGAATTGATTGAATTAGCAAGAGAAAAAGGAATAAAAGGTGCTTCTAAGATGACTAAAGAAGAACTTATAAAAAAAATAGAAGAAAAAGAGGGTGAATAATTTCCTCTTTTTTCTATATAATTTATTTAATATAGCAATAGATTGATTTTTGTGTTAAAATATATATGTAAATTAAAATGGTAGAAAATGGTGAGATAATGGGTAAAGTTATAGCATTAGTTAACCAAAAAGGTGGAGTAGGAAAAACTACATCAAGTATTAACCTAGCTGCATCTTTAGGTGTACTAAAAAGAAAAGCACTACTTGTTGATTTAGACCCACAAGGAAACTGTACTACTGGGTTAGGAATCGCTAAAGGTGAATACAAAAATTCAATTTATGAAATGATGTTAGATAAAGCTACATTAGAAGAAACAGTTATAAAAACAAAATTTAAAAATTTATCTATATTACCTGCAACTATTAATCTTGCTGGTATTGAAATAGAATTAGTTGAGATGTCTAGAAATATTCCTGGATTTAATATGGGCGGACAATTAAAAAAATATTTGGATATTGCAAAAGAAGAATATGATTATATAATTATCGATTGTCCTCCTAGTTTAGGAATACTTACTACAAATGCTTTGACTGCTGCTGATTCAGTTCTTATTCCTGTTCAATGTGAATTCTTTGCACTTGAAGGTATAGCTCAGTTAATTAATACAATTTTATTAGCTCAAAAAAATTTAAACCCAAATTTAGATATTGAAGGTGTACTACTTACAATGCTTGATAGTAGAACATGTTTAGGGCTAGAAGTTGTTGAAGATATAAGAAGTTATTTTAAAGAAAAAGTATATGATACAATTATTCCTAGACTTGTAAAAATTTCTGAAGCACCAAGTCACGGAAAACCTATAATATACTATGCATCTGATCATAAAGGTTCGGAAGCTTATTTAAGTTTAGCAAAGGAAGTGATTGTTAGAAATGGACAATAAACTAGATAGAAAAAGAGCTCTTGGTAGAGGATTAGAACAACTATTTAACACTGAAAACATGGATTTAAATAGTATGGAAAAACAAATTTATGATACGACTCCAAAAGAAGAAATAGTCGAATTAAAACTTGATGAATTAAGGGTTAATCCTTATCAACCAAGAAAGAAATTTGATGATGACGCATTAAACGAACTTGCTTTATCTATCAAAGAACATGGTGTATTTCAACCTATTATAGTTAAAAAAAGTATAAAAGGTTATGAAATCATAGCTGGTGAAAGAAGATGTAGAGCATCAAGAATTGCTGGTAAGGAAACTATTCCTGCAATAATTAGAAATTTTACTGATGAACAAATGATGGAGATTGCACTTTTAGAAAATTTACAAAGAGAAAATTTAAGTGCTATTGAAGAAGCTGTTGCTTATAAATCAATGTTAGAAAAATTAAATTTAACTCAAGATGAACTTGCTAAAAAAGTTGGTAAAAGTAGAAGTCATATAACTAATATTCTAGGATTACTTCGTTTACCTAATGAAGTTCAACAAATGGTAATAAAAAATGAAATTACTATGGGACATGCTAGGGCTATTAGTAAATTAGAATCACAAAATGAAATGATTAATTTAGCTAATCAAATAGTAAATGAAAAATTACCAGTTAGAGAAGTTGAAAAAATATCTCAAAAGGAAGAAGTTCATAAAAGAGTTGAACAAAAAAGAAAGACTGAATCTACAAATGAATATAAATATGTAGAAGATATGTTAAGAGATAAATTAGATACTAAAGTTAAAATAAAGGATAATAAAATAGAAATTTGTTTTAATAACGTTAATGATTTAAATAGAATTTTGGAAATTTTAGATGTAAAGGAGTAATATATTATGTTTGAAAAATTATTAATGAAAGATATATTAGTACCAATTATAATAATAGTAATATCTATTTTAGCTTACGCAATTGCAAAAAATATCATAAAAAAAGTTTTTAAAGTAAGTATGAAAACATTAGATGCTAAAAGAAAAAATACTCTAATGATGCTATTCACTAACGTTGTAAAATTCTTTATTATAGCTATAGCTTCTATTAGTTTATTAGAATCATATGGTATAGATACGAAATCATTAATTGCTTCTCTAGGAGTATTTGCAGCTGTAATTGCTCTTGCTCTTCAAGATTTATTAAAGGATTTTGTTGCTGGTATTACAATATTTATAGAAGGCCAATATCATATTGGAGATATAATTACGATTGGAGATTTTAAAGGTGAAGTAATTGCAATTACATTAAAAACTACAAGAGTACAAGCATATACAGGAGAAATAAAAATATTTGCAAATAGAAATATTACAGAAGTAGTTAATCATACTTTAGATAATTCACTTGCTATAGTGGATATAAATGTAGCTTATGATTCTGATTTAGAAAAAGTAGATAAGATATTAACAAAATTATGTGAAAGATTAACTGAAGAATTAGATAATTTAAAAGGACCAGTTGTTTTATTAGGATTAAATCAACTTAATGATTCATCTATTAGCTATAGAATAGTAGCTACTACTGTTGCAATGCAACACTTTGTAGTTCAAAGAGCAATATTAAAAGCAGCTATTTTAGAACTTAATAAAAATAATATAGAAATCCCATTCCAACAAGTTGTATTACACAATGGAAAGTAAGGATTATAAATTAGGTAGCATTGTTGTTATGAAAAAAGCTCATCCTTGTGGTAGTAATGAATGGGAAGTCACAAGAGTTGGAGCTGACATTAAAATAAAATGCATTCAATGCAATAGAACAATTATGTTACCTAGAATAGACTTTAATAAAAAAGTTAAAAAAATTATTAAGTTTTAGGAGGAATAAATGAAAAGAAAAATAAAAGAAAAGAAAATGCTTGGACCTGTTATAGCAATTATCTTGTTAACAATGATAACAATTGGTTTGAGTACTACATTTTCTTTGTTAGAAATAGATGCTGAAAAAACAGAAATTGTAAGAGATTCGTTAGAAACAAGTCTTGTTACAGTTAATAATATATTAACCAAAGAAGGTATAATATATGTATTAAATAATGTTGTTAAAAATTTACAAGTATTTGAACCTTTGTTTTTGTTAATTATTTCATTAATTACAATAAGTATAGGTGAAGCAAGTGGTTTATTTAAATCTATTTTCTATCCGTTTAGAAAAATCAATTCTAAATTTTTAACATTTTTAACACTACTAGTAGGTGTTTCAGGTTCTATATTAGGAGATTATTCATATGTAATACTACTTCCTTTAGTTGCAATTTTATATAAATATACAGGCAAAAAACCTTTACTTGGTATTATGACTGTATTTATTGGAATTACTATGGGTTATGGAACTGGACTACTTTATAATAATGAAGAGATAGTTTTAGCAAAATTAACAGAAACTGCTGCATCATTAGATGTTGATAAAAATTTTATTTATTTATTAAAATCAAATATGTATATAATGTTTGCTAGTACATTTATACTTTCAGTAGTAGGTACCTTTATAATTCATTCAGTTTTAGAAAAACGTGTTCCAAAAAGTAATATACAAGATGATGAAAATATAATTATTTCTAAAAAAGCGTTATATTATAGTAATTTAGCATTTTTCCTAATGATTATAATTCTAACTTATATGATTATACCAGGATTAAAAGGATCAGGATTTTTGCTTGGTGAAGGAAATTCTTATATAGAAAGATTAATGGGGAATAATTCACCATTTAAAAATGGTTTACCATTAATATTCTTATTAATTGTAATGATATGTGGATTTATATATGGTAAAATTTCAGGAAACATTAAAAATAGTACACAATATAGTGTAGGTTTATCGAAAAATTTTGAAGGTTTAGGATATGTATTTGTTTTATTATTCTTTACTTCACAATTTATAGGAATATTAGAATGGACAAATTTAGGAGAAGTTATTTCATGTAAGTTAGTTACTTTATTAACTTCATTACCTTTTTCAGGAATTCCATTAGTAGCAATGTTCTTTTTAATAGTTATATTAATGAGTATATTAGTACCAAGTGCTGTTACAAAATGGACTATTGCTTCTCCATTAACAGTACCATTATTAATGAGATCGAATATAACACCTAATTTTTCTCAATTTATTTTTAGAGCAGCAGATGGTGTTGGTAAATGTTTCACCCCTATATATCCTTATTACATTATAATGTTAGCATTTTTAGAAAAATATAATACAAAAGAAAATAATAAAATAACTGTTTTTGGTACATTTAGAATTATGATGCCAGCATTGTTATTATTCGCAGGATTATGGATTTTAATAATTATGGGATGGTATATTGTTGGGTTATCATTAGGACCAGAAACATTCTCAACATACTAAAAGATGATATTTCATCTTTTTTCTTTGCAATTTTATTAATTATTATGTATAATAAAAAACGAAATGAGGAATGATTATGAGTTTAACTGCAGGTATAGTAGGATTACCAAATGTTGGTAAATCAACTTTATTTAATGCTATTACAAAAAAAAATATATTAGCTGCTAATTATCCATTTGCGACAATAGATCCAAATGTTGGTGTTGTTACCGTGCCAGATAAAAGACTAGAATATTTACAAAATTTATATCAAACTGAAAATGTTATTCCAACAACTTATGAATTTACTGATATAGCTGGTTTAGTAAAAGGTGCTGCTTCTGGTGAAGGTTTAGGTAATAAATTTTTATCGCATATTCGTGAAGTTGATGCAATTGTTGAAGTTGTAAGATGCTTTGAAGATAAGAATATTATTCACGTTGAAAATAATGTAGATCCAATTAGAGATATTGAAATAATTAATGTTGAATTAATTTTAGCAGATCTAGAAGTTGTAGAAAATAGAATTAATAAAATAGGGAAAAAAGCAGCTATGTCTAAGGATAAAGAAATTCAAAGAGAAGTAAGAATTTTAAATCAAATTAAAGAAACATTACTTAAAAATGAACCTATTAGAAAATTAGAATTCGATGAAGAAGATTATAAATATGTTAAAGCATTTAATTTCTTAACACATAAACCTATTATATATATGGCTAATATTAATGAAGATGATTTAGTTAATGATGGTAATATGTATGTTGATCAAGTTAGAGAATATGCTAATAAAGAAAACGCAAAAGTTATTACTGTCTGTGCTAAAATAGAATCTGAATTAGTAGAATTATCAGATGATGAAAAAACAGAATTTTTACACGAATTAGGAATATGTGATAGTGGATTAGATAAATTAATATATGCTACATACGATTTACTTGGACTTGCAACTTATTTCACTGCTGGTGTTCAAGAATGTAGAGCATGGACTTTCAAGAAGGGAATGAAAGCACCAGAATGTGCCGGAATTATTCATACAGATTTTGAAAGAGGATTTATTAGAGCTGAAGTAATGAGCTATGATGATCTACATGAATGTGGTAGTGAAAAAGCAGTCAAAGAAGCAGGAAAAATGCGTCTTGAAGGTAAAGAATATGTTATGCAAGATGGAGATATTTGTCATTTTAGATTTAATGTTTAATTATTACAATTTAACTAATACTATTATTGGGTGATAATAATGTATTATTTAAATTGTTTTTTTGTTTATTCATTTTTAGGATATATTTTGGAAACATCGCTTGCTTTAATAACAAAGTCTGGTTTTAAAAGTGGTATTATGTATGGACCATTTACACCTATATATGGCATTGGTACAGTAATAATTTTAGTATTATCAAGATATTTTTTTATTAATCTTCATATGCCTAGATGGATTGAGACAATAATTGTTTTTTTTATTCTTTCTATTTTTCTTTCTTGCCTAGAACTGCTCGGTGGAATATTAATTGAAAAAATATTTGGTATAATCTTTTGGAGTTATAAAAACCATAAATATAACATTGGCAATTATATATCATTGGAAATGGCTTTTATTTGGGGTGCAGTTTCTATTTTATTTATTTATGTAATAAATCCAATATTAAAAAGATTAATTTTAAAAATTCCTTATTCAATAACATATATATTATTATTTGTTTTCATATTAGATTGCATAACTACTTTTATTAAAAATAAATAATTGTTTACAATAATAAAAAATTATGCTACAATACTTTCGAGTATTTAATTACTCCTTGCTTTCTTTAAAAAGAAAGCCGAAAGACCATAAGGAGGTGTAAAAAATGAGAAATTATGAAATTATGTTTATTGTTAGACCAACTTTAACTGAAGAAGAAATTAAAAAAGTTGCTAAAAACTTTGAAAACGTTTTAACTACAAATGGTGCTAACGTTACAAATGTAAAAGAAATGGGTCAAAGAGAATTAGCTTATGAAATCAAAAAATTCAAAAATGGTTACTATTATGTAATGACTTTAGAAGCTTCTGATGATAAAGCTATTAACGAATTTGATCGTTTAGCTGGAATTAGCAGCGATATTATTCGTCATTTAATTACTAAGTTAGAAGACTAAGGGGTGCATTATGAATAGAGTATGTTTAATCGGAAGATTAACTCAAAAACCAGAATTAAGAAATACCAATAGTAATTTAGCTGTAACAAGATTTACTTTAGCTGTAAACCGTAACTTCAGTAACAGTCAAGGTGAGAGAGAAGCAGATTTTATTACAATTGTTGCTTGGAGAAAACAAGCCGAAAATATTTGTCGTTATTTAGACAAAGGTAGTTTAGTTTCAGTTGAAGGAAGAATTCAAACAGGAAGTTTCGATGGACAAGATGGACAAAGAAGATATACTACAGAAGTAGTTGCTGATCAAGTTAATTTCTTAGAAACAAGAAGTCAAAGTCAATCTCGTCAAAATAGTAGCTTTAATAATTATCAACAACCTGCTCCATCAATGGATTTTAGTGAACCAGCTCCTATGAATAATGTTGATTTACAAGATGATCCTTTTGCAGATTTTGGTGATAGTGTATCAATCGATGACAACTTCCTAGATTAATAAGGAGGGAACAATAATGGCAGAATTTTATAGAAAAAAGAAAAAAGTATGTCAAATGTGTGCTGGAAAATCAGTAGATTATAAAGATGCTGATATTATAAAAAAATATGTAAGTGCTGATAAAGGTAAAATTTTACCAAGAAGAATTACTGGTGCTTGCTCAAAACATCAAAGACATATTGCTAACGAAGTTAAAAAAGCTCGTTTCATGGCTTTAATTCCATTCGTTAAATAAAAGAAGACGGAAATCCGTCTTCTTTTATTTAATTGACATTTATTTTCTTAAATGGTATTATTTTTATAGTAGGATACTAGGAGGAAAATATGAATAAAGAACAATTATTACAATTATTACAAGAGTTAAAAAATAATGTTAATTTTCAGATTATGGATGAAAATGCTAGATATGAAGCAATAGAAAATTTAAGTGATGAAATAAGGGAACTTGAAAATAAAGCAAGAAATTTAAAAAAACCTGATGAAGAAGAATTAAATAAAAGATTTGATGAATTTTTACAACCAAAAAGAGAAAAAATAAGTATTTTATCTGCTGAAGCTAATAGTATATCTGAAATAATTAATCAATTAACTGAAGATAATAATAAATTAATAGAATTAAATAAAGAATATGAACAAAAAATGAATAATTTAGATAAAAATAGTTATGATTATGAACGTATCCTTGATGAATTTGATATTAATTCAAGAATTATAGAAAACAATAATAATAAAATTAAAACCAATAATGATCAACTAAACAATTTATCAGAAGAAATAGATATACATCAAGGTTTCTTAGATAACGCTAGTAGTGAAGAAAAGAAAATTAAATTTTTTGAAAATGAAGTTAATAAATACGACAAAGATTATGAGGAATTATTAATTAAAATAGGTACAAGAAGAGAATCTAGACAATTATTAAAATTAAATTTTGAATCACAACTAAATGGAATGATTAGTGAATTACAAAATGGATCTTTATCAATTGATGATGCATTAATAGATTTAAATATTTATAAAAAAAGATTATTTTCTAATTATAATGATTTAGATGAAATAAAAAGAAATGAAGAAATTGAGAAATATGATAATTTAATAAATGATTTAGAAGAAAAATTAAAAGACCCTAATAATTACCAATATAAAGAAACAACAAAAGAAAATTTAAGAAATAGAATAGAAAGAATTGAAAAATTAGAAAGATATAAAGAATTAGAAGATTTTAGAAATGATTATAATGAGATTACTAATCTATATATAGAAGATAGAAATGTTGTTCTTGATCAATTATGCGATGTTAATATTACATCAGAGGAAAGAGTAGAATTAGAAAATAGATTATTAGAATTAAATAGAATTATTTCTGATGGAAAAGAACTAGTAGGTGATTATTCAAAACATCATGATATGGTGGAAAGAATGAAAAAAAGAGCTTATAGTGAAGAGATAGATAAATCTCAAATGAGATTAGATTCTAACAGGTTAGCTCAATATAAATCTATAAGAAGTTCTTTACAATGCAGAAAAGAATATGTAAATAGCAATGTTAAAAATATTTTAGAACAAGTTCCTGATGTTAAAATTGAAGAAGCTTCATTCTATCATGAATTATCAAACGAACAAAATGTAAACAATAATAATGAAATTTCGAATAATGAAGAAATAAATGAGGTTAATAACGCTCCACAACAATTAGGAATAGTTTCAATGGTACGTTCTAAACTTAAAAAAGAAGATGTAAAAAATAAAATTAAAAAAGTTGCTGCAGCAGTTATTGCCGCTATTACTGTTACACTAGCTGCCTCACCATTAATTAATAACTTGTCAAATAGTATACCTGAACCTACTAATCAAGAAATAGAAACAACTATAGAAGATATGACACACGGAAATGAATTAGATGATGGTATGTTAAAAAATGAAATCTATTCTCAAATATCTATGGGTGATAAAATTACTGTAAATGAAGGTGCTGATATATATAATAATCAGTATGATGCTGTAAATAGAACAAATCCATATACACCTATTCATGAAAGAAGTTTAGAAAGAGATATTATTGGTGTTACTATTAAAATGCCAGATGGATCATTTAAATTTGTCCAAGATGATAACAGTATTCAAAAACTTGTTGATCAAGGAGGAGAAATTAGTGCTTGTCTAACTGGTGAAAATAATCAAGCTGAAGGTTTCTGGAATATTAACGATGTCACTAAAGTTCAAGAACTTCAACAAGAAATGGGAGGTAGATCACTATGAATTTCATAGAAAAATTAGATATCTTAAATTTGACAGATGGAAAGTCATATACAGTTTGTGAAACTTATGAAGAAAAAAACATTTACTATCTAATGTTAGTAGAAAATTTATCAAATGGTGATTTATCAGAAAATGTTAAGTATGCAAAAGTTATTGTATTACCAACTAGAAAGTTTGGAATAGAAACAATAGAAGATGCAGAGACAAAACAATATTTAGCAAACATTTTTTTACCTATGTTTAAAAATGATTATGAGCAATAAAAAAATTAGGAAATAATCCTAATTTTTTTTTATTGTTTTTTTATTAAAAATCTTTTTATTTCGTCAGGGTTTTCATCATTAAATACAATATCATATATTAAATCTATAATAGGAATATCAACTTTTTTATTTTTTATTAATTTATGAATAGATTTCAATGTATATAAACCTTCAATTGTAGTAGAATTTATAAATTCATTAATTTCTTCTTTTGATTTTTTTTCGCCTATAAGTTTACCAAATCTAAAATTTCTACTTTTAGTACTAGTGCATGTTAATAATAAATCACCAAATCCTGCAAATGATAGGATTGTTTTTCCATCTCCACCTAATGCTTTGATTAATTCTTTAATATCATGTAATGATTCGGTAATAAACATTGCTTGTGTTGATTCAGGAAGTCCCATTCCATCAATCATTCCAGATGCAATTGCTATAACATTTTTTATCGAACCACATATTTCTGTACCTATAATATCGTTATTCTCTCTTAATTTTAGATTTCTATTTTCAAGCGCTTTTTTACAAACTTTAATAGTTTGTTTATTCTTAGAAGATAATGTTAATCCAATTGGGACATATTTAGCAATGTCTATTGCAAATGATGGTCCAGATATAACAGCTATTCTTCTTGTTTTAATATATTTTTTTACAACATCATCAACAAATAAACATGTATCTTGTTCGATACCTTTACTTGCTATACATATATGTTGTTCTTTCGTAATATAATTTTTCATTTTAACTGATACTTCATCTACAAATCCTGCTGGAATAGCAATAATTATTAATTCACTATTTTTCATGCTTTCTTCTAGATCACTTGTAATTTTAATATTTTCAGGTATTTTAACTCCTGGTAGTACTTTTTTGTTTTCTCTTGTTTTAATAAGTTCTTGTGCTTTGTCATCAAATCTTTCCCACATAGTAATTTCACATTTGTTTTCATTTAACATTAATGCTAATGCTATACCATATGCACCAGATCCTAATATTGTTACTTTCATATTTACCTCTTTTCTTGCAATCACAATATAATTTTAACACACTTATGATATTTTTTGCAATTTTTATAAAAAAGGCTTGATTTTCTCTTGTTTTTCTAGTATACTTTTGTATGTGTGGCATGCGTAGATGTGTAAGGTTGCCGAAACACCAGGTTAAGTTGTAAAATAAACTAAATCTATTATCGGGTTTTTACACGGAGCAAGTTTATACTGGATATAAACGAAAGGAGGATACCATATGTCTAAAACTAAAGTTCGTATCAAATTAAAAGCTTTTGAACATAAAAGTTTAGATAATGCATGTGCAAAGATTGTTGAAACAGTTAAAAGAACTGGTGGTCAAGTAAGTGGTCCTGTACCATTACCAACAGAAGTTGAAAAAATCACTATCTTAAGAGCTGTTCACATAAACAAAGATTCACGTGAACAATTTGAAAAAAGAACACATAAAAGACTTATTGATATCACAAACCCAAGCAAGGAAACTATAGATGCATTAACTCATCTTGAAATTCCAAGTGGTGTTGATATTCAAATCAAATACTAATTAGGAGGAAAGAAATTATGGTAAAAGGAATCTTAGGTCGTAAAATTGGAATGACTCAAGTATTTACTAAATCTGGAAAATTAGTTCCTGTTACTGTTATTGAAGTTGGTACTAATGTTGTAACACAAATTAAAACAATTGAAAATGATGGTTATGAAGCTATTCAATTAGGATTTAGTGACAAAAAAGAAAAAGCAGCTACTAAAGCTTCTATTGGACATACTAATAAAGCTAAAACTGCACCTAAGCGCTTCTTTAAAGAAATCAGAGGTGTAGATATTGCTCAATATGAATTAGGGCAAGAATTACATGCCGATGTTTTTGAAGCCGGAGAAATGATTGACGTTACAGGAATCACTAAAGGACATGGATTCCAAGGTGTTATTAAACGTCATGGACAAAGTCGTGGTCCTATGGGTCACGGATCACATTATCATAGAAGACCAGGAAGTATGGGAACTATGAGACCAATGCGTGTTTTTAAAGGAAAAAAATTACCAGGTCATATGGGAACATTAACTGTTACAATTCAAAACTTAGAAGTTGTTGCAACAGATTTAGAAAATGGAGTTATCTTAGTTAAAGGTAATGTACCAGGACCTAAAAAATCATTAGTTATGATTAGAACAGCTGTTAAAAATTGTGGAAAAGTAAATGAAGCAGAAGAATTAGTTTCTTATGAAACTGCTGTAGAAACTCCTGTAGAAACACCAGAAGTTGAAACTACTACTGTAGAAGAAAACTAATAAGGAGGATAACTTAATATGAATAAATTATCTGTATTAAATATTAAAGGTGAAAAAGTAGGAGATATTACTTTAAACGAAAACGTTTGGGGAATTGAACCAAATGATGCTGTTTTATATGATGCATTAACATTAGCACGCAATAATGCAAGACAAGGAACTGCTGACACTAAAACTCGTTCAGAAGTTAGTGGTGGAGGTAAAAAACCTTGGAGACAAAAAGGTACTGGCCGTGCACGTCAAGGTAGTACAAGAGCACCACATTGGATTAAAGGTGGTATCGTATTTGGACCACATCCAAGAAGTTATGCTAAAAAAATGAACAGAAAAGAAAGAAGATTAGCATTAAAATCTGCTTTATCTTATAAAGTTATTGAAAGTGAAATGATCGTTGTTGATAACTTCGATTTAGAAACTGGAAAAACAAAAGATGCAAAAGTTGCATTAAATAATTTAAAAGCAAATAAAAAAGTATTATTAGTAGTTGACGAATTAAATGATAATGTAATTTTAGCTACTAGAAATTTAAATAACGTTGTATTATTAGAAGCTAGTGAAATTAATACTTATGATGTAATCGCTGCTGATAATATGATTATTACTGAAAAAGCTGTTAAAGCTATTGAGGAGGTGCTTGTTTAATGAATAACTATAGAGATATTATTAAAGCGCCAATCATCACTGAAAAAACTGCAGATGCTGCTCAAAATAACAGAACTTATGTATTCAGTGTTGATACAAAAGCTAATAAAACTCAAATCAAACAAGCTATTGAAGCAATTTTCAATGTTAAAGTTGAAAATGTTAACACAGTTAACGTTAAACCTAAGAAAAAAAGAGTTGGACGTTATGTTGGAAAAACAAATAAAGTTAAAAAAGCATATGTTAAATTACAAGAAGGAAGTTCAATTGAACTTTAATAATTGTTAGGAGGATATATCATGGCAATAAAAACATACAAGCCTATGACTAATGGACAACGTGGAATGTCTACTTTAATCAATGATGAAGTAACTAAAACAACTCCAGAAAAATCATTAGTTGTAACATTAAAGAAAAATGGTGGACGTAATAACCAAGGTAGAATCACTGTAAGACACCGTGGTGGTGGAGCAAAAAGAAAATATCGTATTATTGACTTCAGAAGACAAAAAGATGGTATTATTGCTACAGTAACTGCTATTGAATACGATCCAAACAGAACTGCTAACATTGCTTTATTAAGTTATGCTGATGGAGAAAAAGCATACATATTAGCTCCAAAAGGATTAAAAGTTGGAGACAAAATTGAAAGTGGAGAAAAAGCAGATATCAAAGTTGGTAACTGTCTACCATTAAGTTGTATTCCAGAAGGTACTATGGTTCACAATGTTGAATTAAAAGCTGGTAAAGGTGGTCAAATGGCTCGTTCAGCTGGTTCATCAGTACAAATCCTAGGACGTGAAGGAAAATATACATTACTTCGTTTAGCAAGTGGTGAAGTAAGAAAAGTATTAAGTACTTGCAGAGCAACTATCGGAGAAGTAGGAAATGCTGATCACGAATTAGTTAAAGTTGGTAAAGCTGGTCGTAAAAGACATATGGGTATTAGACCTACAGTTCGTGGTTCTGTTATGAACCCTAACGATCACCCACACGGTGGTGGTGAAGGACGTACACCAATCGGACGTAAAGGACCTGTTACTCCATGGGGTAAACCAGCACTTGGTGCCAAAACACGTAAAAACAATAAAGCTTCAGATAAGTTAATTGTACGTCGTCGTAAAAAATAGTGAAAGGATGGTTTAAATGGCAAGAAGTTTAAAAAAAGGACCTTTTATCGATGAACATTTAGCAAAAAAAGTAGAAGTTGCTAATGGATCTGAGAGAAAAGAAGTTATTAAAACATGGTCTCGTCGTTCTACAATATATCCTAACTTTATAGGACTTACATTTGCTGTTCATAATGGAAAAGATTTTATTCCAGTATATGTAACAGAAGATATGGTTGGACATAAATTAGGTGAATTTGTTCCAACTCGTAAGTTCGGAGGACACGGCGAAGACAAGAAAAAGAAATAGTTAGTTACCAGGGAGGAGGACTAAAATGGAAGCAAGAGCAATTGCAAAAACAGTTAGAATTGCGCCTCGTAAAGCACGCTTAGTTGTAGATTTAGTTCGTAACAAAAGCGTTATCGAAGCAGATAAAATATTAGCAAACCTAAACAAAGAAGCTGCTAGAATAACAAGAAAAGTATTAACTTCAGCAGTAGCTAACGCAGAAAATAATTTAGGTTTAGATAAAAATAATTTATACGTTAAAGAAATTTACGTTAATGAAGGACAAACTATGAAAAGAGCTAGAATGGGTTCTCGTGGTCACGTAGATCCAATTAAGAAAAGAACTAGCCATATCACAGTTGTTGTAAGCGAAAAAAATTAAGCAAAGGAGGTAAACTGATGGGTCAAAAAGTTAGTCCAGTCGGACTTAGAATCGGTATTAATAAAGATTGGGAATCTAAATGGTACGCAGGAAATAAAGATTTTGCTAAATATTTAAATAATGACGTACAAATCCGTAGATTCTTAGAAAAGAAATTAAAAGACGCAGCAGTTTCAAGTATTCTTATTGAAAGAAACGCTGAAAAAACAAATGTTATTATCAACACTGCTAAACCAGGTGTTGTTATGGGACACAGCGGAAGTGAAGTTGAAAAATTAACTAAAGAATTATCAAAATTAGTAAAAGAAAATGTACAAATTTCTATTATGGAAGTTAAAAATCCTGATATAAATGCAGCATTAGTAGCAGAAAACATTGCTCGTCAAATTGAAAACCGTGTTTCATTTAGAATTGCACAAAAAAGAGCTATTAGAAATGCTATGAAAGCTGGAGCAAAAGGAATTAAAACTGCAGTATCTGGACGTTTAGGTGGAGCTGATATGGCAAGAACTGAAGGTTATACTGAAGGTAATACTCCATTACATACTTTAAGAGCAGATATAGATTATGCTCACAAAGAAGCTGATACTACATACGGAAAAATCGGTGTTAAAGTATGGATTTATAAAGGTGAAATTCTTCCTGAAAAGAAAAACAAGGGAGGTAATAGCGATGGCAGTAATTCCAAAAAGAACTAAATACCGTCGTCCACACCGTTTACGTTATGATGGTGTAGCTAAAGGTAATACTGAATTACACTTTGGTTCATACGGATTAATGGCTATGGAAGGTGCTTGGATCACTCAAAATCAAATCGAATCAGCACGTGTTGCTATGACTCGTTATATGAAACGTGGTGGTAAAGTATGGATTAATATTTTCCCTCACTTATCATTAACTAAAATTCCTTTAGAAACTCGTATGGGTAAAGGTAAAGGTCAACCAGAAAAATGGGTTGCCGTTGTTAAAAAAGGAAAAATTATGTTTGAAATAGATGGTGTAGATGAAGCAGTTGCTCGCGAAGCGTTAAGACTTGCTATGCATAAATTACCAATCAAATGTAAATTTGTAAAAAAAGAAAGTGGTGAAGCTTGTGAATAATAAAGAAATTAGAGATTTAACAAACGAAGAAATCACCAAAAAAATTGAAGAATATAAAGAAGAATTATTTAATTTACGTTTTAGTCAAGCTACAGGAAGTTTAGAAAATCCTGCTCGCATTAAAGAATTAAGAAAACTAGTTGCACGTATGAAAACAATTTTACGTGAAAGAGAATTAAATAACTAGGAGGAATATTATGGAAAGAAAACAAGAATTTGTAGGAAAAGTTATAAGCGCATCTAACGACAAAACAATTACTGTTTTAGTTGAAACTCATAAAAAAGATCGTTTATATGGAAAACGTATTAAATATTCTAAAAAATATGCTGCTCATGATGAAAAAAACATCGCTAAAGTTGGAGATAAAGTACGTATAGTGGAAACTAGACCATTATCAAAAACAAAACATTTCCGTTTAGTTGAAGTAGTAGAAGAAGCAATAATTTTATAATTGCAAGCTTATTAATTAAAAGCTAATAAAGCTTATATATAAAAAAAGCTAAAAGGAGGATTAATATATGATTCAACAAGAAAGCCGTTTAAAAGTAGCAGATAATTCAGGTGCTCGTGAACTTTCAGTTATAAGAGTGCTTGGTGGAAGTAAAGTTAAAACTGGTAATATTGGTGATATAGTTGTTGGAACTATTAAGAAAGCAACTCCTAATGGTACTGTAGCAAAAGGAAAAGTTGTTAAAGCTGTAATAGTTAGAAGCAAATTTGGTCTAAGAAGAGAAGATGGATCTTATATTAAGTTTGATGATAATGCTTGCGTTATTATTAAAGATGATAAGAGTCCAGTTGGAACTCGTGTATTCGGACCAATCGCACGTGAATTACGTGACAAAGATTTTATGAAAATTATATCACTTGCTAAAGAAGTGTTATAGTTGGGAGGTAAGTTTATGAACTTTAAAACTGGAGATAAAGTAGTAGTAATTGCTGGAAAAGATAAAGGCAAAGAAGGTAAAATTACTAAAGTTCTTCGTAACGAAAATAAAATCGTTATTGAAGGAGTAAATGTTGTTAAAAAACATAATAAAGGTAATGGACAAACTGCAGGAAGTATCGTAGAAATGGAAGCCCCAATTAATGCTTCTAATGCTATGATAGTAGATCCAAAAACAGGAAAACCAAGCAGAATTGGACATGTTATAAATAAAGATGGTAAAAAGGTTAGAGTAGCTAAAAAGTCTAACTCTACAATCGATTAATTGGAAGGAGGGTAATTATGAACCGCCTAAAAGAAAAATATAATAATGAAATTGTACCAAGTTTAAGAGAAAAATATAACTATGCTAGTGTTATGGAAGTACCTAAATTAGAAAAAATCGTTGTAAATATGGGTGTTGGTGATGCAACAACTAATAGTAAATTATTAGATGCAGCAATGAAAGATTTAGAAATCATTACTGGTCAAAAACCTGTTGCAACTAAAGCTAAAAAAGCTATTGCTGGATTCAAAGTTAGAGAAGGACAAGCAATCGGATGCAAAGTAACATTACGTGGTGAAAACATGTACAATTTCTTAGATAAATTAATTAGTATTACATTACCTCGTGTAAGAGATTTCCGTGGTGTTTCAAATAAAGCTTTTGATGGACGTGGAAATTACACTTTAGGTTTAACAGAACAATTAATTTTCTCAGAAATTGAATATGATAATGTTGTTAAAGTACGTGGTATGGATATCGTTATGGTAACAACTGCTAAAACAAATGAAGAAGCGTACGATCTTTTAAAAGGTTTTGGTATGCCATTTAAAAAATAATATTCAAAATTTATTATAGGAGGAAATATTATGGCTAAAAAAAGTATGATAGCAAAAGCTAATCGTAAACCAAAGTTTAAAGTACGTGAATATACTCGTTGTCAAAGATGTGGTAGACCACATTCAGTACTTAAAAAATATGGAATTTGCCGTATTTGTTTTAGAGAATTAGCTTATAAAGGACAAATACCAGGTGTTAGAAAATCTAGCTGGTAATTGAAGGGAGGACAAATTTATGGTAGTAACTGACCCAATCGCAGATATGCTTACAAGAATTCGTAATGCTAACCAAATGCGATATAAAGAAGTTGAAGTGCCTGCTTCAAAAATGAAGTTAGAAATCGCAAGAATTCTTAAAGAAGAAGGATTTATAGCTGACTTCAAAGTTAAAAAGAATGACGTTCAAAATATCATCGTATTATCATTAAAATACGGAGAAAAGAAAGAACGTGTTATTACAGGTTTAAAAAGAATTTCAAAACCAGGTTTACGTGTTTATGCTAAAGCTGAAGAAGTTCCAACTGTACTTAATGGTTTAGGTATCGCTATTATGTCAACATCTAAAGGTGTAATGACAGGAAAAGATGCTAAAAAACAATCATTAGGTGGAGAAGTTCTTGCTTATATCTGGTAATAAGTAGAAAGAAAAATATAGGAGGATTAATATGAGTCGTATTGGAAATAGAGTAATTACAATACCTGAAAATGTTACAGTATCAGTTGATGCTAATATTGTTAAAGTAAGTGGTCCTAAAGGTGAACTTTCTACTGAAATCAATAAAGACATTACTGTAAACATTAATGGAAATGAATTAACATTAACAAGAAAAGATGATTCAGTTAAAAATTTCCACGGAACTGCAAATGCTAATATCAGAAATATGATTATTGGTGTTACAGAAGGTTATGAAAAAAGATTAGAAACAATCGGTGTTGGATATCGTTTCGCTTTAAAAGATGGTAAATTAGTAGTAACTGCTGGTTATTCACATCCTGTAGAAGTTGAAATTCCAACTGAATTATCATTAGAAGTTCCAAGTAACACAGAATTAGTTGTAAAAGGAATTGATAAATGTTTAGTAGGAGAATTTTCTGCTAACGTAAGAAAAATTAGACAACCTGAACCTTATAAAGGAAAAGGTATTCGTTATAAAGATGAAGTTATCCGTCGTAAAGAAGGAAAGAAAGCATCTAAATAATAAAAAGTAAAGGAGAGTAATACTTATGATTAAAAAAGTAGCTCGTAACGATATGCGTAAAGCTAGACATGCTCGTATCAGAGAAAAAGTTACAGGTACTGCAAGTGTACCAAGACTTAATGTGTTTAGATCAAACAACAATATTTTTGCTCAAATCATTGATGATGAAAAAGCTGTCACATTAGTAAGTGCCTCTTCAATTGATAAAGAATTAAAAATTGAAAATGGTGGAAATATTGAAGCTGCTGCAAAAGTAGGAGAATTAATTGCTAAAAGAGCTAAAAAAGCAAAAATTGAAAAAGTAACTTTTGATAGAGGTGGATACCTATATCATGGACGTGTTAAAGCTTTAGCTGAAGCAGCACGTGCAAATGGATTAGAATTCTAAGAGGAGGAATCTAGATGGAAAAGGAAACTAGAAGAAGAGAACCAAGACCAAAAATGTATGAAACTGAAATTATCAACATTGGTCGTGTTACAAAAGTAACAAAAGGTGGTCGTCATTTCCGTTTCTCTGCTACAGTTGCCGTTGGAGATAGAAAAGGTAAAGTAGGAATTGGAACTGGTAAAGCTAATGAAGTACCAGATGCAATTAAAAAAGCTGAACAAGCTGCTGCTAAAAATGTAGTAAGAGTAGCAATAGTTGATAATAGAACAATCCCACATGAAGCAATTGGTGTTAGAGGAGCAAGTAAAGTTATGTTAAAACCTGCTACTGAAGGTACAGGAGTTAAAGCTGGTGGACCAGTTCGTGCTGTACTTGAATTAGCTGGTGTTAAAGATATCTTATCTAAATCACTTGGATCAAATACAAAAATTAATATGGCATTTGCTACATTAGAAGCTTTAAAAGCTCAAAGAACAGTAGAACAAGTAGCTAAATTACGTGGTAAGAAAGTTGAGGATTTAATCTAATGAAATTACATACAATGTATCCTGCTGAAGGTGCTACTAAAACTCGTAAAAGAGTTGGTCGTGGTGTTGGATCAGGTTTAGGAAAAACTTCAGGTAGAGGAGAAAACGGACAAAAATCAAGAAGTGGTTATAGCCACAAAGCTGGATTTGAAGGTGGACAATTACCTTTATTCAGAAGATTACCAAAACGTGGTTTCTCTAATGCAAAATTTAAAACTACTTATGCTGTTATTAATTTAAGTGATTTAAATAAATTTGATGATAACGCTACTGTTACACCAGAATTATTAAAAGAAATGGGATTAGTTAAAAATCAATTAGATGGTATCAAAGTACTAGGAAATGGTAAATTAGAAAAAAAATTAGTTGTTAAAGCTCACAATTTCTCAAGTGTAGCTAAAGAACAAATAGAAAAATTAGGTGGAAAAGCAGAGGTGATTTAACATGTTTGCAACATTTAAGCAAATGTTTAATCGCAAGAATAAAGATCTACAAAAGAAAGTTTTATTCACTTTTGCTGCTTTATTCATCTTTAAATTAGGAACTGCGATTATTGTTCCAGGAATTGATAAAGATTCATTGACTGGTAATTTAGGATTTTTAGAATTACTTAATGCTATGGGTGGAGGAGCAATGGAAAAATTTTCTATTTTTGCTCTAGGTGTAATGCCATACATCACAGCATCAATTATAATTCAACTTTTAGCTATGGATATTGTTCCATATTTAACAGAATTATCTAAACAAGGTATTTCTGGTCGAAATAAAATGAATCAAATTACAAGAGTAGTTGGTATTATATTAGCATTTATTCAAGGATATATATACTCATTTACATATGTAAGTGGTAGTAGTCCAATACAATATTTGGAATTTGCCCTTGTTCTTACAGCGGGAACTTCATTCTTATTATGGCTTGGAGATCAAATTTCTGCTAAGGGAATAGGAAATGGTATTTCATTAATTATCATGGCGGGTATTATTGCAAATCTACCTAATATGTTCTATACAGCATGGAATACATTAGTAGACTTCAGTGGAACTACTCAATCAATTGCCTTAGGTATAACTATGTTTACTTTATTTGTAATATTCTATATTGCAATAGTTTTAGGTATTGTTTATGAGGAAACTGCTGAAAGAAGGATTCCAATTCAATATGCTAATAAATCATCAAATTCATATGGTGGACAACAAAGTTATATACCATTCAGATTAAATTCTGCTGGTGTTATACCAGTAATATTTGCATCTGCAATAATTTCAATTCCATCAATAATTGCATCATTTATTAAAAATGACGCAATGACAATATTTATAAACAAATGGATAGTAATGACTACTCCAACTGGATTATTATTATATGTATTATGTATATTTGGATTCGCATACTTTTATACATTTATACAATTAAAACCAGATGAATTAGCTGATAATTTAAATAAAAATGGTGGATTTATTCCGGGTGTTAGACCAGGAGAAGAAACTGTTGAATATATTACTAAAGTAATTAAAAAAATTACTTTTGTAGGAGCTTTTGCTTTAACTATCATTGCAGCACTTCCAGTATTATTTGGGATGTTCTCAAATATGCCAGCTAGTGTTACAATTGGTGGTACTGGGTTATTAATCGTTGTTGGTGTTGCATTAGAAACATATAAACAAATTGAAAGTCAATTAGTTAGTCGTTCATATACAAGGGGGCGTAGAAGAAGATGAAAAATATAATTTTTATCGCTCCACCAGCGGCTGGCAAAGGAACACAAGCTGTGATGGTGAGCTCAAAATATAATATACCTCACATCTCGACTGGAGATATTTTAAGAAATTCTGCTAAAGAAGATTCTGAAAGAGGAAGATATATAGCTAACGAAATTTCCAATGGACGTTTTGTTAGTAGTGATATTATGTTAGAACTTATCACTGAAAGATTACAACAAAGTGATTGTGATAATGGATATATTTTAGATGGATTTCCAAGAAATTTAGAACAAGCAGAACAATACGAGGTAATTCTTAATAAATTAAATAGAGAATTAGGTTATGTTATTGTCTTAGACATTGACAAAGAGGTTGCTAAAAGTCGTATTGTAGGAAGAGTTAGTTGTCCTAAATGTGGAAGTGTATTTAACGAAAATATAGATGCTGCTAAACCAAAACAAGCTGGTATTTGTGATAATTGTGGTACTGAGTTAGTAAAAAGAAGTGATGATAATGCCGAAACATTTGATGGCAGATTTCAAACTTACTTAGAAAAAACTCAACCATTAATCGATTATTATGAGAAAAAAAATGTCCTATATCATGTTAATAGTGATTTAGGAAAAGAAAATACTTTTGAACAAATAGAAAAAATTATAGTTAGCTCACTATAATAAATGATATTTTCAACATTTAGTTGAATAGGCGATACGCGTACTTTTAAAGATTATATTTAAAAAGTTAGATCGCTTACTAAGCATATGACATTTTAGTCTTAATGCTACTCCATCTTTATGGTATACTGGAATTCATACATTTACTGTATAGAATTCCTAGTGACCAAAAGGTAAAAAGATGGTATAATATCTCTAGATAAATATATAAAATTATTATCAAGTTTTCTAATATAAAATATTTTATCTAGTGATTATAATAAAACAAAGAGGTGATTAAATGGCTAAAACAGATACAATCGAAGTACAAGGAAAAGTTATTGAAGTAAAGCCTGGAGGTATTTTCAAGGTTGAATTAGAAAACAAACATACTGTAGAAGCTCACGTTTCTGGTAAAATCCGAATGAATTATATTCGCATCTTACCAGGTGATACAGTAACTGTTGAACTTTCACCATATGATTTAACACGTGGGCGCATAACTTACCGAAAATAATAAAGTAGGAGGAATAAAAATGAAAGTAAGAGCATCAGTTAAAAAAATATGCGACAAATGTAAAATAATAAGACGTAATGGAAGAATAGAAGTTAGATGTGTTAATCCAAAACATAATCAAAGACAAGGTTAATAGGAGGTGTTTGAATGGCACGTATTAAAGGTGTAGATATACCAAATAATAAAAGAATCGAAATAGCAATGACTTATATTTATGGTATCGGAAGAAGTTTATCTCAAAAGATCTTAAAAGATGCTAAAGTAGATTTCGATAAAAAAGCTGGAGATCTTGATAATGATGAATTAGCAAGAATCCGTGAAGAAGTTAATAAATATGTTACTGAAGGTGACTTACGTCGTGAAGTAAACATGAATATTAAAACTAAAATGGAAATTAACTCTTACCAAGGAACTAGACATAAAAAAGGACTTCCAGTTAGAGGTCAAAGAACTAATAGAAATGCTAGAACTCGTAAAGGTAAAGGTAAAGTAGTTGCTAATAAGAAAAAATAATTGTAACTAATAAATAAGGAGGTTATATAAATGGCTTATAAACCAAGAAAACGTAAAGTTAAAAAGAATGTACCAGAAGGAAAAGCATTTATTCATTCAACATTTAACAATACTATCGTTACTATAAGTGATAATGATGGTAATGCAATTAGTTGGGCTTCAGCTGGTACTCTAGGATTTAAAGGAAGCAAAAAATCAACTCCATTTGCTGCAGGTATGTCAGCAGAAGCAGCTGGAAAAGCAGCTGTTGATATGGGTATGAAAAAAGTTGAAGTATTTGTAAAAGGTTTAGGTTCAGGACGTGAAACAGCTATCCGTTCTTTACAAACTGCAGGTTTAGAAATTACTTCAATTTCTGATGTAACACCTATTCCACATAATGGATGTCGTCCACCAAAACGTCCTCGTGGATAAAATGAAAAGGAGTGAAAATAGTGTTAAACTTTGAAAAACCAGTATTTAAAATTACTGATTATGTTGAAAATAATAATTATGGAAAATTTGAATTAGAACCTTTAGAAAGAGGTTTTGGAACAACTATAGGTAACGCTCTTAGAAGAGTAATGTTATCTAATATGCCGGGTAGTGCTATTGTAGCAGTAAAAATTGATGGGGTTATGCATGAATTCCAAACTATCGATGGTGTAGTAGAAGATGTAACAACTATTGTTTTAAACTTAAAAAGCGTAGTATTAAAGAAAAATGTAGAAGGAAATAAAACTATACATTTATACGCTGACAAAGAAGGAGTAGTAACTGCTGGAGACATTACATGCGATGCTGATGTTGAAGTTATGAATCCTGATCAAGTTATCGCAACATTAGCTAAAGGTGGAAAGCTTGATATGGAAATGATCGTTGCTAACGGACGCGGTTATGTTCCAGCTAATGAAAATAAACAACATATTGAAAATGCAAAGATTGGTTTCATTCCAATAGATGCTTTATATTCACCTATTGAAAGAATTAGTTATGAAGTAGAAAGTGCTCGTGTTGGACAAGATGCTAACTATGACAAATTAATTATGAATGTTTATACAAATGGATCTTTAAAACCTGAAGAAGCAATGGCTTTAGGTGCTAAAATATTAATTGAACATTTAAATATTATAACTAATTTAAGTGAATTAGCTGATACTACAGGTGTAATGTCTGCAAAACAAGAAGATAGCAAATTAAAGAAATTAGAAACATCTATTGATGATTTAGATTTCTCAGTAAGAGCTTATAATTGTTTAAAAAGAGCTAATATTAACACATTAGGTGATTTAGTAGAAAAATCAGAACTTGAAATGATGAAAATACGTAATTTAGGTAAAAAATCTTTAAAAGAAGTTATCGACAAAATTAAAGATATGGGACTTAAATTCCGTGACGAAGACTAGTAGTTAGGAGGAATATTATGGCTTACAGAAAATTAGGACGTACTAATAAACATAGAAGAAGTATGCTTGCAAATCTAACTAAAGATGTTATCATGAATGAAAGAATTGAAACTACAGAAACAAGAGCTAAAGAAGTTCGTAAATTTGTAGATAAAATGATTTCTTATGGTAAAGATGGTTCTTTAGTAGCTAGAAGAAAAGCTTTAGCATTTTTACAAAACGATAATGCAGCTGTTCAAAAAGTATTTAATGACTTAGCTGTTCGTTATGCTAATAGAAATGGTGGCTACACTAGAATTTTAAAACTTACTGAACGTCGTGGAGATGACGCTTTAATGGTTATTTTAGAATTAGTTGAGGAAGATGCTAAATAAGCATCTTTTTTCATTTATTTTTTAAATATATTATGCTATAATAATTTTGTAAATTAGGAGGTACTTATGGACTTTAAAAGAATGTTTGATTTCAGTAATATGGATGATAAAACAAAAGGCATGATTAAAATGGCGTTTATTCTTATAGGTATTTTTGTAGCATTTATTTTATTTTTTGTAATTTATAAAGCTATTTTTGGTTCAGCCTTATCATATGATAAAATTGAAAACATTATGGTTAGATCAGCCAAACAATATGTTAATAATCATCCTGAAAAGGTTGAAGGAAGTATTTATGGAACTGTAGAAATTAAAGTTAGTGATCTTATTGCTGAAGGTTATATGAAAGATATGAGTAAATATACTAAAAAAGATGTAATGTGTTCGGGGTCTGTTTTAGTATTTAAGAATTTAGATGATTATAGTTATTCACCTAAATTAGATTGTGGAGAAGCATACAAGTATAAAAATTTAACTGATGAAATAACTAAAGAAGAAAATATTGTTACAACAGATAATGGATTATATAAAATAGAATCGGGAGAACCTTATTATATTTTCCGTGGAGAAAATGTTGATAATTATTTAAAAATTAATAATACTTTGTATAGAATTATGAAGATTGACGAAAATGGTAATATTAGATTATTCTCTGATGATGTTGAAAAATCATTCCCATGGGATAATAGATATAATGTAGAAAAAAAATATGACGCTGGTATCAATGAATTTGAAGGTACTCAAGCTAGTAGAATTAAAGATAAAATATTAAGTGTTTATAATGATGAAGAAAAATTTTCTAAAGATGTTAAATCACTAATCATTCCACAAGAATTTTGTATTGGAAAAAGAACTAAACAAGATATAGATAATACTGGTAATATTGAATGTTCTAAAAAATCTGAATTAATGGGAATTGGTACTATAGCACTATATGAATATTTTCAAGCATCATTAGATCCTAATTGTTTTAGCTCTTTAACTAAATCTTGTAAAAATTATAATTATCTAGCTAATTATTCAAAGAGTTATTGGACTCTTACAGCTGCAATGGAAGGTACAGAATATGTTTATAAAGTAAATAAATCTGCAGTTCAATCGAAAGCTGCAACTTACGCTTATTTACATTTGGTATTAACTATTAATGGAAATGTAAATTATATTGGTGGAACAGGAACTTTAAATGATCCTTATATCGTTAAACCTATAGTTTAAAATCTAGTTTATAACTAGATTTTTTATTGTATAAATACATATTTTAGTATATAATTTTAATAGTAGGTGATTATATGAAAGCTATAATAACAGGTGCAAGTTCAGGACTTGGGAAAGAATTTGCAAAACAACTTAGTAAAAAAGGATATGATCTAGTTTTAGTAGCACGTAGAAAAGAAAGATTAAGAGAATTAAAAGATGAATTAGATACAAATATTGAGATTGTTACTTTGGATTTATCTTTTCCAACTAACTGTGTAAAATTATTCAAAAAATATAAAAAAGAAAATATTGATATACTTATAAATAATGCAGGTTTTGGAGTTTTTGGGAACTTTGATCAAACTCCGTTAGATAGAGAACTTGAATTAATAGATATAAATATTGTTGCTGTGCATACATTAACAAAATTGTTTTTACAAAAATTTAAAAAAGAAAATAAAGGATATATATTAAATGTAGCTTCTTCTGCTGCGTTTCAACCAGGACCTCTAATGTCTACATATTATGCATCAAAATCATATGTATACAATTTAACATGTGCTATATATGAAGAACTTAAAAAAGAAAAAAGTAATGTCCATGTTTCAACTTTATGTCCTGGTCCTGTTAATACAGAATTTAATGATGTTGCAGGTGTTACTTTTGGTATAAAAGCTTTAGAAGCAAATGAAGTTGTTTCTTATACATTAGATAAAATGTTTAAAAATAAATTAGTAATTATTCCTGGGACTAGTATAAAATTAGCTAAGTTTTTTGGAAAGTTTGTTCCTATAAAATTAATGCTTAAAATTACTTATAAAATACAAAAGAAGAAGGTAAAATAATGATTAAATATATAAATAAAAATACATGTTATATTGATGATAGAGTTGTTATAGAAGATAATGTTACTATATATCCTAATGTTGTTATATTAGGAAATAGTATTATAAAATCAAATACTTTAATATATCCAAATACAACGATTGAAAATAGTATTATTGGAGAAAATAATATTATTAGGAATTCAAATATACTTGATTCAAATATAGGTAACAATAATAATATAGGTCCTAATGCATATATAAGAAATAATACAATAATATCAAATAATTGTAATATTGGATTTTCTGTAGAAATTAAAAATTCTACAATTGATGATGAAACAAAAATTGCACATTTAGCATATATAGGTGATGCTAAAATCGGAAAAAATGTTAATTTTGGAGCTGGAGTTAAAATAGCAAATTATGATGGTGTTAAAAAGTATAAAACTATTATATTAGATAATGTATTTATAGGATGTAATAGTGTTTTGGTAGCTCCTGTTACTATTGAAGAAAATTCCTTAATTGCAGCTGGTTCTGTAATTACAAAAGATGTTCCAAAAAATTGTTTAGCTATAGCTAGAAAACATCAAATAAATAAAGAAAACTATTATTCTAAAAGAGAAATTTAGTTCTCTTTTTTTATTTGTAAAATTAAAATATTTATAATATAATATTTATGTGCGAAGGTGATATCATGAAAAATATTATTGAAATGGAAAATATAAATTTTTCTTATAATAAAAATCAAATATTTAAAAATTTAAATTTAACTTTTGAAAAAGGTTCTTTTACAACAATTATTGGTAATAACGGTAGTGGTAAGTCAACACTAATTAGACTTTTAGTTGGTTTACTTGTTTGTGAAGGAAAAATAAATATAAATGGATTAGAGTTGAATCATGATAATCTTAAAAAAATCATTAGTAAAATAGGTGTAGTATTTGAAAATCCAGATGACCAGTTTGTTGCTGAAACAGTTTTGGACGATATAGTATTTTCACTTGAAAATATGCAAGTTGATAAAAAAGAGATAGATAAAAGAGTTAAGAAAATAAGTAAATTTATTGGTATTGAAGATATTCTTGATAAAGAACCACATAATCTAAGTGGAGGTCAAAAACAATTAGTTGCTTTAGCATCTGCTTTGATTACTGATCCTGATATTTTGATTCTAGATGAAGCACTTACAATGATTGATCCGGATACAAGAATTAAAATTTATAAAATATTAGAACAAATAAATAAAGTAAATAAAATAACAATAATCAATGTAACACATAATATGGATGAAATATTATATGGCGATAATTTAATTGTAATGGACAAAGGAAATATTGTTTTAAACGGACCTAAAGAATTTGTTTTTTTAGAAGAAAAAACATTTAACAAGTTAGGATTAAAACTTCCTTTTATTGTTGAACTAACTACTAAATTGCAATATTATGGCTTAATAGATCACCTAATATTTGATATGGAAGAGTTGGTGAATGAGATATGGAAATAAAATTTAATAATGTATATTTTTCGTATAATAAAAATACACCAATTGAAAATGAAGTTTTAAAAAATATTAATTTAGATATTAAGGAAGGAAAAATATCAAGTATTATCGGTAGAAGTGGTAGTGGTAAATCAACATTAGTCGAAATGATTAATGCATTAAATATTCCTTCTAAAGGTGAAGTAAAAATTAATGATTTCATTATAACTAATAAAAGTAAAAGAATAAAAAATATTAATGATTTACGCGTAAACATTGGATTAATTTTTCAGTTTCCAGAGGAACAATTTTTTAATATGACAGTATATGATGAAATATCTTTTGGTATGAAATATTTTAATTATAAAACAAAAGATATTGAAAAAAGAGTCAAAGATTCCTTAAAAATGGTTGGTTTAAATCAAAATTATATTAATAGAAATCCTTTTACGTTATCAAATGGGGAAAAGAGAAAAGTAGCTATTGCATCTATTTTAGCTTTTAATCCTGAAGTAATTATTTTGGATGAACCGACTATCGGATTAGATTCTATAAGTAAAAAAAATTTAATAATGCTTTTAAGAAATTTAAAAACGAGATATAAAAAAACTATAATAATTGTAAGTCATGATAATGATTTGATACATAAAATAAGTGATTATATCTATGTTTTAGATAATGGTGAAATTGTGGTTGAAGGGGATAAATACACAGTATTTAAAGACGAAGAAAAATTAAAAAAATATGGTATTAGAGTTCCAAATGAAATCGAATTTGCAAACCTTGTATACAAAAAAACAGGAAAAAAAATAGGATATAGAGATGATATTAATGATATTATAAAGGATGTGTATAGAAATGCTAGATAATGTTGTATTTGGTAGTTATTACCCTATTAAATCTAAAGTGCATTATATGAATCCTATTTCTAAAATCTTATGTACATTATTATTTGCATTAATGATTTTTATTTGTGATGATTTTGTTGTGATGTGTTTAATATTTTCTCTATCAATTTTATTATGTGAAATGGCACATATCCCAAGAAGGATTTATAAAAAAACATTTAGTAGTTTGAAAATATTATTTCTATTCATTATCATTATATATTCACTTTCGGGATTAACCTTAATTGATATTCTTATAGTTTTTATGAGATTATCTGGTGTAGTTTTATATTCAACAGTATTAACTCTTTCTACACCTCCTAATGAAATCACTTATGGGTTACAAAGAGTTTTAAGCCCTTTTAGATTGATAGGATTGCCTGTTAATAAAATGGCGTTATCTATTTCGCTTGCTTTAAGATTTATTCCTACAATAATTGATCAAGGAAATAAAATATTAAAATCTCAAGCTAGTCGTGGGGTTGATTATTATAATTCGAAATTACCAGGTAAATTTTTAGCAATAAAATCAATGCTTCTTCCTATGTTTATTTTAACAATTAGAAGAGCTGATACACTAGCTGAGGCTATGCAAGTTAGACTATACAATATAAATGCTAAAAGAACTAACTATAGATTAAATAAATGGCGTATATTCGATACATTTTTATTTTTATTACATTTTATTATATTTGGATTATTAATTGTTAAGAAGGTGATTTAATGCGATATTTAATGACGTTTTCATATGATGGTTCAAAATTTTATGGTTATCAAAAACAACCTGATAAACCAAGTGTTCAAGAAAATATTGAATTAGCATTAACAAAAATTAATAGTAATAATTTTGTTAGTATTAGTGCTAGCGGAAGAACAGATAATGGTGTTCATGCTTTAAACCAAAAGGCACATTTTGATTTAGATAGAGATATAAATGTTGATATTTTAAGAAATTCTCTCAATAAATTAACATCTAAATATATATATATTAAAGATATTAAAACAGTAACTGATGATTTTCATGCTAGATTTAATGTTATAAGGAAAAAATATACGTATAAAATAAATTTAGGCGAATATAATCCGATCGAATCTGATTATATATATCAATATAACAAAAATATAGATATTAAAAAAATGAATATAGCAATCAAAAAGTTTGAAGGTAAACATAATTTTAAATCATTCACTAAACCAAATTCCGAAATTAGTGATTATGAACGAGAAATCTTTGAGACAAGTATTGTATTAAAAGATAATATTTTATCAATATCATTTATTGGTTCTGGTTTTATGAGATATATGGTTAGAAACATTGTGGGATGTTTAATTGAAATAGGTGAAAATAAAAGAAATATTGATGATATAGATAGACTATTTAAATGTGAAGATAGAAAAGAAGCAGGTATTAAAGCGGAAGCATGTGGGTTATATCTAGAAGATGTGTTTTATTTTTAAAAAAACACTATTTTTACTTGACTTTTCAATAATTTTTTAGTAATATTTTAGTTGGTACATTTTATAAATCCCAATAAAAGTTAGATGTGGGAAATCTAACTATTATTAATTTATTACAAGGAAGGGAAACAATATGAAAAATACTTACATGCAAAAAAAAGATGAAGTAGTTCGTAATTGGTATGTAGTTGACGCTGAAGGATTAACTTTAGGACGTTTAGCTACTAAAGTTGCTCATGTTTTACGTGGTAAACATAAACCAACATACACTCCACATATTGATTGTGGTGATTATGTTATTATTACTAATGCTTCTAAAGTAGTACTTACTGGTGACAAACTAGATAAGAAAATTTACTACAACCACAGTGGATATACTGGTGGATTAAGAGAAAGAACTGCTCGTGTTATGAGAGATCAATATCCTGTTGAAATGGTTGAAAGAGCCGTTAAAGGAATGCTTCCACATGGAAGATTAGGACGTCAAATGTATAAAAAATTATTTGTTTATGCTGGGGAAGAACATCCACATGCAGCTCAACAACCTGTTGAGTTAAAAATGGGTAAATAAGGAGGTTTAATCTATGAGTAAAGTATTTATTGGTACAGGAAGAAGAAAATCTTCTATCGCTCAAGTAAAAATGGTTCCAGGTACTGGAAAAATTACTGTTAACGGTAGAGATGTAAGAGATTTCTTTCCATATGAAACTAATGTTATGGATTTAAAACAACCTTTAGTTGCTACAAATAATGAAGAAACATTTGATATTGAAGTAAAAGTTAATGGTGGAGGATTCACTGGACAAACTGGTGCTATTCGTTTAGGTATTGCTAGAGCTTTATGTGAATATGATAAAGCAAACGAAAGTAACGAAGATAGCTACAGAAAAGTTTTAAAAAGAGCTGGATTTGTAACTAGAGATGCAAGAGTTAAAGAACGTAAAAAACCAGGATTAAAAGCAGCACGTCGTGCACCACAATTCTCAAAACGTTAAGATTTCTTACGAGATATTTCTTGGAGTATAATCGCTGGATTATACTTCTTTTTGTATATTTATAGCATAGGAGTGATAAAATGGAATATATAGATTTTGTTAATAGAATTTGCGCTTGTTTTGGTTTAAGTTTATTAATAGGATTTGAAAGACAATGGGGAAGACATGCTATAGGATTACAAACGAACGTATTAGTTTCATTGGGTGCATTTTTGTTTGCATCATTTTCTACATTGATTCAAACAGATGGTGATGTGACACGAATTGCTGCTCAAGTTGTATCTGGAATAGGTTTTTTAGGTGCTGGTGTTATTATTAAAGATGGTGGAAATATTAGAGGATTAAATACTGCTGCTACTTTATGGTGTAATGCTGCTATTGGTGTTTTATGTGCTGGTGGTTTACTTATCGAAGCTACAACTGGATGTATTGCCATTTTATTTTCTAATATTTTCCTAAGAACGATTACAAACAAGTTATCAAAATCAAGAAAGATTAATCAAGAATACTTATTTAAGATTAAATGTGAAGATGACAAAGAATTAAGAGTACGTAATATAATTTCAAAAGCAACTAAAAATGTTAATTTAACGTTAGAAAACATCGAAACAAAAACAATTGAAAATGGTATGGTAAAAATATATGCGACATTGTCTTCAGATATGAAATTTGTTAGTGTTATAGATAGAATAATGACTAATATTATGAATGAACCAGGTATTGAATCTGTCGGTTGGAAAAAAATAGAAAAAGATCATGATTTAAATTTAAATGATAATTAATTGCATTTAGATTAAACATATTCTATAATAAAATAAGAAAATATTTTTCTTAAAAAGGAGTTTTATAATGAGATTAAGTAATGAATGGAAAGATTATGAATGTATAGATGCTGGTAATGGTGAAAAATTAGAAAGATGGGGTAATGTCATTTTTCGTAGACCAGATCCACAAGCTATGTGGAATGTTAATTATAATGATAATTGGAAAAATGTTGATGGACATTATTTTAGAAGTGCTAAAGGTGGAGGACAATGGAAATTTAATACTAAATTAAATGATTATTGGACTATTGATTACAAACATTTAACATTTAAAGTTAGTCCTACAAACTTTAAACATACTGGTTTATTTCCTGAACAAGCAACTAATTGGGATTTTATGATGGATAAAATAAAGAAACAAGATAGAAAAATTAAGGTATTAAATCTTTTTGCTTATACTGGAGGAGCTACAATGGCATGTTCTAGTGCTGGTGCTGATGTTGTCCATGTTGATGCTTCACGTGGTATGACTGATTGGGCTAAAGAGAATATGAAATTATCTGGTTTAGAAAATAATTTTATTAGATTTATAGTTGACGATTGTCTTAAATTTGTTCAAAGAGAATATAGACGTGGTAATAAATATGATGCTATAGTAATGGATCCTCCAAGTTATGGTCGTGGTCCTAATGGAGAAGTTTGGAAATTTGAAGATAATTTATATACTTTAATTGAAGCTTGTATGCAAATTCTTAGTGATGAACCTGTTTTCTTTTTAATCAATTCATATACTACCGGAATTTCTAGTATTGTTTTAGAAAATATATTAAAAACGACAATGCTTAAAAAATATCCAGATGGAAAAGTTGAGGCTGGAGAAGTTGGTCTTCCAATTACAAGAGATAATTTAGTTTTACCATGCGGTATATATGGTAGATGGGAAAAAAATGATTAATATATTATATGAAGATAATCATGTTATTGTTGTAGAAAAAAAACCTAATATACCTGTTTGTGAAGATGAAAGTAAAGATTTAGACTTATTAAATATTATAAAAAGATATTTAAAAGAAAAATACAATAAGCCTGGAAATGTGTATTTAGGTCTTGTTCATAGATTAGATAGACCTGTTGGTGGTATTATGGTATTTGCAAAAACAAGTAAAGCTGCTAATAGATTAAGTGAACAAGTTAAAAATCATAAATTCAAAAAAATATATTATGCAGTAGTTACAGGCAAAGTCAAAGAAAAAGATAGATTAATTGATAAACTTTTAAAAGATCATCGAACAAATATTACTAGAGTTGATAATAGTGGTAAAGAAGCAATTTTAGATTATGAATTAATTGAATACAAAGATAATATGAGTTTAGTTAAAATAAATCTTAAAACAGGTAGGTCTCATCAAATTAGAGTTCAATTTAGTAGTAGAAATCATCCTCTTTATGGTGACCAAAAATATAATAAAAATACAAAAAAAGATAATATTGCTTTGTTTGCTGGTGAATTATCATTTATTCATCCTGTTACTAAAGAAGTTATGGATTTTAAATTAGATTTGCCAAATAGATATCCTTATAATATTTTTAAAAACTTTATTGACAATTAATTTTAGTTTATGATAGTATTATTCTTAGGGTGTGATCGTATGAAAGAGGAATTTAAAGAAAAAAATAAATTTAAAAAAGTTGTTTTTCTTATTCCTTTTTTCACTTTAAAACATTAAAACATTTAGTTGTTTTAGTGTTTTTTTTATAGCCCGAAAAGAAGGAGGAGTATATGAAAAAAAATAATCTGATTTTAGATGTTTCAGAAAAACCTAGTTTGGGTAAATGGATTATCTTATCACTACAACATGTGTTTGCAATGTTTGGAGCAACTATTCTAGTACCAATTTTAGTTAATCAAGCAGCTGGTGAAGAAGTATTAACTATACCTGTAACATTAGTTGCTTCAGGAATAGGTACACTTTTATATCAATTATGTACAAAAGGAAAGTCTCCTGTTTATTTAGGAAGTTCATTTGCATTTATTACACCGATGATACTTGCTTTTGCAAAAACTGGAAGTAGTGGTGTTTTTACAGGAATTATGGCTGTTGGTCTTGCTTATATTCTTGTAGCATTAATTATAAAATTTGTAGGGGTTAATTGGTTGCAAAAACTTTTACCACCGATTATAATTGGACCTATGATTATGATTATTGGTTTAGGATTAGCACCTACAGCAATCGATAGTATTGGTATATCTAGTAGTTCAAAATTTATATGGCAAAATGTAGTTGTAGCACTTATTACATTTATAACTACAGCAATGGTCGCTACAAAGGCTAAAGGATTTTTTAAGGTAATTCCATTTTTAGTTGGAATTGTTGTTGGTTATATTTCAGCTTGTTTATTTGGACTTGTAGATTTTAAACCTGTTTTAGAAGCTGCTTGGTTTAGTATTCCTAAATTTAAGTTTCCTTTTATAAATTACAAACCTGATTTTGATGCACTTATTATTATATTACCAATTGTGTTAGTTACAATTTCAGAACATATTGGAGATCATACCGTTTTAGGAACTATTATTGGTAAAGATTTAATAAAAAATCCTGGTTTAGATAAAACATTATTAGGAGATGGTATTGCAACATTTGTTGCTGGATTTATTGGAGGACCAGCTAATACAACTTATGGTGAGAATACATCAGTAGTAGGTATGAGTAAAATTGCATCTATTTATGTTTTAAGATTAGCAGCTATATTTGCAATTTCCTTAGGATTTATGGGTAAATTTACTTCTTTAGTTAGTACAATTCCAAATTGCGTATTAGGTGGTGTTTCTTTATTACTTTATGGTTTTATTGCCGTTAATGGTTTAAAAGTCTTAGTTGAAAACAAAGTTGATTTTAATAAAAATAAAAATGTAATTGTGTCCGCCGCGATGCTTGTTATTGGATTAGGTGGTGCTGCTATTAGTTTAACAATAAAAGATTTTTCTTTATCGATTTCAGGGATGGCACTTGCCGCTATAGTTGGTATAATTTTAAATGTATCTTTAAAAGAAGAAAACTAATAATTTTATGAACATATATTTATATAGGTGATTTAATGCGCAAATATAAAAAATATGTTCTTTTTTTATTTATATTTATAAATCTAAATAATTTAGTAGTGTTTTCCCAAACAAAACCATTATATGGAAAAGTCATTGTTATAGATCCTGGTCATGGTGGAAAAGATAAAGGAGCTTATTATAATAACACATATGAATCTGACTTAAATTTGTTGGTTTCTTTAAATCTCAAGAAGCAAATTGAAAAAAGAGGTGCTTTAGTATATATGACAAGATATGATGATTATGATTTATCAAATCCTAAAAGTTTTAGAAGAAAAAAAAGTGATTTCGATAATAGAATAAAAATTATAAATTACATTAATCCTGATTGTGTTATATCCATTCATATGAATGCTTCTTCAAACAAAAATTATAATGGGCTTCAAATATTTTATTCTAAAGATGACAAACTTGCTCATTCAATTAATAAATTTGTTAATCCAAGAAGAAAAGTAAAAAAAATCAATAATATATATTTTATGGATAATATTAATTACCCGATAGCATTAATAGAATATGGATTCATTTCTAATACAAGTGATTTAGAAAAAATTAATTCTTATAAGTATCAATTTGATATTAATAACAAAATTATTAATGGTATTACCAAATACCTTAAAAATGATATTAATTAATAACTTTTAAGCCAATTTAATTGACAATTGTTTTCTTATATGTTATTGTAATGTAATTTCATTTTAAAGGTTGATTTTATTGTAAATGAATCTTTATTATGTTATAATTTATATGATAAATAATAGGAGGTATCTATGGAACAAGATAATAATTCTGGAACATATCAGGCTAAACAAGTAAAACCATTTTTAAAGCCTTTATTAATTGTTTCATCCATAATATTAATAGCAATTGCTATTTTTGGATATAGAGCTCTTTCTAGAAAAAGCAGAGATAAAGAATTAATTAATGGTGCAAAATCATATTATGCTAAATATGATTCGTTATTACCTAAAGAATATGGAGAATGTGTTAGATTAGAAATTAACGAATTAGCTTATAAACATTATATAAAAGCAGAAAAATACGGTGTTTGTGATAGAGAAAAAACTTATGTTAAAGTTTGCAAATTAGAAAGTGGTAATTATCAATATACTCCTTTTGTATCATGTAATGGAAAAGATGATATTGAATATGGAGAATATGTTGAAGGTACTGAAAAAGATATTACACCTGATGTATCAGATATAAGATTTACTTTTTTACCACAAATATTTAGTAATAAGTCTAAAATATATTATCCTTCAAATAAAAATAATGGTGATGAAGTAATTGAATATTACGATAAAGCTCCAAATGAAGAATATAAGTATAGAGAGGCTAATGGTATAAAAGCATATAAATGGTATAAATCAGATAATGGTACTAATTATTGGAATAATGGTTCATTCACATCTGAAAAACCTGATGGATATAACAAAAAAGGTGATGAAGGTGAACCTGTTGTTAAATATAGTATTGATAAACCTGAAACTAAAGATTATAGAACAATTAAAGAAACAATTTTATATAGAAAAAAAGAAAACAGTATTGCAAGGCCATTTAAATATATATGTACTGATTCAAAAGTTAGTGGAACAGTCACTTCAACTACAAAATGTGAAGAAAGACAAACAGATAAATTTAAAACTACTTTAGGTATATTATATACATGTGATGGCAGTACTCAAGTAGCACAAAATACAGTTTGTTCTCAAGGAGAATGGTCTGAATGGACAATTAATTCTTGTGCTAGTGAAGGTACTACACAATGTGAGTCAAAAAAAGGTTATAAATATACCGACAGAGTATGGAAATGGTATATTGAAGGTAATTATAGAAAATATTATCCAAGTGGTAATGCTAGTAGTAAGGAAGAAAATACTTATTATCTAACAAGTCCTGCTGAGGGTTATGTTAGAGATGATGATTCAGAAGCTACAGTTTATAAATATTTTAAAACAACTGATGAAGTAAACGGAAATACTGCAGGATGGATAGTAATTGATGATAATTATTATACTGAAGAAGAATTATTTAACAAATTTAAGGAATATAACTTTGAAGTTAATAGTATATTAGATATTAAAAATAATCAAAATATACAATACGAAATTAAGATGGAATATAGAAATAGGAGATAATGCTTATGAATAAAGAAGAAATGATAAATGCACTTAATAGTCTAGCAGCAAGAATTAAAGCTGGTCAATTAGATATTGATGATGTTGCATTAAGAAATGCTGAGATTGAAAAAGTTGATGCTAGAATTGAAAATTATAAAAGAGAACTAAAAGAAATTGAAGAAATAGAAAAATCTGGTTATACAAAAGGTTCAGAACACGACTTAGCTGTAGAAAAAATGAAGGAAATTCAAAATAGAATTAATAACGTTAATGAAAGAATTTATGCAAATCACCAAGTTCAAGAAAAATTAAGAGAACATATTACCGCAAATAATAAAATAATTGCAAAAAATAATCGTGATAATAGAAGATTTGGTGATGGTGAACTTAGTGAATCTGACGAAAAATTATATAACGAAAGAATTCAAGCTAATAGAGAATTAAGTAGAGATAACGCTTTAAAAAATAATGCTCTTGGTGCTCAAGCAGAAAATGATAGATTATATCATGAAGAATTAGATAAATATCAAGCTGAATTAACTGCTATTTCTAATAATTTAAATAGTGGTTTAAATACTGTTAATGAAAAGTTGAAACAAGATACAGAAAATAGAAAAAGATATTTAGAAGATTTATTAAAAACTGATGAAGAAATTAAAACTGCTTACAGTAGAAATTTTGGTAATGAAATTCAAGGGTTAGTAAAAAGATTAGAAAATAATGAAATTTCTATTCCTAATGTTGGAGACGAATTAAATGAAATTATAGAAGCTATCCCAACAAGATTTTTTGTTGACGATGAAGAATTAGCTAAGGCTGAACATGAAGAGAACTTAAGAAAACAACGTGAACATGAATATAATATAAATGAATTAAATTATAAGTTACAAAATAAGGAAAAATTCTTTGATAGTAGTGCATTATTTAAAGAGGATATTGAACTTAAAAGAATTGAAATGGAAAATAAATTTATTAAAAATAGTTTACCATTAAGAGAAAAAGATTTAAGAATTAATGAAATTAATGATAGTATTCTTGAAGATTATGAAACAATAAAAGAAATAGAGACAAAATTTGCTGCTGAACTTCAAGATCCAGTTAAGTCTAAACGTTATAAAAAAATGATTGATATGTATAAAAATGAAATTCAAGTATATGAAAATGACATTGAAAGAATTAAAGATGAAGACTATCAAAAAATTGATAAAGAAAGAGAAGATGCTTTCAATGCTTTAAATGCATATAGAGAAATGTTAGGTTTAGAATTATTAGATAAAAATATTAATTTATTAAATGAAGAAGATTATAATAAATTTAAAACTAGTGTTGATAATTATAACAATATTGATGATGAAGAACTAGTTGATTTTAATCGTAGAATTGCAAATGTTATTTTAAATGAACAAGAAATAGAAGAAGCAGAAAAAGAATTAAAATTACATGAGGATGCATTAAACTCATTAAGAGAACATGACGCTTTATCTACAAAGAGTGCTTTAGCATTAGCTGCCGAAGCTGTTCAAATAGCTAATCAAGAAAAAGAAATTGAAAGAGAAAATTTAGAAAATCATAGATTTGTTATGAATGATGTTTCAAATAATAATTTAAATGAACAATTACAAAAATATGGTATTAAAGTTGACTTAGATAATAAGTTGGATGAACCTGAAGTTCATGCTTCATTAGAACAAGAAAATGAAAAAGAGGAAGAATTTGCCACTCCTACTTTAGAAGAACAACCTGAAACTCCTGTTGTTGAAGAAGAAGTTTCTGAACCTGTAGTAGAAGAAGGAAAATTAAAAGCTAAATTTAAAAAAGCAAGTGATAAATTAAGACAAAAAGCTAAAGAAATTAAAAATAATGGTAAATTGGGTAAATGGGCTAAAAGATTAACTGCTTTAGCATTAGCTGCAGCTGTCACATTAGGTGTTGGTAAATTATTAAATAAAGAACAAATGGATGAAATTCAAAAACTAGATGTAATTGAAGAAATTGATAATGGTGAAAAAACAATTGATGATATATTAAACGAAAATATAGATGATAAAACAAATAAAGAAGAAAACATAGAAGATAAAACAGAAATAAATAATGAAGAAAATAAAAAATATGAAACAGAAGTAAATAATGAAGAGATAAATAATGAAAACTCTGAAAATGAAAAAATTAAAGTAGATGAACCTGTTAATGAATCTAATTTAAATACTACTAATAATAATGTAAATAATTCATTTGATAATGGATACAGCCAATATCCTTCTACAAATGATCATGATAATTCTGATGAAATCAGCGTTCCTGATAATAACAATCAAAACAATGATGTATCTGAAGAACCAGTTATTGAAGATGCTGTAATTGAAGATAATAATGACACAAAAGACGATGAAATTACTATTGAAGATGCGGTAATCGAAGATGAAAACAATGAAAAAGAAGATGTATACGATAACGAAGATGCTGTAATTGAAGATAATAATAATAATGATAATGAAATAACTATTGAAGATGCAGTAATTGAAGATGATAATAATAATGAAAATGAAGAAATATTTGATAATTCAGGTAATATTGAAGAAGATAATAAGGATGAAGTTATTATAGAAGATAGCAATGATGATATTACAGTTGAAGATTCTGTTACAAATGAAGATGATGCAATTAACGGGGATAATATCGATGAAACTGAACATGAAGAAGTATTTGATAATTCAGGTGATGTTGAAACACCAAGTGTCGAAGAAGAAAACAATAATAACGATATTGTAATTGAAGATGCACCTATTGAAGATAATAACTCTAATGAAAATAATTATGATAATTCAGAAAGTGTTGAAACACCAAGTGTTGAAGAAGAAAACAATAATGATATAACAATTGAAGATGTTCAAGAAGAAGTACAAACAGAACAACAAGATACAATTGATGTTGAAAATACTTCATATAATACACAAGAACCTACTGCTGAAAATAGTTCTTATGTAACTAGCAAAAAATTATCTATTGATGAATTACAACAATTAAGAACTGAATTTGCAAATATGCAATTAGAACAAACTAAGGAAGAACAATCAATGACAAGATAATAGGAGGAAAAAGGGATGGAAAATAGAATTAATCAAGTTGTTGAACTTGAAAACGGTAAAGAGTATTATATTCTAAAACAGGCTGTTTATAGTGGTGATAACTATTTTGTAGCTGCTGAAGTTACAGAAGATGGCGAAGATTTAAAAGAAAATTTTAGTATCTTACATGAATCAAAAGAAAATGGTGAATCATTTATAGAATTTGAAAGAGATCCTAAAACAATTCAAATATTATTAAAACATTTAAATATTAAGGAGGGCTAATGTCCTTCTTTTTTTAATAAAAAGTACAAAAAAAAAACATATTTCTTTAAAAAATAATATGATATAATTATATTAGGTGGTAAGATGACAAATAATAGTAGTAGTAAAATATTTAAGAATTTGGATGAGCAAATTCAAATATTATTGGATAAAGGATTAATAATAGATGATATTGAAAAAACAAAAGTAATACTTTTAAGAGAGAACTATTTTTTTATTAGTGGATATAGACATCTATTTATGAAATCTAAAAAAAGAAATCAATTTATTGAAGGAACTACATTTGAAGAATTATATTCAATGTTTTTATTTGATAGAAAGATTAGAAATATTTATTTTAAAAATATATTAATTGTTGAAAATAATATGAAATCAATTATAAGTTATCAATTATCAAAAAAATATGGATTTAAAGAAAAAGATTATTTGGATCCTAAAAACTTTACTGTAGATAGCATGAAGGTAAGACAAGTACATGATATTATAAATAAAATGAAAAGACAAATAAGAGTTAATGGTAGTCAACATGCTGCAACTTATCATTATATAGCTAATTATGGTTATGTTCCTTTGTGGATTTTGGTTAAGGTTTTATCATTTGGCTTAATTTCAGAATTATATGGAATTTTAAAAACTGAAGACCAACTAAAAATTGCTAATATGTATAAAACAGATATAGAGACATTATGTACATATTTATGCATACTCGCAAATTATAGAAATATATGTGCACATGAGGAAGTTTTATACGAACATAAAACACAAAGGATGCTAAATGATTATAGAATACATCAAAAACTTAATATTGAAAAAATAGATGGACAATATAAGTATGGTGTTAATGATATGTTTGCTGTAATTATAATTCTTAAAAATATGTTGTCAGAAAGTGAATTTACAGATTTTATTAATGAAATATCATATGAAGTTGATGTATTACAAGGAAAAATTCATACAGTTAGTATAAATAGTATATTAAATACATGTGGATTTCCTGATAATTGGCGAGATATAATGGAAATTTAATAGGAGGTAGATTATGAAAATAAATAAATCATATATAGGCACTATTATTGTTTCTATATTTGTAGGAATTATAGGAACAATGTGTGTTTATAAATTAATTCCTAATAATGAAGGGAAAGAAAAAGTTGTAAGTAACGTAAATGTTACGGAAGCTGACTCTTTAAACAGTTCAATTGGAAAAATTAACGATGCTGTTGTCTATATAGCATCATATCAAAGAAATCAACTTGCAGGTTCAGGTACAGGTTTCTTTTATAAAAAAGATAATAACAAGGCATACATAATGACAAATAATCATGTTGTTGCTAATTCACAAAAAGTTGAAATTACAACTACATCTGGAAAATCTTATGAAGCAAATGTTGTTGGTACTGATGAATATGCCGATATTGCAGTATTAACTGTTGATTTAGAAGCATGTAGTTTAGTTGCTACATTAGGTGAAAGTAACCAATCTAAAATTGGTGATACTATATTTACTGTTGGTTCACCATTAGGTATTGAATATATGAATACAGTTACTAAAGGTATTTTATCTGGTAAAGATAGAACAGTAGAAGTTTCTTATTCAAATGGTGATTCATTAATGGAAGTTCTTCAAATAGATGCGGCTATTAATCCTGGTAATAGTGGAGGACCTTTATGTAATATAAATGGTGAAGTAATTGGAATAAATTCATTAAAATTAGTAGAAGATGAAGTTGAAGGAATGGGTTTTGCAATTCCTATAGAATATGCTATCACAATAGTTGAACAATTAGAAACTGGTAAAGTTGCAAAAAAACCACTTGTTGGTGTTGAAATGTTAAACGTAGGTGATGCATGGCAATTATATAGAAATGGTATTACAGTTGATGAAAATATAGAATATGGTGTTGTGTTAGTAAATGTCATTAAAGATAAACCTGCTAGTGATGCTGGACTTAAAAAAGGTGATGTTATAATTGAATTTTCAGGTAAAGAGGTTAAAAGTACAGCTTACTTTAGATATTTATTATATAAACAAAAAGTTGGAGATACTGTAAAAATTAAGTATTTTAGAGATGGTAAAATAAAAGAAGCAAGCATTATACTAGATGAAAGTGCTAGTTAATAGCACTTTTTCAATGAGGAAAATATGGAATTAAATAGTGTAATATGCAATAGAAGAAGTATTAGAAAATACAAAAAAGACCAAATTGATAAAAATATAATAATAAATATTTTAAATAATGCAATTTTATCTCCATCAGCTCATAATAATCAACCATGGCATTATTATGTATTTACACTTGACAAAAAGGATGAATTAATGAAATTAATTCACGATTATATTACCAATAATGCTAATGATTTAACATTTTATCAAAAAATTATGAGAAAATGTTATGAATTTGTAAATAATGCACCAGTACTTATTCTTGCTTATATTGATTCAGAACATAGTGAAATGCAAGATATTATCTCTATAGGTGCTTCAATTGAACATATATTATTATCTGCTGAAGATAATGATTTAGGATCTTTATGGTTAGGTGTAATAACTGATTTTGAAGAAATTATCAATAAAAAATTTAATATAACAAATAAAAAACTTGTTAGTGGTATTGTATTAGGATATAAAGATGAATATCCTGATAAAAGACCTAGAAAAGAATTTAATGATGTAGTAACATTTATGTAGAGTTTTTATAAAATTTATAGTATAATTAATTTGTAGAGTAGGAGGCACAATATGAAAAAGCTTAAAACAATTTTAACAATCCTAATTTTACTATTCTGTAGTTATAACGTTCCAACTGTAAATGCAAAAGATAAAGTTAACGTATATTTATTCTATGGTGATGGATGTCCTCACTGTGAAGCATTTATGGAATATATGGATGGATTAAGTGATGAAGAAAAATCAAGATTTGAATTAGTAAAATATGAAGTATGGTATGATGAAGATAATGGTACATTAATGAATGATGTTGCTAAAGCAATAGGAGATAGTGATGTAACTGGAGTTCCATATATTGTAATTGGTAAAAAATCATTTAGTGGATATAGTGAAGCATCAAATAATGATATTCAATCAGCTATTGATGAAGCAGCTAAAGAAGATTACGATGTTATGGATAATATTGATAAAAAAGGTAATTCTAAAAAAGACGATAAAGAATCTTCTAGTAATAGTTTAATTGTATATATATCATTAGCAATTATTGTTGTTGGTGTAGTTGGATTATTAATTTATACTAAAAAATCTGTTGAATAAAAGTAAGTTTTAAACTTACTTTTTTTAGTAAACATATTGTATAATTTATTTATAAACAATTGACATAATTATTATAAATGATATACTTAAAATAGGGAGACTATTAGAATGCCCATTGATAGTTTCCACGTGAATAAGTAAAAAAATTTATACTACATCGGGATGTATAAATTATGGAAATGCTATAGAGATTAGAAAAGCCTTTTTTACTTATTATCAAAAAATAGGAGGAAAAAATATGCAAGAGGATATTAGAAGAACTGTTCTATTTTTAATAAATGGTTTTGGTGTTGATAAAAGAGATATTTATGATATTCTTAATGATAACACTGTACCATATATAAACAAATTAGCTAGAGAAAATATATATACTACAATGCCTAGTATTGCAACAGATTACAAAACAGGTTTTAGAATGTTTAGTATAGGACAAAAAGATTTGCCAGGATATAAAAAACTTGGTGAAGATATGCTTTCTAAATTTGAAAAGAATGAAAGATTTAATAATATAGCTAATGAAGTATTATCTAGAAATAAAAAATTGCATATTTTTTGCTATCTAGATAATGAAACGACAATTGATCAAGCAAAGAAAATAATTCAATGCTTAAATGACAAAGGTATAAAAAACATTTACATTCATGTTATTTTAAGAACATTAAAAGATTTTACTTACAAAAAATTAGAAAAGAATATAAACTCATTAAAATTAGTAATTTTTAACAATCCAAATGTTAACTTTGGTGTATTCTTAGGTAGTGATATGATTGATAAAAATTTAAATGAAACTAAAGAATTATATCAAATGTTAATCACTGAAGTTGGAGAAAGATGGCCCGATTTTGTTCGTAAAATAGATATTTTAGAATCTAAAAAAACTAAACCTAGTGAAATTAGACCATTTTTTATTACAGGTGGTTTTAAAGTTGAAGAAGGAGATTCAATTCTATTTTTAAATTATGAATATGTTGATTATACAAATATAGTTGATTTATTCCAAAATCCTAAATTGTATTTTTCATTATCACATTTACCAGGTGATATTCATGTTTATTCATTATTTCCTTTAAAATCTAAAGTGAATATTACTAGTATATATGAAAATGAAGAATCAGAAAATCATTTAGTTAAATACATGGAGAAAATTCAAACCAAAGCATTAATTATTACAACACAAGATAGAATACCGTATATAAATAACTTTTGTAATGGTTTACAAAATGTAAAATCAGATAGATTAGATTTTATGTTATTGGATGATAATCTTCCGATAGCAAATGTTGTTACTAATCCAAATTATCAATTTTATATTTTTGATTTAGATATTAGTAATGTAAATAATATAAATGAATTAAGAAATGCTTTAATTAAAGCTGATACAATGCTTGGAAAAGTTGCTTATCAATGTAAATTGTATGATTATAGTTTATTTATATCATCTTTATATGGAATAAGTCGTGAATGGAAAAGAGAAAATAATCAGGTTTATCATATAGATTATTCAAATGAAATGCCTTTAATTATTGTTGATAGATTAATAATTAAAGGAAAACATTATGTAAATCAAGGTACTATAATAAATTTATTACCTACATTAATAAACAATATGAAACCTAATAATGGTATACCTTCTATGATTAGTACTCCTTCAGGAGGAATTTTGTCATCATTATTTAAAAGATAAGAAACCACTATGGTTTCTTTTTTGTGTTATCTTTTTAATAAAATGTTAAAAACATGTTGACATTATTTTTTGTTTTTAATATAATGTTAATAACAGGTTTAACCTGAATTATTTATATTATATGTTATTAATAAAATGTTAAAAAGAAAGAAGGTAAAATATGGAAGAAATTAAAAAATTATTAATAATCGTAGATATGGTAAATGGATTTGTTAGAGAAGGATTATTACACGATAAAAATATTGAAAATATAATAAAACCACAAATTGAAATTTTAGAATGCTTTATAAAAAATAATTATGGTGTAATATTATTAAAAGACAGTCATACTAAAGAATCAGAAGAACTTAAAAGACTACCAAATCATTGTATTAGTGGGGAAACTGAATCAGATTTAATAGATGAATTAAAGTCATATGAAAAAAAATCTATAATAATAGAAAAAAATTCTACTTGTGCATTATTTGTACCAACATTTAAAGAAAAAATAGATATGATGCAAAATTTAAAAGAAATAGTAGTAACAGGATGCTGTACAGATATATGTGTACTTAATCTTGTAATAGCATTAAGAAATTATTTTGATCAATTTAATAAAAAAATTGACATAATAGTGCCAACTAACTGTGTAGATACTTATAATAATGTAAATCATAATAGAGAAGATTATAATAATATGGCTTTTAAGTTGATGGAACAAGGTGGAATAAAATTAGTAAAAAAATATAAAGAAGGTAATATTTATGCAAAATAATTATACATTAATGACAGATTTTTATGAATTGACAATGGCTCAATCATACTTTAATAGTGATCAAAAAAATAGAATGGTATATTTTGATGGCTTTTTTAGAAAATTACCATTTAATAATAGCTATGCTATTATGGGTGGTGTTGATAATATAATTAAATACATTAAAAATTTAAGATTTACAGAAAAAGATATTGAGTATCTGAAATCACTTAATCAATTTACGGATGATTTTTTAGATTATCTGAAAAATTTTAAATTTAATGGAACAATTAAAATGATTCCTGATGGAACATGTGTATTTCCTAATGAACCATTAATAACTGTTAGAGCAAATATTATAGAAGCGCAAATTATTGAAACTGCTGTTTTAGCATATTTGAATGCATGTATTAAGTTTACTACATCTGCTAAAATGATTACCGAAGCAGCAAAAGGAAAAGCAGTCATGGAATTTGGTTCTAGGAGAGCTGATGGTCCAGATGCATCAATTTTAGCTAGTAAATGTAGTATTATTGGAGGTTGTGTTGGAACATCTAATGTAATGGCTGCTAAAGAATATGGTATAAAAGTTATGGGAACAATTGCTCATTCTTTTATTTCTAGTGAGCAAAGAGAATATGATGCTTTTATGAAATATGCTAAAGCTTATCCAAATAATGCAGTATTTTTAGTTGATACTTATGATACTTTAAAAAGTGGTATTCCAAATGCTATAAGAGTAGCTAAAGATTTTTTAGTACCTAATGGATATGAATTTAAAGGTATTAGAATTGATTCGGGAGATTTAGAATACCTATCAAAACAAGCTAGAATTATGCTAGATGAAGCTGGTTTTAAAAATACAAAAATATGCTTATCTAATGGATTAAATGTTGACTCTATTAATTCCTTACTTGAAAAAAATACTCCTGTTGATTCTTTTGGTATTGGTGATAATATTTCTTCTCCTAAAGAAAGGGTTGGAGTTGTATATAAATTAGTAGCAATAGAAGAAAATAAAAAAATAATTCCTAAAATTAAAATCAGTGGTGATCCACTTAAAACAGTTAATCCTGGATACAAGAAAATATATAGAATTTATGATGAAAATAATGGTGTAGCTATTAGAGATATAATTACTTGTCATGATGAAATATTTAAAAACGAAAATATTAAAGAATTACAACAAATTATTTTTGATAACGGAAAACTTGTTTATGATGATCCATTGATATATGAAAAGCAAGACTATTGTAATTATAGTTTTAAAACTTTACCTGATAGTATTAAAAAAAATGGAAATGATAAAAAATATAATGTTGATTTATCAAATAAACTAGAGGAAACAAAAAAACAATTAATAAAAGAGAGAAAATATAATAATGGTGGTATTGTATGAATGATTTGAAATTAATTATCCTTGATAATATATTAGAATTTGGTAATAAAACAAATGAATATTTAAAAAAGATAAATAACACTAATGAAGATTATATCATCTCTATATGTAGAGATCGATTTAGTAATGGAGAAGGTAAAATTAAAATTAATGATACTATAAGGGATAAAGATATTTATATATTAAGTGATGTTGGAAATTATAATATTACTTATAAAATGCATGGTTTTATACAACATATGTCACCTGATGAACATTTTCAAGATATTAAAAGAGTAATTTCAGCTTTAAGTGGTTATGCCTCTAAAATAACTTTAGTTATGCCTCTTTTATATCAATCAAGACAACATAAAAGAAAAGGAAATGAATCTCTTGATTGCGCTATAGCATTAAAAGAATTAGAAACACTTGGTGTAAATCATATAATCACTTTTGATGCTCACGATCCTAATACAAGTAATGCTATTCCAAATTTACCTTTTGATAATTTTTATGTGGCGCATGAAATATTAGATAAATTAATTGAGAAAGAAGATATTAGAAATTTATTAGTTATAAGTCCTGATATGGGGGCAATGGAACGTGCTAAATATTTTGCAGAATTATTAGGTGTTGATGTTGGTGTATATTATAAGAGAAGAGATCTCAGTAAAGTTGTAAATGGTAAGAATCCTATTATTGAACATGTTTATCTAGGTAGTGATGTAAAAAATAAAAATATTATTGTTGTTGATGATATGATTGCATCTGGTGCTTCTATGATTGATGTTGCTAAAGATTTAAAAAGACGTGGTGCTAATAATATTTATTTTGTTTCTACATTTTCACTTTTAACAGAAGGACCAGATATATTTATTAATGCGTACAATGAAGGATTATTTACTAAGTTATATTCTACAAATGTAAGTTATGTTCCTGATGAAATTAAAAATGAAATATGGTATGAAGATGTTGATTGCTCTTTAAAAATGGCATCTATAATAGATGCCTTACATAAAAAAGAATCATTGAAATCTTTATATAATGGTAAACAAGAAATATTAACTAAAGTCAAGAAGAAGATGAGATAATGAAAATTGGTATTTTTGGTGGTTCCTTTAATCCACCACATTTAACACATAAAAAGATTGCTATTGATTTAATTAATAATAACTATGTAGATAGGGTTATTTTCGTACCTACAGGTGATAAGTATAATAAAAAAAATCTTATTAATTCTTATTATAGAATTAATATGATTAAGGAAATGATTAAAGATTGTGATAAATTGTTCATATCTGATTATGAAGTTAAAGGTGAATTAAAATACACTTATGAAACTTTAAAGTATTTAAAAGAAAAATTTAATAATGATGATATATATTTTATTTGTGGCGCTGATAATTTGAGTTATATTGATAAGTGGAAGAACTATGAAGAGATTCTTTCCAAATATAAAATAATTGTTTTAAATAGAGATAATATAAATATTGATTTCTTTATTAATAAATATTCTAAATATAATTCTATTATTAAAGCATCTATCTCGTTAGATAATATTTCTTCTACAATGTTAAGAAATAGCCTTGATAAAAAATATTTGGATAATAATGTTTATAAGTACATAATTGAAAATAAATTATATAATATGCTATAATACGTTTATAAGCAGGTGATAATTATGTATAAAACAGAAGAAGAATTTTTAATGAATTATGATTCTAATAATTTTGATAAACTTTCTGTTACAACAGATGTATTATTAGTAAGTGTTTCAGATAAAAAACAAAATAACTATCGTAAAACAGATATTAAAGCAATGAGTATCTTACTTGTAAAAAGGGATGATTTCCCATATAAGGGTAAATGGTGTCTTCCTGGTGGATTTTTAGGTATTAATGAAGATTTAGAGGAATGTCCTAAAAGAATTCTTGAAAAAGAAACAAATTTAAAAGATATTTTTTTAGAGCAACTATATACATTTGGTAAAGTAAATCGTGATCCACGTATGAGAATCGTTTCGACAGCATATATGGCATTAGTTGATAAAAATAGATTAAAAGATTCTATTTCCAAAAATGCTTCATGGTTTGATTTATCTTTAATGGAATATAATGATGAAATTGATATCATATTAGATAATGGTAATGAATCATTAAATATTAAGTATAAAAAAGTGTTAAAAGAATATACAACTGATAAATATGAATATAAAATTATAAAAAACGATTCTATAGCTTTTGATCATCCTGATGTTATTATTTATGGATTAGAAAGACTAAAGAATAAAATAGAGTATACGGATATTGTGTTTAATATGATGCCTGAGTATTTTACTTTAGGTGAATTACAACAAGTATATGAAGTAATATTAAACAAAAAGTTACTTGATCCTGCATTTAGAAGAATTATAGCTAATAAAGTTATTAAAACTGATAAGGTAAAGACTGGTGGAGGGCATAGACCTTCAGCACTATTTAAATATAATAACAATTAAAATCTATTTAATAGATTTTTTTTTATTGTTTCATATAATATTTAAGGAGGTATTATGAATTATAAGATTGTAATTGATCCAGGTCATGGTGGAGATGATCCTGGTGCTAGTGGTAATGGTATTATAGAAAAAGATTTGAATTTATTAATTTCTAAAGAGATGTATGAAAAGTTTAGAAGTTTAGGTATTCCTACATATATTACTAGATTAGATGATTCTACTTTATCACCTGCTGAAAGGACTAAAAAAATTTTAGATGCTTTTGGAAATGATTCTAATGTTATAGTCATATCTAATCACATAAACTCCGGAGGTCTTGAATGCCCTTGCCTCGGCACTCGATTTAAATTAGGATACTAGTTATTTATATTAACTAGTTTTTTTATTTGCAGATTTTTTTATTAGCGAATTAATCTATATAATGAAATATATGGAGGACATTATGGGAAA
>JALERC010000063.1 GCA_022763805.1 Mycoplasmatota bacterium | reverse complement strand
AAACGAATTATATTCAATATCAAATGGCTTTTTAACACTATCTAATATATCATCAAATTTATTTTCGATATCATAGTATTCTCTTGTATTTCTATAAGATAATTTTTCTAATATATTTTTGTTATAAATATCATTATATTCTTTAAAATTATAATGATTTAATAACTCATAAGCATACAAGAAACCATATATATCAGCATCTATTTCAAATTCAAAATAATCATGATTGTCATAATAATAATTAGGTTCTAACATTTGCATTATTTTTGGTAACTTTGAAATACGTTTTTCTTCACTAGTTTGAATATAATCTTCTTTTGCCATTCTGTAATTTTTTAAATTAAGTGTTGTATCATTATATTGTATAGCATGTCTTAATTCATGAAACAATATATACAAAAATTGAATTGAAGCTTCTTTATTACCGTCCCTTAGTGCTAATTTATCAAATTCTTTAATATATATATCTATAAAAGAATCCGGATAAGATACACCAAATGCTAAAGGATATGAAGTTAATACTTGAAAATCAAAATTTATTTCTTTTTTACATTCATTAAAGATAGATATTATAAATTTTATTCTTTCGTCTCTTGTTTTCATTAATCGATATCTTTTTATTAACTTACCTATACCAGAATTATATATATCGGAATTACATTCATTATAAATTCCTTCTTTAATCATTTTTTCAATTATATCCATATTTAAACCCACCTTATTTTCTCTACAATTCTTTTCTAATTCCATCTTTATTAAATTCTATATCGAAATATAATTTATTATTTTTATTAACTTCATTATCTTTTTAATTTGTTATCTTCTTAAAGTAGCATTACATTTTTCTTCTACATCTTTAACAATTCTATCAATAATTTCATTAATTTCATTATCATTTAATGTTCTAGTTGGATCATTAAATGTTAAGTTATAGGCAATTGACTTTTCATCATCTTTGACATTTTCACCAATATAAACATCAAATTCACTTACATTTGTTAATAATCTTGTACCTGATTTTTTAATTTGAGATTTAATAATTTTTGATTCAACATCCTTCTTCATAACAAATGATAAATCTTTAGAAATACTTGGATAAATTGATGGTTCTTTATGTTTAATTGATTTAACATTAAAATCCATTAATTTATTTAAACTTAATTCAAGTACATATACTTCATCTTTTCTAACACTAGGATGTACTCTACCTATAAAACCTACTTTTATGTTATTTACAATTACTTCTGCACTCATACCAGGATGCATATCATTTAGTTCTGCTACAGCAAATTCATATCTATTTTTTAAACCAAAATAATTAAGAATATCTTCACATATACCTTTTATGACATAAAAATCACATTTAATTTTTGTTTGATTCCAGTTATTTATTAAATAATTACCTTTCATTACAACACAAATTTTAGTTTCTTCTGTCATTTCATCATAATATGTATTAGCTATTTCATAAATACAAACATCTTTAACACCACGAGCATTATTATAGTCAACAACTTTTAAGTTTGCAGGAATTAATGATTGTCTTACATATTCTTTATCACTACTCATAGGTTTTAGTAATTTAATTTTTTCTTTAAAATCATAATTAAATAATTTAGATTCTTCTTCACTTTGTAAAAGATATGTTCTTGTTTCATTCAAACCCAAAGCTCTTAATCTTTTAGATAGTTGTTTTCTAACTTTAACACTTCCTACATATTCCCCTTTTTTGTCAGGAATTACAGGTAATTCTGCTTTAATATTATCGTAACCGTAAAGTCTTCCTATTTCTTCTATTAAATCAGCTTTATTAGCTTCTACATCCAATCTTCTAGCAGGAATTGTAACTGTCATTTCTTCACCATCAACTGTGTATTTAAATCCTAATTTGTTAAGTGATTCTAAACAGTTTTCAAGAGTCATGTTAATTCCTAAGAATTTATTAACATCACTTACTTTAACTTTGGCAACTTTTTCACTTCTATCTGTTGTATCATGACAAATAGTTCCTGTTAAAACTTCACCACCAGCATATTTTTCAAGTAAATGACATGCTCTTTCAATAGCTTGTTCGCAATAATCTGAATTTAAACCTTTTTCATAACGAAGACTTGCTTCACTTCTTAAATTAAATTTAAGTGAAGTATGTCTTATATGCATGCTTTCAAAAATAGCACTTTCAATTATAATATTTGTAGTATTTTCATCTACACCAGAATTAAGTCCACCCATAACACCTGCTAAACATATAGGTTTATTACCATCTGTTATAACTATATCATCAGTAGTTAATTCTAATTCTGATTTATCTAAAACAGTTAGTTTTTCACCATTTTCAGCCATTCTAACTAATATTTGGTCTCCTACTTTATCTTTATCGAAGAAATGAAGAGGTTGTCCATATTCAAGCATAACATAGTTAGAAATATCAACAATATTATTAATAGAACGCATTCCTGCTGCTTCTAATCTTTCAACCATAAACTTTGGTGAAGGACCTACTTTTAAATTTCTAACCTCTTTTAAGTTATACATAGTACAATTTTCTGTTTCAATATCTAAATCTGTACTTACTATATCAGTTACTGGGTTTGTTTCTAATGAAGGCATATTTACTTTTCTTCCAAGAACACTAGCTACTTCGTAAGCAAATCCAATGTGATTAGTACAATCAATCATTCTATTTGGATTTAAATCTAAGTCATAAATAGTATCATCTAAACCCAAATATTTTATAGGATCTTCTCCAACTTTAGCATCACTATCTAATTCTTCTATACCTTTTTTATATAATTCTTCTGTTTTTTCAACAATTCCTAATTCATATAAAGCACAAAGCATACCATTAGATTCTTGTCCTCTAATTACTCCTCTTTTTATTTCTCCATCTGGAAGTACACAACCAGGAAGTGCTACTATTACTTTTAATCCAGTTCTAACATTAGGTGCACCACAAACAATTTGTATAATTTCTTTACCAACATTAACTTTACATACATGTAAATGATCACTATCTGGGTGCATAACACATTCAACTACTTCACCAATAACTAAATTTTTTAGATTATTAGTAATTACTTTTTCAACGTTAACACCAGCTTTTGTAACTTTAAGTGCTAAATCTTTTAAGTCTACATCATCAATATTAACATAGTCTTTAACCCAATTCATACTTATCATATATTACACATCCCTTCTATTATAAGTTTCTGTATTTCTTAAATCATTAATATAGAATGTTCTTACATCATTAATACCATATTTAAGCATTGCAAGTCTTTCTATACCAAATCCAAATGCAAATCCTGTCCAAACTTCTGGATCATAACCACAATTTTTAAGAACTTTATAGTGAACCATACCAGCACCACCTACAGTAATCCATCCAGTTCCTTTACAAATATTACATCCTTTTTGTCCACAATTGAAACAACTGATATCAAGTTCAACAGAAGGTTCAGTAAATGGATAGAATGAAGGACGGAAACGAGTTAATCTATCTTCACCAAATAATTTTTTAGCAACAACATCAAATGTTGCTTTTAAGTTTGCTAAAGAAATATCTTTATCAATAAGTAATCCTTCCATTTGAGTGAATTGATGTGAATGAGTAGCATCATCTTCATCACGTCTATATGTTTTACCAGGACATATAATTCTAATAGGAGTTTCTCCTTTTCCTTTTTCCATAGTTCTAGCTTGTACTGGAGATGTTTGACTTCTAAGTAAAATTGTATCATCTTTTGTATAGAATGAATCTTGAGCATCTCTTGCTGGATGTGATTTTGGTAAGTTTAACAATTCAAAGTTGTATAGATCTTTTTCAACTTCTGGTCCTTCTACTACATCATAACCCATACTCATCATTAATTCTTCTAATTCTTCAATTACATTTTCTAAGATATTAGGACATCCAACAGGAATTTTAGTTGCTGGAAGACTTATATCTATCTTTTCGTTTTTTAATTTTTCATCTAATTTTTTCTTTTCAATTTCATTTCTTTTTTCATCAAGCATAATTGTTACATTTGATTTTAATTCATTTAATTGTTGACCAAATGTTTTCTTTTCTTCAACAGTTAAATCCTTTAATTTGCTAGTTAAATCATTTATAACACCTTTTTTACCCATATATTTAACTTTAATATCATTTAGTTCATTAATTTCTGTAACATTTTCTAATGCTTCTTTTATTTCATTTAATATTTTTTCCATATTAATCCTCCTTTTTATAATAAAAATAGAGAATCAGCCCTAATATAAGGACGTGATTCTCTTACGTGGTACCACCTTATTTTATAATATATATATTATTAAATAAAAAGAGAACCACATCCATATAAGGACGTGATTCTCGCGCGGTACCACCTTATTTCGTAATATATATATTACCTTAAAACTATAACGCGTTACCGTTGTAAATTTTCTTTTACAATGCTCCAAGGTGAATTCATAATTATTATCTGTTAATTTACACCGACCATTAACTCTCTATAAGACTTTTCATTATTACTATGCCTCTTCATCACATCAATTGAATATAATATATCATAATATTTTTAAAAACGCAATACTAATATTTTTTAAAATATTTTTTTAA
>JALERC010000097.1 GCA_022763805.1 Mycoplasmatota bacterium | reverse complement strand
AATGTGTTAGGAATAATATCAGTAACAACTGCATTTTTACCAATTACATTTTGAATAGATTCAGTAATACTTTGAAACTTCTTATTTAACTCTTCAGCATTTAATGATAATGTATTTTCATATACATGATCTTTAGTTTTTCCTTCTGGGTTAATTGTTTTAAGTTTATTTGCAGCTTCACTTTCGTTACCAAATGTAATTGTATAAACATCAGCTTTTGGATATGAAGATTTAAAATTATCTAATTCATTTTTAGCTGCTTCAGATGGTCGCATTTCTTTTGTACATTCAGAAAATATTATATAATTTTTTTCTTCAACACATACACTTTTATCACTTTTTCCTGTACCATATAATTCTCCATTATATTTAAATTTAGTTGGAATACCATCTGTTAGTAAGATAATAATTTTTTTTGCATCATTTCTTCCTTGGCTATCTAACAAATTACGAGCTTCATAAATTGCTTCTTGTATATTAGTTGCACCAGAAGCTTCTAAATCATCGTTATATCCTAGAGCAATATTTTTGTTAGTTGTCATATTATGACTTCTAACTTCTGTAGAATAGTCAACAACACCTAAGTTTACATTGTTGTTTTCAGACATTATTGTATCAATAAAACTATCTGATGCTTTTTTAACTAAATTCAATCTAGATTCTGTATTGTCGTTTTTCCCATTAACACCCTTTGACATACTTCCAGATCTATCTAGTATAAGAATAACATCAAGTTTACCATTTGTAGTAGTAGACTCATTATATGGTAAGGCATTTACATCTAATGTAACAAGTGCTTTTCTACCATATTCAAGATTGTTATTATCTTCGTCATATACTTTTGTAGCTTTTTTAGATATCTCAATCTTTCCACCATCATCTAAGGCTTTTACTAATCCTAGAATTGATAATGCTAAGAGAAATACAAAACAAATAGAATACAATATTTTTGATGTCTTTTTATTTTTACTCATCTTGTACTCACTTATCCTTTCATAAAATTATTTAGAAAAAAACTTCTAAATTGTTTTCTATTCTATATAATTATTTGCCTAAAGTCAATGAAATATTCATATTTGATGGTAAAATTAACCAAATTTTAAATTTTTGCAAAAAAAAAGAATAATATTTTTAATTATTCCTTAATTTTCTAATATAAATAATTCAAATCCTAAGAAGCGATCTATACTATTTGTTTTAATTTTATAATCTAATTCCTTTAGTTTTTCAAGTAAAAATATAAGTCTTTTTTCATCATATTTTCTTAGTGAATCTCTCATATAATATAGCGCTCCAGGTTTAACATCTAAAATCTTTGCTATATCTGCTTCACTGTATCCTTTTTTCATAAATATTTTAACTTGATATATCATTCTTAACTTGTTAGATAAATTAATAAGCATTACCACTGGTTCTTCATTATTTTTAATAAGTTCATGGTAGACTAAAAGAGCATTATATTTATCTTTATTTACTATATAATTTATAAGTGCAAACATATCAGATTCAATATTTTTACTTGTTAAATTTATTATATCATCCTCTGTGATAACTAAGTCCTTATCTTTATAAATTTTAATCTTATTAACTTCTTGATTAAGAATTTCTAAATTAGTTCCTACTCTAGATATTAATAAATTAACTAATGAATTACTTATTTCATAATTTTCAAACATTTCTTTAACCAAAATATTAACATTTATATTATTAAGTTCTTTTACAGTACCATTTTTTCTTGCTAATTTAACTAATTTCTTTCTTTCGTCAAGTTTTTGACAATTAAGTGTAAATATACATATTGTATTTGGATTAGGACTTTCTAAATATTTTTCTAGTATTTCACCATTTTGATCTATACTACATTTCTTACTAGAAAATATATAAGAGTCCTCTATAATAACAGTTTTGCTATCTGAGAATAATGAATAAGTTTGAAAATCATCAACTATATCTTCTATTTTAGTTTCATTCATAGAATAAGTGTTTGTATCAATTTCATCTATATTTAAATCTGCTTTTAGTTTTTTTATTTCTTTTTCAATTAAATAATCTTCTGTTCCATATAGTAAATAAATCATATTACAACATATCCTTCTTTTTTAATATTAATGCTATTACAAATGCTGAGAAAATAGATATGGACATAATAAACATAAATGAATAATCATTATTAGCTAAAACTCCAAGTGGTACATTCATACCCATAAATGATGCAATCATAGTAGGTATCGAAAATACAATTGTAATACCTGCTAAAAATTTCATTATCTCATTTAAGTTGTTTGATATTACACCTGAATAAGTTTCTTGTAATGATGCAACGATTTCACGATAAATTAAAGATGTTTCTATTCCTTGTCTATTTTCAATTATTGCATCTTCTAAAACATCCATGTCTTCTTCATAAAATTCTATTAAATTTCCTTTTTCGAGTTTTTCTAATATTATATCATTAGATTTCAAACTTGTAACAAAATAAACTAAACTTTTTTGAATATTCATTAATTGTAATAAATATTTATTATTGGTAGCATTTATTAAATTCTTTTCTTTTGCTTCAATTTCTAAATTGATCTCTTTTAAATATTTTAAATATAATGTTGCTACACGATGTAAAATTTGAATTAAAAATCTACTTTTTTTCATAGTAAATACTGATTTTACTCTATTTTCCATTACATCTTGCACTACTTCAGTTTCTTTAACTGCAATAGTAACTAAATAATTTTTATAAGAAATTATTCCAAGTGGTAATGTAGAATATTTATTTTTAATTTTTTTATCTATAACGTATGGTACATCAATAATAATTAATGTGGCATCGTCTTCTTTTTCAATTCTTGCTACTTCATCTGAATCTAGAAGTTTTATAAGTAAATTAGCTGGAATATCAGTTTTTTCTACTACTTCTTTTATTTCTTCTTCTGTTGGTTCTACTAAATCAATCCATGTATTTGTTTC
>JALERC010000023.1 GCA_022763805.1 Mycoplasmatota bacterium | reverse complement strand
AGTACTACCACCAGTTGATGGTTTATCAGTTGATCCACCAGTACTACCACCAGTTGATGGTTTATCAGTTGATCCACCAGTACTACCACCAGTTGATGGTTTATCAGTTGATCCACCAGTACTACCACCAGTAGAAGGTTTATTGGTACTACCTCCAGTAGAAGGTTTGGTAGTGCTACCACCAGTTGATGGTTTATTGGTACTACCTCCAGTAGAAGGTTTGGTAGTGCTACCACCAGTTGATGGTTTATTGGTACTACCTCCAGTAGTTCCTCCGGTAGAAGGTTTATTTGTACTACCACCAGTAGAAGGCTTATTTGTATTATCATTTGTTGTATCTTTATCATCAAAAGAATTATTATCTTCACTAGGATCAGTAATATTTTGACTTATATTATTATCGTTTATTACTGAATCATTGTTTTCATTCTCATTCTTCTTACCGCAGGCCGTAAAAAAAGTCAAAAGAATTAAACATATAATTAATTTTTTCTTCATTTAAAATTACACCTCTCTATCCTTTTTTAATTATATCATATTTTTTTAAAAAAAAGTTGCAATTTATGCAACTTTTTCAAATCTAGATTTAATTCCATCAACACCTATTAATTTTAATAATTCATATAAGTCCGGTGTTTGAGCTTTTTTTGTAAGTGCAACACGAATTACTGTAGTAACATCAGCAACATTACCTTTATATTTTTCTGGATTAGCTTTATATTCTTTCATATCACTAGCATATCCTAATTTATCACATAATTCTTTACACTTATTAAACCATTCATTTTTATCATCATTTATGTCATACATTGAAATATATGTATTTAAAATTTCTTTTATATCATTAATATCAGTAATATTTTGCCATTCATAAGATTCAATTGAATCAAATAACTCATCATACATATAATTAAACTCTTTTTTAATATCTTTATAACTTGCAATATCTTTTCTAGGTTTTTTAACTTCTCTTTCAATATTCAAAAGATTAATTGAATAATCTTTATCTTTTGTAAAGATATCATAAAATTCCTTATCGTATTTATTAAAATATACACATGCGTCATTATATATATCACTAGCTTTTAATAAACTAAAATATGTTTTACTAATATTATTTAATTTTTCACCATCAAATAATGGACAAGACTTACTCATTTTTTTGAAATCAAATTTAAAGTCAGTATATTTTTTATCTTTATTTTGATTATACCATTCTTCAAAATTTGAATTCATTAAAGTTGCTAAATAAAGCATAACAGCATAAGAAGGAATACCCTCTTTGTGATAATAACTCATTGCAGCTTCTGGATCTTTTCTCTTAGATATTTTTCTTACAGTCCCATTATCGTTTTTAGATATTGGAGAAAGATGTGCATATTTAGGAGCTTTAAATCCAAACATTTGGAATAATTGAATATGAATTGGTAAACTTGGAATCCATTCATCTCCACGAGTTATATGAGTTGTACGCATTAAATGATCATCAACTAAATGTGCAAAATGATATGTAGGTAATCCATCACCCTTCATGATTGGAATATCAATATCATTTTCAGGCATTTCAATTCTACCTTTAATTAAATCATCAATAACAATTCTTCTATCAAAACATCCAGGCGATTTTAAACGAATAATATATTTATCACCATTTTTAATTCTTTCAATAGCTTCACTTGTAGGGATATTTCTACATTTAGCGTATTTACCATAGTATCCTATTCTTTTTTTACCAGCTGTTTGATGTTCTCTAATTGCATCATTTTCTTCTTTAGTACAGAAACATGGGTAAGCTTTACCTTCTATAATTAAATGTTTAATAAATGCATGATATATTTCTTTTCTTTGACTTTGAATATAAGGTCCATAGTTTCCTTTTTCGGTACCATCACTAAGAGGTCCTTCATCAAAATCAACACCAAATTCTTTTAATCCTTCAATAATAACATTTATACCATTATCAATAGTTCTTTCTGTATCTGTATCTTCAATACGTAAATAGAAAACACCATTTGATTGTCGAGCAATCATATCTCCAGTAAATGAAGATAATAAAGCACCAATATGGATAAATCCTGTTGGTGATGGAGCATAACGAGTAACCTTAGCTCCTTCAGGTAAATTTCTTTCAGGATACATTTTTTCATAATCTTCTACAGTTTTTGTTATATTTGGAAAAATTAAATTTGCTAATTCAATATTTTTATCCATTCTTCTCACCTCAATAATTTTATGCTACTTTTTTAATATCATAATCCATTTGCAAATACGAATTAACTTCCGATAGATTATCATATTTAATATTATTTGATAACATTTCAGGGTTAGTAACTACATTATTTTTAAAATATTCAATATTATTTTCAGATAATCCTATTTCAACTATTCTTTTTTGTAGTTTTCCAAGATTACTATATCCTAGTCTTTCTTTCATTTCGTAGTTATATTGAATTTCATCTAATAATAACATAGCTTTTTCAGGGTCATTACAATTTCTAATAAATGGTTTTGTAAAATATGCTGAATTATTATTAAAATAAGCATTTAAAGCATTATTAAAACCTGCAACTTCAGTAATTAAATTTGTTAGTACCATTTCATCACAGTGTTTCTCGGCACCTTCATTACCAACTAAATTATTTGCAATAATTTCAGTTAAACCAGCATTAATACCTTCTAACTTTCCATTATCATTAATTCCATAATAATTATCTTTAGCAGTAACCATTTCTAGAGTACGCATCATCATAGAATGACATGCATCTGTTTCCATTAATTTGTCTTCGTTTATATATAAAATATTTTCACGAGGACTATATTCGGAATCAGTTTTAATAAATAATTTACTTCCTCTTTTTATTCTTAAACTCTTTATTCTTTCATTATAGTTATCTAAATTTACATTTTCAAACGTTTGATGAAAGACTTGTGTTAAACCCATAAATTGTTCTTTTAATGGGTCACTTAAATTTTCATTAGAAGCTATAGCTTCATAAGTCATGTTAAGTTCATTCATCTTATATCACCAAAACAATTTTATCACATATTATATATTTTTTTCAATTAATTGTAAAGAAAAAAGGACTAATTTCATCCCTTTATTATTTTAATAGTATTACTATTAGCAATTATAGTTGGTTTTTCATTACTATATTTTAAAGTATATGGAATTTTACCATCATTTAATGTATCTCTTAACATAATGTAATAAGAATATAACAAACTTAAAAGCATATTCTTATCAGCATCAACATTTAAATTATCATCTACTATAATATTATTATTTGTAATACCTAATGAACTAGGTAATTTAGCTTTTATTCTTATTTCATAATCATCATAATTTTCATCAACGATAAATTCATAATCGTCATAATTATCAATAACGCTTATATTAGGAATTTTTTTTATTATATCAATTTCATTATATTTTTTTACTGTTAAACATTCTCTTTCAAGAGGTAATTTGGATATATTATAAACACCTAATAATAAAAAGACTATAAATAATATTCTATTTATAATAAATACTATTCTTATATCAAAATTAAAACTATTTTTAAATTTAGCTATTATTTTTAATATAATATTTATTAATAAACATATAGAAGAAAGTGATATTAAATATATTTTAGTTGTTATAAATGTTGATAATATAAGTAATAAAATAAAAAATATTATAAATAATGGAAACCATATCGGAAATAAATAAAATTTTAAAATTTTTAACATACATATTCACCTACTATAATTATACAAAAAACAAAAAAATAGGTCTAGCCTATTTTTTCAGGTATTCCAATTTCACCATTTATAATTTTAATATTATAATTATTTATAGCAATATTTCCAGATTGTACAATATTGTCAACTATTGTTAATTCTGCACTTTCTATACTATATCCTAAAGTATTTGTATATGTAGTGGAACCCAATTTTAAATCATTTACCCCTTTTACATAATCAATGGCATATTGTCTAATTGTAGTTAATTTCGCATCTAAACTATTCGTTAATATTTCATCAGGTATTAAAATATTTTTATTTTTATTATACTTACTATAATTTATTATTAATTTAAAATCATCAATATCATAATTAGAAACATTATATCTTATGGCATTTTCAAAATCTGCTTCTAATTTTTTAGCATATCCTGATTTATCAACATCTAAATGTATTAATACATCTTTATCTACGATTATATTATCTTCATTTAGAAATGATACGTCATAGTAAGAATTTAAGAAACTTATTACCCTATTTTTTTCGAGTTTTATTACATATTCAGTCCCTAATTTATTCTTTTCTTGTTGTATTATAGTACTATTTTGATTAATAAAAGCTGTAATATAATAAATAGAATTTTGATCTTTTGATTCTTGATGTTGTTGATAATTTCCATCAACTAGTTTATATGTTATTGCGGTATCTTTATTAGTTTTAATATAATAAGTTTCTTTATATGTTTCATCATTTAATAAAACATTAGCATTTACTTTAGCTGTTCCGTTAATATTATCAATTTTGATTGTTTTTGTTCTTTTATAATCAATCTTCTTTTTGTTAAAAGTCCCTTTTATCCTCAAATCAACATTAGCTTGATAATTTTCAGCATTTTCAAGATTCTGTTGAACATCCTTCATTGAAGTTTTTCCACAACCCGTAATAAATATGCAAGCAATAAGTAAAAGTGTAATTATTTTTTTCATTAATATCACTCCTCTTGCTAATTTAAGAATAACATAAAATGTATTTTTTACACAAGGTATTTTAATGATTTTTTTAAAATTTTTTTAAATATATATAAATTTCTCTTATTCTTCACTTCTTTACAAGTAAAATAATGATATAAATCATTATATAACAATCTTTAAAATCAAAAGTTCTACTGATAATTTTAGTAAGATTATAATTATAATAACAAACACTTAATTAAATAATAATATTATATAATTTTTATTAATATAATTAATTAGGTGGTATGATGTTAAAACGTCTTTTTGATTTTTTATTTAAAGATTTATCTATTTTTAGTTGTGCATATTCTAATAATATTTTTCCTTCACCTTTATCTAAAGAAGAAGAAAATGAACTAATAACAAACTTAATAAACGGTGATAAAGAATCCCGTAATAAATTAATTGAACACAATTTAAGATTAGTAGCTCATATAGTTAAAAAATATGATAACAATTCATATAATATTGATGATTTAATAAGTATTGGTACTATAGGATTAATAAAAGGAATAGATTCTTATAGTACATCCAAAAACATTAAATTAACAACTTATGTTGCGCGTTGTATTGAAAATGAAATATTAATGTTTTATAGAAGTGATAAAAAAAATAATAAAGTATTAAGTTTAAACGAAATAATTGGATATGATAAAGAAGGAAATGAAATAACATTAATGGATATTTTAAAAACTAGGTCCCCAGATTATGTTGATGATATAATTACAAAAGATAATATAAAATTATTAAAAAAATATTTTAAAATACTAAATTCTAAAGAAAAAGAAATAATAGAAAAAAGATATGGATTAAACAATAAAGAGCCAGTAACTCAGAAAGAAATAGCTAAAAATTTAGGAATCTCTAGAAGTTATGTAAGTCGTATAGAAAAAAGGGCAATCACAAAAATGTTAAAAGAATTTCTAAAAAATAAGAACTAAAATTAGTTCTTATTTTTATATAATAATACACCTGATATAAGTAATGATCCCGCCATAACCATATAACCTATAAATAAATTAGAATCTATTATTGAATCCATAGATTTATGATACATTCCAATTGTCGCAACAATAAATGAAATAATGAAGAAAACAATTGAAACTTTGTTATGTAATTCAATATCTTTCATTTTATTTTTAGTGTCATTAATTAAATCATTAATTATCTCTTTATCAGTCATTACTTCTTTATCTTTTTTAGTTGTTTTATCACCACATTCAGGGCAAAACTTTCCTTCGTATTCATTATTACATTTATCACATATATATTTAGGCATCTTTTTTACACTCCTTTAAAAATTTTTCTAATTTTTCTCCTCTAAGTACTCTACATTTTTTATAATTTTCAAAATCTTCTTCTATAGCCTTACACATTCCTTCACAAGAACCATAACCACATCCACCACAGTTTATTCCAGGTAAATAATTAATATAATTATTTTCTTTCTTACTATCAATTAATACTAGAATAATACTAAATATGAATGCTATTATAGTTAATATTATTACACCAATCATTTGCATCTCCTACAATTATGACAATTCATACATTTATTATTTCTATATAATAATATATTAATAATAAATAATATAATAACTAAAATAATACCAATCATGATAATGTAAAACGCTTAAATATTAATGCCATAATGAAAGCTGTAATAAGTGCTATAGGAACACCTTTAAATCGATCAGGAACATCACATTTGTCAATTCTTTCACGAATAGTTGAAAAAATATAAATTACTAATGTAAAACCTAAACTAGATGCAATACTAAATGTTAACACTTCTAAAAAATTGTAATTATTATTTATATTTAATAATGTAACACCTAATACAGCACAATTAGTAGTTATTAAAGGAAGATAAAGTCCTAATGTCTTATGAATAATTGGAAATAATTTTTTTAATACTAATTCAAGTATTTGAACTAAAGCAGAAATAACAAGAATAAATATTATTGTAACTAAGTATTCACTTTTAGTTGGTATAAGTACATAGTGATATAAAAGATATGTAATAATACTTGATAATGTAGTAACTAATGTTACTGATAATCCCATATATACTGCATTCTTTTCTTTGTTACTAGTACCAATAAAAGGACAAATACCTAAAAATTTATAAAGTATAACATTCTCAGTAAGTAATCCTGTAATAAATAAATTAATTAAATCCATTATTTTTTACCTCCTTTATTAAATAAAGCTAAAAGTAAACCTAATGTTAAAAAAGCACCTGAAGATTCAACTAATATTGGGATTGGAAAAATACTAATATTTGGTAATATATTTTTATATATAGCAATATACCCTGTAATATCTTTTGTTGCATCCATTATAGTTAATGTATTAGTACCCAGTATTTCTCTAATTAAAGCAATTAAACTAATAGCAAGAGTAAACCCTATTCCTATTCCAAGTGAATCTAGTATAGTATTGTAAACACTTTCTTTAGATGCTACTAATAATGCTCTACCAAGAACAATACAATTTACAACAATTAATGGTAAATAGATACCAAGAGCATTATATAAATCTGGAATATATTTTTTAAGTATAATTTCAGTTATTGTAACAGTAGTTCCAATAATTAATATATAACATGGAATTTTAACATTTTCTGGAATTAATTTTTTAATAATTGAAATTATAGTATTAGATATAAGTAATATAAATAAAACACATATACCCATTAAATAAGCATTTTCAAATTTAGTTGTTACTGCTAATGCTGGACAAAGTCCAAGAAGTAACACAAAAGTTGGATTTTCTTTTATAATACTATTAAATAATTTTTTCATATGTTACCTCCTACTAAATATATAAGTAGTCCACAAATTAATGCTGTAAGTGTGAGTGCTAAAATACTTTTAATTTTATCCTTCATTAATAGCCTCCAGAGTATTTTTTATCGCATTTTTTAAGGCACTAGAAGAAATAGTTGCTCCACTTACTGTATCTATATCATTATTTTCAATTAATGAACTAATATACCCATTTTCCAAATATTCTGGACACTCATAATATTCATTTTTGTTAGACTCACTTACACATGTATCATTATAACTAACTAATTCTATATTACTTACTTTGTTATCTATAATTGTAATATTTAAAACCATATCTCCACCAAAACTCTTTTGTTTAACTTTATAAATATTACCATTTGTTTCTAATATTTCAAAATCTGCTGGTTTTTCTTCTTCTTTAGGACCATCAAAATTTAAATAATTCTTATTTTTATATCCATCGATAGTATTAACAAGCATTTTTAAAACTGCTGTAGAAGAAATAGTTGCTCCACTTACTGTATCAATTGAATCAAGTTTATCTTGATTATCAACTAAGTATTTTGTATAATCTCTTTCTTCTACTTTAGAGAAGAATGAATCACCTTGTTCTTTAATTTCATAATCTAATACTTTACCATCTTTAATAGTAATTATTCCTTTAATAGTACTTTGATAACCTTTTTGAGTAACTGTATATTTAACTTCATTACCATTAGCCTCAATATTTAAAATACTATAATTAGGATCTACATTACCTTCAGTTACTTGATTATATTTAAGATGAATAACTACTGTAAATAATATAATTAATCCTAATAGTATCATTATTGGTAATATAATTTTTTTTCCATCCATTTTAGCTTTAATACCTATTTTATCAACAATAAATACTAACATGTTCATTGTTAATATACTTGTTAAAACTCCTTCAGGATATGGAGTTAAATATCTAAATATAACAGTTAATAAACCTAGCATTAAACCATATAATATTTGTCCTTCTTTTGTAACTGGACTAGTAACAGGATCAGTTGCCATAAATGTAGCACCAAACATTAATCCACCAGAACATATTGCAAATATACTATACCATAATTCACAATTACCTATAAAAAATGTCATTATAAATACTGTAGAAATATAATAAAGTGGAATTCTTACTTTTATTGTTTTAGTAATTGCTAAATATATTAATCCAATTAAACATAAAAGTGCACTAGTTTCTCCAATAGCCCCTGGAATAGTACCAATAAAGAAATCAGATAAATCCCCATAAGGAGTAACTAAATCATCATAATTAATAGTTCCTTTAATACTAGCATTACTTAAAGGAGTAGCACTTGATATAGTATCAACTTCATATTTATTTAAATATCCAGAAGCATTAGTAATAACCATAGCATAACAACTAATAATTATAAGTCTTCCAACAAGCGCTGGATTAAATATATTTTGACCAAATCCACCAAATAACATTTTTGCAATAATACTCGATGCAAAACATCCAACAAGTAAAATACTAATCGGAGTATTTATAGGTAAAATTAAACCCAAAAATAATCCAGGCATAAATGCATAAGAATTACATACTATTTCTTTTAATGATTTTTTTGTAAATAATATTTGATATATTGTTTCAAATGTAAATGTTGCTAAAGTAGATATTAATATAAATATAAGAGGATAAAACATATTAGTAATATATCCATTCTTATATGGTATATAACCATTTTTATAAGTACTAAAAACAATAATTGGAATTAATGCTATTACTACATTTAGCATCATTCTAGGAGTTGTGTTTTTACTTCTTAAAAGTGGCGCTTTCATTTAATCACCTCTTTTTTTTCATTAACAATATTTCTTAAATCAATTCTTGATGGACATATATATGAACATAATCCGCAACTTATACATTTATTAACTTGGAGTTTTATAAGTTCTTCTTTGTTAGAACATTCTTTAATAAGAACTGGTGCTAAATTAGCAGGACATGCGGATACACATTTGCCACATCTAAGACAATTTATAATATTTTCTTCTTTAGGTTTTGGTAAAACTAAAATACAATTCATTTGAGGTTTAATATAGTCTGTTTTATTAATTTCAACACCCATCATAGGACCTCCACTAATTAAAACAGAATCATCATGTATTCCACCCATAAATTTTAATATTTCATTTACACTAGTACCTATTTTTACCATAACATTACCAGGATTTTTAACATTTTCACCTGTAATTGTAATAATTCTTTCAACAAGAGGTATATCATGTTTTAAAGCATTATTAATCGCAAATATTGTTGATATATTATTAACAACAATACCAAGTTCAATAGGAAGAATATCATATTCTTTTTTTGTTACTTCTTTGATTAATGTTCTTTCCCATCCCATAGGATAAATATCTCTTACAATTCTAAGTTCTATTTTAGGGTATTTATCAATAATTTCTTTAAATTTTTTTATAACTTCAACATTTGTTTTTTTAATTGCTAATATTGCATTATTAATTTTATTTATTCTAATAATATTATTAATACCTTCCAATAATTCATTACATTTTTCATTCATTATTGAATAATCAGCTGTAATATATGGTTCACATTCTACAGCATTAACAATAAGAAGCTCTATGTTCTTATCAGTTTTATATTTCATATGAGTAGGAAAACCTGCCCCACCCATTCCTATAATTCCTGCTTTTTCAATAATATCTAAAAATTCTTCTTTTTTAATTTTTGATACATCTCTATTAATTATTTCTTTTTCAGTTTTTTCTAATAAATCATTTTTAATCTTAATATAACCATCTTTAATATCTACAACAGTCCCACTAACACTAGATATTATTGGTACATTAAATCTTTCTTTATGGCCAATAGTTTGGTATTTATAAACATAGTCTCCTACTAATAATTTTGAATCTCCTTGCTCTAAATATATATCTTTAGGATTTAAAAAACTTTTAAGTTCATTCATAGACATATGTTTATGATGTGGTAATTTATACCCTGCCATAGTATCACCTCCCTATTATAAATTATACAATAAAAAAGAGCTAAAATAAACTCTTTTCATATTATATTATAGGTGATATTTATGAAAAACAATTGGTGGTGTCGTGGTAAATGGTTATTTTTTCTTTTTATATTTAGTATAATTTTATTTTATCAAATGTTATTAACATTTTTTATTGTTACCAGATTTAATATATTTTTATGTTTCTTGTTTTGGATCTTTATTTTGTGGTTCATGATTCGTATAATTTGGTAATATATCTATATTAATTAAAATTCTTTTTATATTTCTTACATTTTCTATTTCATTACTGGTTATAGTTATTATATCTGGAATACTAAGCATTGTTAGTAAAATATTTTTTTCATATTCTAAAAGTGGGTAATTATATTCATATTTTTCAAGCATCATCATATAATTAAATTTAGGATATCTTCTAAATAATTTATATAAATCAATAATAGGAATATCAAATTTTGCTTTATCCCAACTAATTAAGTATTCATTTTCGTTTCTTATATAATGATCTAATGATAAATTATTATGTACTACAACATTTCTAATTTTATCTGGAATCTTAACGCTTTTAATCATATTCATTCCATTTTCTAATGAATAATATATTTTAGATATATTTCTTGCAAGTAAGTATTCGCTTGGTGACATAATTACCTTTTCTTCAATCTTTGTAATCAAATCTGTATAGTATGAATATAAATAATTTATATTATTTATAATATCATCTATTAAACTATTTAATTCATTTTCATTTTCTTTAAAATATGTTGTTTTAGAATGCAGTAATGATGTTATATTTATTAAATCATAAAATTTTTGTTCTTGAGGATATTCAATTTCTTTTACATATTCCTGAATTTCTTTTCTATCTTCATATTTTGTATTCGGAAAATAATTAAAATTTCTTGATTTTAAATATTCATATATATCAGAATTATTTGATTCTTTAATTACATACTCATCATTAACAATTGTTGCTTTTCCTATTTTTTTGATCTTAGTCATTTGTTGGTATTATTATTTTATCTCCAATATTAATTGTTTCAATATTATTATATTTTTCTATATCTTCTTTTGTTTTTTTGTATTTATTTAATATTGTATCAATTGTATCATTTTCTTTTACTATATATATTTTATATGTAACATAATCTACATTATTTATTTCTTCTTCTTTTTTTTCATCATCTATAATATTATTTACAACTATCTCTTCAACTATATCCTCATTATTTCTGATAACTTCTGTTAAATTATCTAATAATACTTCAATACTAATTGATAAACAATTAGAATCTATTGTTTCATAATAAAAATCTTCTATATCAACTACAACATCACTTGTATCATATTTTTCATCTACAGTTATAAAAAAAGGAACATTAAATTCAAATTTATCAACATTTATTGACTGTTTAGTAATCTTATATTCTCCTGTAATTATAAACTCTCCCGAAATTTGATTATTTGAATCACTTTTTAAAGTGTGTTCTAATGAAATTGATGTTATTTCATCTATATTTTCTTTAAAAAATAAATCATGCTTAAATGGAACTATTTTCTTCATTTAATCATCTCCTAAATAAGTATATTAAAAAAAAGTAGTTTTTAGACTACTTTAATTTTTTCATTAATGTTTTACTGTTTTTATATAGATTAACATCTAGATTATGTAGTATGTTTTTCTTATTTTGTTTTAATAAATATAATATTTTTTCTCCCATATCAGAATTTATATAATCTTTCTTATCATATATTAAACTATATAAAGTATTTATAAAGTACTTATCATTTACAAAATGTTTTTTAAAAACTTCATCATCAATATCGAAATATTTTAAATTATATAAATAATAAAAATCTAAGCATAAAGATTCTTTAACAAAATCACTTCCAACTGATAAGTATTTTTGATATAATTTTTCATCTTTATAATTTATTTCGTCATCAATAAGTTTTATTAATTGTTTCATATAATAATCCATAAAGAAATTATCATTAATTTCGATAATTTTTTCTAGTTTTCCTATTCTTTTTTTAAATTCATTATAATAAAACTTATCAGTTTTGTCACTTGAAGAACAATTGGTAATTCTTATTATTTCGTTTATTTTATTATTATCAAATAAATTGTTATCTCTCTCATAATTCATAAGTGTATAAATGTTTTCTTTTACACTTTCATCCATTATTTTAAGATTATCTAGTCTTTTTACTGATTCATAATACATCTTTTTATCATAATCTATATAATTAGGATATATTAATAATTTTTTTAACTTATTTGTATACAGTAAAGTATTTATTTTTTTTTGTTCTAAAAAACTATCTTTCATATAATCACTCCTTGTTTAAATAATTATATATTTCTATATATTCTTTAACAGGAACAAAATTAATTTTTTCCTTAATTTCGTTTGGTATCTTTTCCATATCGTTTAAATTATCATATGGTATAAATACAGTTTCAATTTTATTTCTATATGCACCAATTGATTTTTCTTTTAAGCCACCTATTTGAAGAACATGTCCTCTTAATGTAATTTCACCAGTCATTGCTATTTTTGAACTTATTTTCATATTAGTTAAAGCACTAATTAATGCAGTAACTAATGTAACTCCTGCACTAGGTCCATCTTTTTTAACAGCACCATCTGGAACATGTATATGGATATCATTATTGGTTAAATCATCATAATTAATTCCGAATCTTTCATGATTACTTTTAACGTAAGATAATGCTATTTGTGCACTTTCTTTCATAACTTCACCAAGCGAACCAGTAAGTTCGAGTTTACCAGTTCCTTTATATAAATTTACTTCTATTTGAAGGGTATCTCCTCCAAAAACAGTATAAGCAAGACCATTTACAACACCAATATCATCTTTTAATATATGATTAATATTATATTTTGGTTTTCCTAAATATTTTTCTAGATTACTATCATTTATTGATAAACTATTTACTTTAATATTTGTTTGAACAATTGATGTAACTATTTTTCTAATTATTTTTGATATTTGTCTATTAAGTTCACGAACTCCAGATTCTTTTGTATATTCATTTATAATTCTTAAAATAGTTGATTCATCAAAGTCTAATTTATAATTATTTAGTCCATGTTCTTTCATTATATTAGGAATTAAATGTTTTTTAGCTATATCTAATTTTTCTAATTCAGTATATCCTGATAATTCAACTATTTCTAATCTATCTTTTAAAGCTTCTGGAATTTTATCTATGTAATTTGCTGTTGTTATAAACATTACATTTGATAAGTCATATTCTTCTTCTATAAAGTTATCTGAGAAATACTTATTTTGTTCAGGATCTAATATATCTAAAAGTGCACTAGCAGGATCTCCTTTTACATCTTTTGTCATTTTATCTAATTCATCAATTAAAAATACTGGATTATTGCTTCCTGCTTTTTTCATTGATTGTATAATTCTTCCTGGATTAGCACCTAAATATGTTTTTCTATGTCCTCTAATTTCTGATTCATCACATAATCCACCAACAGACATTTTAACAAAATTTCTATTCATTGCTTTTGCGATAGATTTTGATAATGATGTTTTACCTACACCTGGAGGACCAACTAGACATATAATAGGTCCATTTAATTTATTAGTCATTTGTTGAACTGCAATATATTCTACTATTCTTGTTTTTACTTCTTCTAATCCATAATGTGATTCATCTAATATTTTTCTAACATCTGATAAATCTTTATTATCATATGTAAAATTATTCCATGGTAGATCAAGTATCCAGTCTATATAAGATTTTGTAACATTAACTTCAGGAGATGTTTGATTTAACATTTCAAATCTACTTATTTCTGTTAAAACTTTACTATATATTTTTTCAGGAAGATTTAAAGATGATGCTCTTTTTCTCATCTTATCCAATTCTTCTTCTTTATTAGATACTTCACCTAAAGTTTCTTTTATATATTTCATTTTTTCTCTTAAAATGAACTCTCTTTGACTATCTTCTAGTTCCTGTCTTATTTTATTATCTAATGCTTTTTCAATATTATAATTTTCAATTTCGTTATAAATATCTTCAAGAATCATCTCTGTTCTTCTTATACAAGATGTTTCTTCTATATATTCGCGGAATCTATTATAAGATAATGGAAGTTTTGGTGCTATAATGTCTGTTATTTCTGATAAGTTATTACTATTTTCAATAATACCTAATATACTATTACTCACATAAGGTAATTTTATTGTGTAATTTGTTAATTCTTTATATAATTTTTTTGAAAGTATTTGATTTTCATTAGCTGGTATATCACATTCAGAGATTGGTTTGATAAAAGATTCAATAAATTCATCTGGATTATTTAAGTTTAAATACTCTGTTACTTCTGCTCTTTGTAATCCTTCTACAAGAACTCTTGTTTTTCCATTAGGTAGTTCCATTTTTTGTTTAATTTTTGCTATAATACCAATTTTGGGTAATTGACTTGATTCTAATGACTCCTCTAATGGATTAATTTGACTTACAATTAATATTTTATTTTCATGAAATAATTCTGCTAAGTCCAATATATTTTTTTTATCATCATTATCTATTTCAAATTTAAGTTCGTTGTATGGTAATAATGAAGATGTTTTAAGTAAAATAACAGGTAAATTTGTCTTCATAGTTGCACACCTCATTTTTTTTATAAATGTGTTTCTAGTATATTACAAAAAGAGTTGAAATACAAGAAAAAAAAGACTTTTTTATAAAGTCTATTTAAATTTTACAACAAATTGTTTTTTCTTACCACGACGTATAATCATAGTATGACCACCAATAGCTAAATCTTTAGTAATCATTTGTGATTCATCTTGGAATTTATCTCCATTTATTGTAATAGAACCAGCACTTAAAAACTCTCTAGCTTCTCTTCTTGAAGATGCAATATTATTATTAACTAATAGATCTAAAAGTGTCATTTCTCCTTCTATTTCTATACTTGGAGCACCTTTAAATACATCATTAATTTCTTTTTCTGTTAAATCTTTTACATTACCACTAAATAATGCTTCAGATATTTTAACTGCTCTATTTGCTTCTTCTAATCCATGAATATCCTTAACAATTTCATGTCCTAAAGTTTTTTGGGCTGTTCTTAATTCAGGATGTTCTAAATGTTTTTTCATAATATTTTCAATTTCTTCTTTAGTAAAGAATGTAAATATTTTTAAATAATCTTCTACTAATTCATCACTAGCATTAATTAAATATTGATATAATTCATAACTTGATGTTTTTTCAATATCTAACCATAAAGCATTACCTTCTGATTTACCGAATTTATTTCCATTAGCATCTAAAACTAATGGCATAGTAAATCCATAAGCTTCTTTACCAGTTTTCTTTCTAATTAAATCAATACCAGTTGTAATATTTCCCCATTGGTCAGAACCTGCCACTTGCATTGAGCAATTTTTATTTTCAAATAAATGTAAGAAATCATTACCTTGAATTAATGTATATGAAAATTCTGCGTATGTAATACCTGATTCTAATCTTCTAGCAATAATATCTTTATTAAGCATATAATTAACATTTATATATTTACCAATATCTCTTAAAAAAGTAATATAATCAAATTCTTTAGTCCAATCATAATTATCTACTACTTCTACATTTTCTCCAACTAATTTTTTTACTTGTTTTTTAAGTTTTTCTTTATTTTCATTAAGTTTTTCATATGAAATAATTTCTCTTTCTGCTGTAGGACGAGGATCTCCTATTAATCCTGTTGCTCCTCCAACAAGTAATATTGGTTTATGTCCAGCATTAGCAAGTCTTTTTGCAGTTACTAAACTTGAATAATGACCAATATGTAAACTATCTGCAGTTGGATCTGTTCCCCAATAAAAGGAAATCTTTTCATTATCTAATTTTTTACCAATATCTTCTCCTGCGACATCTTTAACAAGACCTCTATAATTTAATTCTTCCCATAATGTCATATTATTCATCTCCTTTATCTTCCATAATATCTATAGCATGTGATGTACCAATACGAGTAGCACCAGCATCAATCATTTCTTGCATAGTTTTCATATTATTTATACCACCACTTGCTTTGATTTCTAATACATCACTTTTATTTTCTCTGATTAAATTAATACTCTCAACTGTTGCACCAAAATCACTAAATCCGGTTGAAGTTTTTATAAAATTAACAAATGTATCATTACATATATGTGTCATTTTTATTATTTCTTCATCAGTTAGTAAGCATGTTTCAATAATTACCTTTAAAATTTTAGCACCAATTGAATCTCTTACTTCTTCAATTTCTTTTTTAATATAATCATAATCTCCATTTTTAAGTGCAGCAATATTTATAACCATATCGATTTCATCTGCTCCATTTTCAACAGCATCAATTGCTTCATATGCTTTAACATTTGTTGTATTCATACCCATTGGAAATCCTACAACTGTTGTTACAGAAATATTTGTCCCTTTTAAATATTCTTTTACTACACCAACATAAAATGGATGTACACAGACACTAGCAAAATTATATTTAATTGCATCCTTACATAATTTTTCAATATCTTCAAATGTTGCTGTATTATCTAAATTTGTACTATCTATATAACTATTCATAAACCCTCCTATAAATATTTTTTTAAATCACTAAATTTACGTGCTATAGGCCAATTAGAATTATCTTCATATTTATTAAAATAATCCATTTGAATTATATTAATACCGGCATCTAAAGCACCTTTAACATCACATTCTACTGAATCCCCTATCATGGTAACATTTTCTAATGGTAAGTCTTTAACACCCTCTAAAAAAGCTTCTTTATGAGGTTTAATAAGAACCATATCACCACCAATAAATCTACTAAAATATTTATCAATTCCAACTTTTTTAAGCCTTCCAATTTGTGGCTCAATAAAATAATTCGTTAAAAGAACAATATCATATTTATCTTTAAGATATTCTAATGTTTCTATTACATCATCATCAATATCAGCTATATATTTTTGATGTTCAAATAATCTTTCAATAAATGACATATCTAGATTTAATCCAGTTTCTTCATTTATATCATTTAATAGAACTTCTTTATTCATCATATCATGAACTTTTTCTTGCTTTTCAATAACTGCATCAATAACATGATAATCAATATCAATATTAAATTCTTCAATTGTTTTTTGTAAAGCAATTGTATATTCATCTTTCCATTTTATTAGAGTATTATCTAAATCAAATAATAATCTTTTCATATTAATCCTCCTTATAATAGAAAAAGATTTCTATGATTATAAGGACGTAATTACGCGGTACCACCTTATTTCATAGAAATCTATGCACTCATATCTATAACCGAATTATCGGGTTTGATTCATAAAATGTAACTTCATTATTTAAATTGTTTAGTTTGCATCAACCACTAAATTTCTTTTTTCAATTTAAGTAATTACTAATATTAATCACAATCAAATAACACTTAAAGAATAACATAATTATTCTACTCTGTCAAGATAATATCTACATGTATTATCATCGTTTAAAACACATAACGTATCATTAATAGCATCAAATTCATATCTAAATGTTTTATATTTAGTTTTAATTTCGAAAAATCCATTATCGAACTTATTAGTACCAGTTAATATATGTCTACCTTCACTATCAATTACATCCATTTCTGTTTTTTTATCACCTATTTTTAAAGTCATAGTATCACTATACCATGTACCGGTAACAGTAGATAAGGTGATTTTTATATTTAATGAAAATGAAATCATTATTAAACTAATAGGTACTACAACTTGAAATATAATATTCTTAAGAATATTATCTTGAATAAATGGAAGAACACAAATTCCAGCGATAGCAAAAACTAATTTAGCCGGAATTGTAATCATCTTAGTTAACCCTAGTAGAATTAATATAATTGAAAATATAATTCTTAATGTTTTAAAACTAAATATATTTTTTTTATTTATTATTTTTTTAATATCTTTTTCTTTAGTTTTATTTTCTATTTTTTTTATAAAATCTTGTTTGTTAATTTTACTTTTAATTTTTTCTTTAGTTTTATTTTCTACTTTTTTTATAATTTCTTGTTTGTTAATTTTGTTTTTAATTTTTTCTTTAGAATTGTTATAAAGACGTTTTGTATTATTTAAAATTTCCTTAGTTTTTTTGCAAACTAATACATATATATCTTTAGTTATTTTTTTTGTATTATTAATTGTTTTATTAGTCAATTTTTTAAGTTCATCTAATAAATTTTTATTATTGTTTTTTAAAAGATCTGTAAATTCTTTTTCTGTTATTATTTTAATAATTTGCCCGTTTTTTTCAAGTTCTTTAATTTTTTGTTTTTTCTTTTTAGTTGGTTGATAACCATTAATAACAATTGTTGTCTTAGAATTTATATCTTGTTGAAAGAAGCCACCTAGTTCTAATATTTTTTCCTTAGCTTCTTTTTTTGTCATGCTTTCTAATCTACCATTTATTGCAATGTATTCATTTTTTATCATACACTTCACCCTTTACCCATTCATTGACTGCAATATATTATAGTTAATTTTATTCAACTATACAATAGTTTTTAACGTAAATTAGCAAGTTTTTAAATATAATTGTTAAAATTAAAAGTAATATGGAAATTACATACTAATTATACCATAAATTATCAATTATTAAAAAACAACTCCTAAGCATTGTTCTTAATTTGTTGTCTTATTATAATTATCAATAATTATATTCTCTAAAAGTTTCATACATTCATTATCTAGATTTGCTTTTTCAAACAATTGAACTAAACTATATAATATTTCTTTTTTCTTCTCTTTATTATTATTTAAAAATTTTTTATATACTTCTTTTCGTTTAGTAGAAGAATTAGGATTATTTTTTTGATAATTGCTAGAATGTTGAATGCTATCAAATAAATGTCTTATATGATCTCCAGATATTTCAATCATTATTAAATCATTAAATATTTGACCATTAATACTATATTTTGTTGTTAAATTCATTCTATTGTTTGTTCCAATCATTCATCATTAATTAATTCACTTTTAAATCTATCAATCGTTTCAGTTTTTAAATAAACTATTATTTCTAATTCAATAAGTTTAATATACATTTTATTAATACTTATTCTCTCTTGTTTAGATAATAGTTTTACTCTATCAAATAACTCTAATATATGCCTTAATGGATAATGTTTTATATATCATCACTCCCTTCAAAAACAAAAAAAGAACAGAATTACTTCCGTTCTAAATTCAATAATTTATTTTTTCTTTTTTATACTATTTACAATATTTTCAAGAATTTCCTTTGATGATTTTCCTGATAATTTGTCTCCATTTTTCTCAAAATATTCAATTGTTGATTTAATAACTGCATTTTCTTTAATACTATTTGCAATTATTTCAGCCATTTTATCTGTTTGATCTTGTTTAATATTTCCTGTATAAATTTCTTCTGAAACAAGGATAGTTCCTTCGCCTAATGCTAATACAAATGCACCTGCAACAGTTCCGTTTACTATATCTCCTGCAATAGGTAAAGTCTTTACAAGTGTTACTACTTGTTTAGCTGCCAGAGTTATAGCTGAAGAACCCAGAATTGTTTTCATTATTTCTTTAGATACTTTTATTCCATAGATTTTGAAAATTGCTGATACCAATCCAATTTCAATCGGAACAAGTAATTGTGAATCAGCAAAGTTTAATGGTATTGCTCCAATCGTAAATGAAGTTATTGTAGCTCCTGTTGTAACAGTATTAGCTGTAAATCTTTTTTGTTCTAATACCATTCTGTTACGGTTTTCTTGATTAATATTTTTTGCTTCATCTATACAATCTAATGTGCTTAAACAAAGTTCTTCAATACCTTTAGGTAAAGCTTTAACTTCATCATTAATTACATATTCTTCAGCAACAACAGGAATAATTTTTTTTAAATTTACTCCAGTTGACTTTGCAAATGTTTGTTTTACAGCATCTATATTTTCAGGAATATCAGTTTCTGAATATGATTTTGTAATTACAGCAAATACAGGAATATTTTTCCATCCTTTAATTGCTTTATTCATTAAATTAATGTTATTAACAAACGTTCTTCTTGCAGTTCCTTCAATACAATACCATACTGCATCAATTCCTAAATTTGAAGAATTTTCCTTATTAGTACCAATTTGTTGCTTAGTAAATTTTTTTACTTGTCTTATTGTTTTCCATTGCTCAATAAAATTATACTCAAATCCTTTTGTATCAATACATCTTATAGGCCATGTATTAGATTCATACACTCCGATTTTTTGTGTATTTCCTTCTCCTACACCTGTCATTACTTCAATGCCAGAAATAGATTTAATAAGAGTACTTTTTCCTGCACCGGAAGATCCAAGAACAAGCACATTCATTTTTTTGTTAACTTCCACGATCACACCTCATATACATTTCATATAAGTATTTGTAATTTTCACAAATAAAATATTTATTAAATTATTGTGTCAAAGTAATACTATACATACTAATTATACCATATTACCCTATATATATTATTTATTTTTTTTACTTATTAATGACATTATTAATCCTAGTCCATATAAGAACATAACAGATGTAAATAATACTCCTAAAAAAGGAATTAAAGAACCTATTTTTGTAGTAATAATACCAATAACTATTTCTAAATATTCATTACTCTCTTTATGCATTAATTTTGTAACAATATAATGACCTAGTATATAACCTGAAAAAATTATAGAAAGGTATATTGCTAGAATATAAAAACCAAGCATAATTAAACTTACAGGAAGAGCAATAACTGTAATCATAAGTAATAATACTAAAAAAGGAATACCAAATAATATTACAAAACCTGTACATACATCTTTAAGTACATTATCAATATTTAATTCTTTATTTCTTAATTTTTCATATACATTTGGTAATAAGAAACTAATAATAAAGGCAACAATTAATAAACTAATAATACCATATATTAAATTACTAAATACATCTTCAAAACTATAATCATCATCTTCTACTTCATAAGTTTCATTATTAAAATCTTTTATAACTCCCTTTATTTCAGCATTTTCATTATATTTTATTTTACCCAACAATTTAACATTATCTTTAATATTAATTTTTGTTGCATAAATATACATATTTTTATTAATAGTAATATTTTCAAGTATTACCTCATCTGCATAAACTCTAACAGTTCTTCCTATATTTCCCTTTAATGTAACAGAATTACCAGCAAGAAAAACATCTCTTTTTATATCACCATTAATAACTATATCTGAACCAGCCACAAATAAATCATTATTAACTACTCCATCGAATTTAATAGTTTCTCCAGCAACAAATCCATAATCAGACTCTCCACCTAAATTAACTGTTTGTGCTGCCATAAAGCCAATACCTTTAATTGTAGCTTCACTATTTATTTTTTCTGCTGCTTGAAAAACTGTTCCATTATAAGTGTCATTTAAAGTTATTTTATCATCCGCATCATAATAATCCTTTGCTAATGCCATTTGAGGCATCATAAATAACAATGTTAAAATAACTAAAATTTTCTTTTTCATTAGTCATTACCTCCATTATATATTATATCACTTAAAACAATGATTTAAAATACTACATCTAGCATACACACCATTGTTCATTTGTGTAAAAATTTTTGATTTAGGACATTCAACAACATCATCAGCAATTTCGACATTTCTATTAAAAGGGGCTGGATGCATAATAATAGCATCTTTTTTCATAGCATTAACTTTATCCATTGTTAAACCATAATTTTCTAAATATTCACTATCACTCATACTTTTAACTGCATTTCTCTCTCTTTGTATACGAAGAAGCATTATTATATCCATTTCCGAAATAGCATCTTTAAATGGAATAAACTTGGAACTATTATCCATAAATTCTTTAGGACCACTAATATATGTATTCATTCCTAATCTTTCCATAACTTTTAAATTACCATGTGCTACACGCGAATGTAAAATATCTCCTACAATAGCAATATTTAAATTATCAAATTTGTTGAATTGTTCATAAATTGTAACTAAATCTAAAAGTGATTGACTAGGATGATTTCCTGTTCCATCACCAGCATTTATTAAAACAGACTTAATATCTTTAAGTTCTTTATAATATTCGTTATTAGTATGTCTAATAACCATACCATCAATTCCAAAAGATTCAAATGTTTTTACTGTGTCATAAAAAGATTCCCCTTTATTTAAACTTGATGTAGCAGGATTAAAAGTAATAACTTTCATTCCTAATTTTTCTTCTGCAGTATTAAATGAATACTGTGTTCTTGTTGAATTTTCAAAAAACATATTTGCAATAATTTTTCCTTTTAAATCACATTCTATTTCATTTTTTTTAAATAACAAAGCATCTTTTACTAACTTTAGTATTTCTTTTTCACTTAAATCATCTAATGTTAAAAAATTTCTCATATATACACCTACCTCTTTAATATTCTGTTTTACATTATAAAATATATTTTAATTATTTTCAATAAAAATATTTATATTTTCTAAAATTTATAATATAATTATATTGTAATGATGAGAATCATAACATAATTATTATTTTCTTAAAAATAATATTCCTCATAAAAACACTTTAAAGAGTGTTTTTTTTTATATAATTTGTAATTTATTTTTATTATGTTATAATATCCGTTTAGGGGGGAAGATAGTATGTATGATATTCCAAGTGATGTTATTGAAAATATTAAATCGGTAGTAAATAATAGTGATTATTTTAAAGGATTCTATTATCCTCAAAGTTATATAAATGAAAAAAGAATTATTAAAAAAAATGACTATAAAATATATGAATTTTATGTTGAATCTGAAAGAACAACAAAAGAGTATCAAGTTCTATTAAAAATAAATATAGCAGGAAAAATTATTGGAAGAAGCTGTGATTGTCCACAATATGACATGACTAAATCATGTAAACATATTGCAGCCTGCTTGATTCATAATTATAATGATATTTTAATTGATAATAGTCCTGAAAAAGAATTCAACATAACAGAAAAAATATTTAAAGATTTTAATTTTACTAATAATATTAGATCAGAAATTAATTTAGAACTAACTATTAAAAGATATGGCAAATATTTTTATTTATATATTAAAATTGGTGAAGATAAACTTTATTCTGTTACTACTAAATTTAACAAATTTAGTGAACTTTATATTAATGAAAATAACATACTAAATCTTGGAAAATCTTTTACATACGAACCATTAAAACAATACTTTAACAATACAGATACAAAAATATTAGATTTTATATGCAATAACTTAAGATACAATCAAAACGGTATTGGATTAAGTTCTAGTGATATGAAAATATTATTTAATTTAACTAAAAATAAAGGATTCTATTATGAAGATGTATATATTAATAATATCGTTGACAAGTTCCCTATTGATTTTAACCTTTCTTTAAATGATGGTGTATATGAACTAATGATTGATGATAATTATACAAAATTAACAAATGATTATGAATATATTTTTTATAATGATAAAATATATCATTTAAATAAAAATGAATCAAAATTATTAAAATCATTAAATGAAAACAATATATCTAAATTAGTTTTTAAAAAAGATAAAATGAATTCATTTTCTAAATCTATTTTACCTATTGTAAAAAATACTATGATTATTGATGAAGATATAAAAGATATTGATATTGTATCAAAACCTTCAGTAAAATTATATTTTGATATATATTTAAATAAAATAATATGTAATATTAAATTAGGGTATAAAGATGTTATTATTGATTATTTTGATCAATCAGATATTTTAAGAGATGCATACTTTGAACAAACAGTAGTAAATGAATTACTTTCATGCCAATTTAAAAATGTTGATAATAAATTTATTATTGATGATATAAATGATATTGGTGACTTTTTAGAAGTCTATTTACATAATTTATCTGATAAATATGAAATATATACATCATCTAAATTAAAAGAAATTAATGTTATTAAAAATACTAATATTACATCTACTTTTAGTATTGGTAAAGATAATATTTTAAAATACGATTTTGATTTAGGAAATATTACTGATAATGAAGTTAACAAAATATTGTCTTCTATTAAAGAAAAGAAAAAATATTATAGATTGAAATCAGGAGATATTATATCTTTAGTAGATAACGAAAATTTAAATGAATTTATAAAATTAAGAGAACAGTTAGATATTAATGATTTAAATGGTACTATACCAAAATATAAAGCATTATATTTAGATAGTTTAAATTATAATTTAATTAACAAAGATAACTCGTTTAATACATTTATTGATAATTTTAATAAATATAAGGATTCTTTGATAACTATTAATACCGATATTTTAAGAGACTATCAAATTAATGGTGTTAAATGGTTATACAACATTGATAAATTAGGATTTGGAGGAATTCTAGCCGATGAAATGGGTCTAGGGAAATCTATTCAAGTAATTTATTATATTAAACAATTACTTAAAGAAAATAAGGATTATAAATTTTTAATAGTTGTACCTACATCTTTAGTTTATAATTGGGAAAATGAAATAAATAAATTTAGTAAAGATATATCCTACACTATTATTAATGGTAATAAGCATCAAAGATGTGAGTTAATTAAAAATAATACTACAATTTATATTACTTCTTACGGATTACTAAGAGAAGATATTGAATATTATAATAATTACCATTTTAAATCTGTAATAATTGATGAAGCACAAAATATTAAAAATCCTCAAGCAATTATTACTAAGGCTATAAAAAAAATAAATGCTAGTACTAAAATAGCTTTAACTGGTACTCCACTTGAAAATTCTATTATTGAATTATGGAGTATATTTGATTTTATTATGCCTGGATTTTTATCAAGTTTAACTAATTTTCAAAAAAAATACAAAATAAATGATATTGATGATTCAAATGAATTACTTATTGGACTTCATAAAGCTATTTCTCCATTTATTATGAGAAGAAAAAAGGAAGATGTAATACTTGAATTACCTAAAAAATTAGAAAATAATATATTTATTGAACTTAATGATATTCAAAAAGAAATTTATAAAAATGAAGTTATAAAAGTTAATAAAGAAATAGATCAAGAATTAAAAGATAAAGGACTTAAAAAATCTAGATTTAAAATATTACAATTATTAACAAGACTTCGTCAAATTGCTATCGAACCATCAATAATATTTGATGATTATAAAGGTGGAAGTAGCAAAATTGATTCACTTATAGAAATAATTGAAGAATCTATTAGTAATAATCACAAAATACTAGTTTTTACTAGTTTTAAAACAGCATTAAATGCTGTTAAAGAAAGACTTGATAAGAAGAACATTACTTCTTATATCATTGATGGTAGTGTTTCAAGTAAAAAACGTATGGAACTAGTTGATAGTTTTAATAATGATAATACTAATGTATTCTTAATTATGCTTAAAAGTGGTGGTACAGGATTAAACTTAACAAGTGCCGATGTTGTTATCCATCTAGACTTGTGGTGGAATCCAGCGGTTGAAAACCAAGCAACAGATCGTGCTCATAGAATAGGTCAAAAAAATGTTGTATCAGTTATTAAATTAATTACTAAAGGTACTATTGAAGAAAAAATATTAGAACTACAAGAAAAGAAAAAAATACTTAGTGATAAATTAATAGATAGTGGTGATATGGATTCTAATATATTATCTAGTTTAACTGAAAAAGATATTAGAAATTTATTATCATATGAAAACAAAGGAGAATAATCTCCTTTTTTTAATAACATAAAAAAACTTCGTTTAAAACGAAGTTAAATATTCTTTACTAAATCAAATTTATATCCTAAATCAGTAGCATAATTAATAAAATCTTCTAAAGCTTCATAATTACCCCTACATTTAGGATGTATTAAATATATAGCACCATTATGTAATTGTTTTTTCATATTATTTAACGAATATTCTTTATTATAATCAGCATCCCAATCTTTATATGCAACAGACCAAAATATTGATTTATAACCCATAGATTTCATTATATTCATAGTTCTATTACTATATTCACCCATTGGATATCTAAATAATTTTTCCATAGGTTTACCAGTTGCTTGCATAAAGGCAATTTCTGTTTCTTTAAGTTCACTATAGTATGAATCAAATTTATCTTTAGTTGCTAAAGAAGGCATACTTAAATGATTTACTGTATGATTTCCAATTGAATGTCCTGAATTGATTATTTTTTTCATTAAATCAGGATTATTTGATATATAGTTTCTAGAAAAGAAGAATGTAGCATCTATATTATGTTTATTAAGTATATCTACTATTTCTTTAACATAAGTAATATTTCCACCTTCATCAAATGTCAAATAAATAACTTTTTTATCAGGTCCTAGAAAATATACATTTTGGTCTTTATATTTTTTTATTTCATTTTCTCTTGGTCTATTTCCATCTTGCTTATTAGACGTATACCAACCAGCCATATTATTATCTATACTTTCATATTCATCTTTATATAAAGTATTAACAACATTAACTACCCTACTTATTTTAGTAGAATTTTTAGAACTATCTGTTACTTTATATGTTATTTTATATGTTCCTACTTGATTATTTTTAAGACCACTAATAATTTCAACTTTATCTGTTAAATCACCGTCATATTCATCTTGAGCCTTATAACCTGGTTCTTTATATTCTTCATTTAATAATATTGTAACATTATCATCTATTAATGTTATAACTGGTTTTACTTCATCGACTATTTCAACTGTTCTATTTTTTTTAAATAGAAAGTTTTTATAAGTTACTTTATATTTACCAACTTTATTATTTTTAATATTATTAGTTACTTTTACTTTAAATAAACTACTATATCCGGGTTCTTCATATACTTCGTCATAATTTAAAGTTATAACAGTTTTCCCTTTTAATCTAATTTGAGCACATAATAAAAATGTTATTATTATAATAAAAATTAAAAATGCAATTATTAATATTTTCTTTTTTTTCATTAATATCACCTTATAATATTATATCAAAAATTAGTAAATAAGTATCTTTATTTTCCACTATTTCCATAGTTTGATAAATTATTGCTGATGCATCATTGTCATTAAAAAATTTTTATACTATTACATTGTTAGTATTTTTTTAAAAAACTTTTAGAACTTGACAAATTATCTAAATTATTATCAATGTATTTTTTTTCTTTACTTGGAGAAGTAAGTTCATAGAAAAAATCTTTAGTTTCATTAGGCATATCAAGTGATTTAATATATCTTGTTAAATAATCTGTAGGATATTTTAATAATTCTTCTTTATTAAATTGATTATCAGTTAAATATGATAGTACATGTACTCCTATTTGAAATTTATCCAAATTAGCATCTATATTTTCACTTATTTCTTTACTATAGAAGTCATAATAATAATGAGGCTCAAAATCATTCTTGTATTGTTTAACTTTATATGAGTCAGTATCTACCATATAAATAGTATTATCTTCTGTAACTAGAAAATTCCAGAAGAAATCATCAACTAATACAATATCATTTTTATGTGCACATTTAATATTATTTTCTAATTTTTTTAACATTTCAATTTTTTTATCTAAAGTATATTCTTTTGATTTCATTAAATCATGCATATCCATTAATTTTTCTACATAATCCATAGAATATCCTACAAACTTATTTTTAAAAGTATAAACAAGTTCCTTTGGTAGTAAAAAATTATCCATATCCATTTTAGATAACTCCTTAATTTTATTAATTTTATTATTCATTTCTTCTTTCTTCATCCCGTTTTGATTAAAAGCCTTTATAGCCATATTGTCTTTTAAATATACTCTTGCTTCTGATCCTTGTCCTATCAATTTGTTATGCTTTAATTCTCCATAATTTACCTTTCTTTCTTCCATAAACATCGCCTCTTTAAGCTGATATTATAGCATAACCTAAAAAAAACGCAAAATCATGCGTTTTTAAATACGAATAATTTACTTAAAATATAATTTGATACTATTACTAAAACTTGTGATATTAATTTCATAATATCCGGATTATATTTTAATATAGTAACAAAAAGATACATTATAAACATATCTAAAAATAAAGTAGAAAGTCTAGAACTAACAAATTTGATAACTTCATTAAATGTTCTTTTTCCATTAAATACATATTTACTATTGGTTATATATGCAAATGTAACACCAGCAATCCATGAAATAATATTGGCAATTTGTAATTCTATTTTATCATTAGCATTTAATATAGTTTTAGTTAGTACATAAAATACAATTAAACTAATAACTGTGGTTAAGACACCAAATATTAAATACATAATAATATCTCTATATTTATTAAATAATTCTTTCATATTATCACCATTTTAATTATATCATAAGAAAAGCAAATCTTATTACAGATCTGCTTGATAAATTGTAATTTATATTTTTGAATATTTCTTTAAAAATTACTATTTATTCTTTGATAATTGTCTTATTTTTTCGTGATAAAAATAGTTTATTATTATAGGTTTTCCAGTAGGATTTTTTAAAAATGGTTCTTCATCTATAACATACATAAATCCGTTTTTATTTGCATACTCTTGTACTTTTTTATCTAATCTTTCCCAATAAGACATATCTTTTTTAGTATAAATCTTATTATACAAATCATTTAATTCAGGGTGCTTTTCTTTTATATAATTTATTATAGTAGGCTTAAACGTGCCTCTTAAATTCAAATTTTCAAGCCATATATAGTCGCAAAAGTCTTTTATTTCTTCATATGCTAGTGATAATCTTCTTTTTCTAATATATTCTTTTATACTTATATTTGATACTATACTAAATACTCTTTCCATTATAAAAGTATTTAATCCAAGTTCTTTTGCTAAAAGTTTTAAATCTATATCACTTGTTAAATTATCTTCTATATAATCTACTATTTTATTTAATAACTTATAATTCATACTAATTCTCCTATAGCATTTATATATATCTGTAATGCATGATTATATTTTACTTATAAATTTTACGTAAGTTAATTTATTTATGTATTACAAACTCATTAATAAATGACTTACAATCATTATAAAAAAGCCTATTATAAAGTATTTTAAAACTGGTTTTAATCTGCTTTCTTTATAAGCTTCAGGTATTAACTCATAAATAGATATATGTATCATAATTCCTGCTATAACAGCGTATAAAGCTGCCATTATATTATCACTTATAAATGGCGCTAAAAATAAATATGCTATTACGCTACCTAACACTTCACTCATACCAGATAATAAAGCATATAAAAAAGCCTTTAACTTATTATTAGTAGAATGATATATAGGAACCGAAATAGATATACCTTCCGGAATATTATGAAGTGCTATTGCAAGAGTAAGAGTAATACCAAGTTTTAAATTATTAGTAGATGTAATAAACGTTGCTATACCTTCTGGAATATTATGTAATATAATAGCGGCCATACTAATTATTCCTATTTTGTATAGTCCCTTATTATCTACTTTTTCATTATTACTAGGTAAATATTTATCTATTAACATTGATATAATAATTCCTATTACCATAAATATTAAAGTAAGAATTAGCCTAGGAAATAAACAAGTTTTTGCACTAATCATATTAAATGCATTAGGTAATAAATCAGTTAATGATACACATATCATAACACCTGCTGCAAACGATAAACTAACAACTACTACCTTGTTACTTTTTTTCTTGTCAAAAAAAATAATCATCGCTCCTATAATAGTTGATATACCTGCTAAAAAAGATAAAATAAAAGCATATAAAAATTTACTTGGCATATTAACCTCCTAAATAATTATATGCTTAAAATATTTATTTATTTTTTATTTCTTGGATGATATTTTTCATAATCAAGTCTTTTTTTATTATTTGATAAATGTGTATATATTTGTGTTGTTTTTATGTTTTCATGTCCAAGCATTTCTCCAATTGAACGTAAATCTGCACCATTTTCAAGCATTATTGTTGCAAATGAATGCCTAATTGTATGAGGAGATATTTCCTTATTAATATTCTTTTCCTTAGCCTGTTTTTTAATTATTTTAAAAATAGATTGTCTTGTAATTTTCTTTCCATAGCTGCCAATAAACACGTTATCTGTTAGATAACCTTTTAATAAGCTATCTCTGTAAACCTTTATGTATTCTTCTAATAAATTCGTAGTATAACTGTCTACTGGTACTATTCTTTCTTTTTTTCCCTTACCAAAAATTCTAACATAATTATCATTAAAATTTATGTCATTTATTTCTAGGTTCACTACTTCACTTACCCTTAATCCTGATGCAAACATTAAATATAACATTGCTTTATTTCTATAGTCATTAGCTTTAACACATTTTATGTCTAATAATTTATTTATTTCTTCTAATTGTAATGTATTTGGAAGTGTCTTTTTTATTTTAGGTGATTCTATTTTTTCACAAGGATTTGTACTTATCTTATGATTCAACATTAAATAGTCAAAAAAAGTTTTAACACTAACTATTTTTCTAGCGATTGTTTTATCAGTTTCCTTCATATCATACAAGTAATTAATATAACTTTTAATATCACTATCACTTATTTTTTTTACATCTTTATCTTTTAAAAACTCACTAAAAAAATTTAAATCACTACCATATGCATCTTTTGTATTAACACTTAATTTTTTTTCTATCAAAACAAATGATAAATACTCATCTATTTCTTTTTTCATTTTACACCTTTTATTGCATCAGATAAGTTTTTTCTTGTATCTTTATCTATGTATTTTTTATTATTATTTTTATCTTTAAAAATCATTTCATTTAAGATATTTATGTAATTAATAAAATCATAAATGTTATATTTATCTTTTAAAAGAACCTCATTTATAATATCTATATCATTTTTTATTATATATAAATAAAATTCTACAATAGACTTTTCATTTTTAGTACTTTGGCCTGAAATATTAATAGTATTTTTATAAGAAAAATAATTTTTAATTGAATTTACAGCATCATTACACCAGTCAATAACATACTTATTATTCTTTTTAGAATATAAAACATCTATTTCTTTTAAAACTTTAGATACTTCATCTTTTAATTTTTCTTTTGCAACATTAGCCGAAAATTTACTATTTAATTTTTTTTCAATTAAATCTATCTTTATAAATATTTTTCTTTTTAGCTCTTTTTTCTCCATTATAGGTATATCAAGTACATTAATCTTATTATCTACTTGAGCGCGAAGCACACTATTCATATCAATCACCCCAGTATTATTTTATATTTATTTTACATAATTAATTATATCATAAAATAAAAAGTAGCGTAACATGTAATTACTCTACTCCTTTTATCGCTTCTTTTATTGCCATTGACACATCTTTATCTATGTAATTAACTTTTTTAGTTTCAACTTTATAACCTAACTTATCTGCTAAAAAACATAAATTACTATAATACTCTTTAAAATCAGTACACTTAGTTAAACAATAATTTATTCCGTTATAATCATTTCTTTTTATCGCAAAATAAAGTTTTTTAACATTTATGTCATATGGATTTAAAAATGATATGTTTTTATTTATGTTTCTTTCGATGTAATCTTCTAACTTTCTAATACTAGGTTCATACATTGAAAATAAAGTAATTTTCTTTTCAAAATTATTATATACAGCAGTTGCCTTAGCATCTATCTCATTTATTATATAAGAACTATCTATACAATATAATTTATCATTATAAAATACATTCATATATGACTTAAACACCCTCATTATTTCATACTTATCAATTGCTTTTAAATCTAAAACGTCTAAATTTCTCTCTATCTTATTAATATATATATCCTTTTTCATAATATTATATCCCCTTCATAAATTTTAAAAGTGAGCTAATAATATATCAAAAAAAGTATAATATATCAAGGCTATTTAAAGAATTTAGCATTAAAATATCCATAAATTATATTTGTAATTGTTGCAAGTATAATAACAATTGATATTTTTACTTTAGCTGGGTTATCAAAATAATCAAATATTTTTAGAGGATCCCAAAGAACTAAGGCAATAACTCCAAATGCTAAAAGAGCAAATAATCTTATTAAAATATAAATATATAACATTTTTTTATCAATATAAGAACTTGGTTTTACTGTTTCCATCTTTTCTTTTATCTTTGTTACTTTATAGTTTGTAATAAATAAGCTTAAAAAACTTAGTATGAAACAAATAAAAGAAAAAATTGTTAAAAACATATCTATTTTATTTATAAATAACGATAATATAAAAGGTAGAAAAAACAAAAACAAAAATATAATTACTCCGTTTATGATAACTGCTCTTATCTTTTTTCTTTCCTCTTTATGCTTTTCTCTTTCTTCTTTTTTTCTTAATTTAATTTTCTTATATAATTCCATTCTCTTTTTTATATCACTTATAGGATTTATAATACCAAAAAGTGTTTTTATTATAACTGATATAAATGAAAAAGCACCTAAGAATAATAATATTAATATAATTATTTTAAAATAAGAAGTAAATAAACCATCTTTAATTAATATTGTAGAAAGTATAATAGAAAAAAACGTAAAAACTATTTCTACCCACCACCAAAATTCCGAAAATATCATTATAAGTATTATAAATAAGAAAAATATACCAATAATTTGAAATAAACTTAATATATTAAATGAAGAATTATATACTTCAGATGGATCACTTGGATTATACTTAATTTTTTTGATATCACCTTTTCTTGGTATTAAATTAGTAGAATAATTTGTAACATAATAATATTTTTTATTATTAACTGTATATTCATATTTCAAGTAATATGATACTTTACCTTCTTCATTTATACTTTTTATTTTATTCAAGTATTTTGCATCAATTTCTACAAAATTATTATGTTCTTTTGCTCCTTTTTGTTTTAAATAAGTTGGTACTAAAAATAAAGTTAAACTTATAATTACAATAAATATTATAAAGGATTTTGAAATAATTGGTTCATTTATTTCATTTTTCTTACTCATTAATTATACCTCCTATCTTACTATGTATTATATCATAAATATGTTATAATTATATAGGTGATTAATTATGAATAACGAACCTTTAGCTAACAAAATAAGACCTGATAAATTATCTATGGTAATTGGACAAGAACACTTAATTGGTGAAGGCAAAATATTAACAAACTTAGTAAATAATAATAAGTTATTTTCAATGATATTATACGGCCCTCCAGGCATTGGAAAGACATCAATAGCAAATGCAATTACTAAAGAATTAAATGTTAAATCTAGATTTTTAAACGCTGTTATAAATAACAAAAAGGACTTTGAAATTGTTTTTGAAGAAACTAAAATATATGGAAATATAGTTCTTATAATAGATGAAATACATAGACTTAACAAAGATAAACAAGATCTTCTTCTTCCTATGTTAGAAAATGGTTTAATAACTTTAATAGGTCTTACTACATCTAATCCATATCATAAAATAAATCCTGCTATTAGAAGTAGATGTCAAATATTTGAATTAAAACCTCTTAGTAAAAAGGATATTATAAAGGGTATAAAACGTGCTTGCGTTTATCTAGAAGATGTAAAAATAGATGATGAGTCTATTAATCTTATTGCAACAATGTCAAATGGTGATTTTAGATTTGCCCTTAACTTACTTGAGGTATCTTACTACAGCACTAGTGATAAAAAAATAACGGTAGATATAATTAAAACTATAAACTCAAAATCATCTAATTCAATGGATGAAGATGAAACTGGCCATTATGATGTTTTATCTGCTTTTCAAAAATCAATTAGAGGATCAGATGTTAATGCATCTCTTCACTATCTTGCTAGATTAATATCTTCCGGTGACTTAGATAGTATTTATAGAAGAATGGCTGTTATAGCATATGAAGATATTGGACTTGCTAATCCGTTTATGGGTGTTAAAGTAGATGCTTGTATTAGATTATGTGAACTAATAGGCTTACCAGAAGCTAGAATTCCTCTTGGAAACACAGTAATAGAACTTGCACTATCTCCTAAGTCAAACAGTGGACATTTAGCCTTAGATTTGGCTTTAAAAGATATAGAAAATGGAAATATAGGTAAAGTACCATCTCATATAAATGCACAAGCATTTGGATATAAATATCCTCATGATTATCCAAATAATTATGTTGTACAACAGTATCTTCCAGATGAACTAATAAATAGAGTTTACTATAAACCTAAAAATAATAAATATGAAAGAGCATTTAAAATAACACAAGATAATTTAGATAAAATAAAAAACAAAAAGAATTAACTTTTTGTTTTTTTATAACTATATTCCAAATGTATCTTCTTCGTCCTCGTTATCATCTAATGAAGGATCACTAACAATCTTAGTTTTTTCTAACTCTTGAGCTTCCTCATATGAAAGCATTCTAGTTTTTTCATCCTCATCATTATCAACTAACTTCATTCTTATTGTTTTTTCAGTTTCATCATCATCGTCTTCTTCATCGTAGTCATCATCTTCATCATCGTCATAATCATCATACTCTTCTTCATCTTCTTCTTTTTCTTTATTAGCCTTAGCTACTTTCTTCTTATGTGAATTAGAGCTATTATGTTTTTTCTTATTATTCTTTTTATTATTATTTTTATTTTGAATTACAACGAATATAACTATTCCAATTACAACGCATCCTATTATTAAACCAATTATTAATGGTAAAGGACTAGATTCTTTCTTTTCAATAATAATTCTATAAGTAGACTTAGTACCATCAGTTGCAGTAACTAATATCTTAATAATACTGCCATCTTCTAAGTTTTCATTACCAGTTATCTTAACAGTTGCTTTACTATCTGCTGGCATTACAGAAATATCAAGTTCTGAATCTTCATTATTAATTTTTAAGTAAAACGTCTTAGAATTAGCATCAAAATTTAGCTTATATCCATCTATTTTTATACTTTTTATCTTAGTATTAGATGATTCTTTTTTATCTTTTCTATTAACAGTTATCTTATAATACTTAGTTGATCCATCTGCTGCTAAAACAGATATAGAAAT
>JALERC010000005.1 GCA_022763805.1 Mycoplasmatota bacterium | reverse complement strand
ATCTGATAACCCCTGATATAATTTGCCTAAACTCAATCGCAAATTTATCATCATTTTTATAAAATGATGATAAATATTATATAGTAATTGATTTAATTTTCAACTTCATCAATTTACTATCTACATTATACGTGATATAATGATATTGAGGTGAATTTATGAAAAAATTAATTATTATTCCTATTTGTATTCTAGTAATTGTATTTTTAGTATATTCTATAATTAATAAAAATAATATTAATGTTAAGGATCAAACTATATCAATTAATAATGTTAAAGTAGTTGATTTAGGTAGTAGAAAAGATAAAGAATTTGATTACAAAAGTTATTTATTTAAAAGTTATAATGAGTATAAAGCTTTTATGGATAATTATGATACTAAATCTTTCTTAAAAGAAAAAGATTTTGAAAATTCAGATTACATAGTAGATTTTCAAAGTTATTCTCCATGTAAGGATGAATTACCAAAAGAATTAGTTGAAATTGATATTAAAGATTCTGTAATGAATTTTAAATATGATGTATATAATAAATGTGGAGACTGTGAAGAATTAACATATAAGGCTTATTTTGTTCCTGTTAAAAAAGGTAAACTTAAAGAATTATTACCTATTAATCCAGTATTTAATAATAAAAATACTGAAGAAGTTTGTTAAAAAAAACACAATTTTGTGTTTTTTTTATCCTTCAATTTTAATTGTACTTCCTGATGTGCTTTTAGATACTATTATTTTTTTGTCTATTCTTTGTTTCAATTCATTTACATGACTTATAATTCCGATTAAGCAATTATTACTTGTTAAATCATTTAATGTTTTTAATGCTTGTTCTAGAGAATCGCTATCAAGTGATCCAAATCCTTCATCAATAAACATTGTATCAACTACAATACCACCAGCATAGTTTTGAATTGTATCTGATAATCCTAATGCTAGTGATAATGAAGCTTTAAATGATTCACCACCTGATAATGATTTAATATCTCTTATTTTCCCAGTATAATTATCCATAACTTCTAAATCTAATCCAACTTTATCTTTCAAATTTTGTTGATCATTTTTCTTTCGTAATTCATATCTTCCTAAAGTCATTATATCTAGTCGATAATTTGAATTTTTAATTATCTCGTTAAAATATGTAGATTGTACATATTGTTCAAATAATATTTTAGATTTTCCTGATATTGTACCATTAGCTGTATCTGATAGTATTTTATACATACTATAATTTTTATTAATATCAATATTCTTATTATATTGTTCGACAATATTTTCATATACTTTTTTATTTGTTTTATATCTAAGCATAGTATCATTATTTAATAATTCATCATATTGCTTATTTAGTATATTTAGTTCATTAATATAATTATCAATATTAATTATTTTTTTATCTTTGACTTTATCTTTTAAATTATCAATTAATGTATTAACTTTATCATATTCTTTATAATATTCGTTATATTCAATTTCTAGTTCTCTTAATTGATTATTAGTAAATAGTTCTTTATTATAATTATGTTTATTAAATTCTATATTTAAATTATTTAATTCTTTGTTTTTTAATTCAATATCATTTTTTACTAATATAATTTCTTTTTCTAATACATTTTTACTATTAAGAGTTTCATTATACTCCTTATCAATTTTAAAAATATAATTTGTTAATTCACTTATTTTAGTAATTACATTTTCTAAACTATCGTCATAAATAAATAAAGATTCTTTTAAACTATTATTATTTGCTTTTTTAATTTTAATATTTGTTTCTATTTCTTTTAATTCGTCATATTTATTTTTAAGTATTTTTAATTCTTCTATATTTAATAAATGTTCTTTTTCTTTATTTTTTAATTCATCAATTTTAAAATCAATAAGTGTTAGTTTATTTAATTCAGTTACAATTTTTTCTTTATTTTTTTCTTCTAATAATGAATTATTAATTGCTATTCTATTAATAATAGAATTTCGTATTTCTATTTGTTTTTCCAATTTACTTCTTAAATTATCAAGTTCATTTTTTGTGATTGATTCATTGTTTAGTATTGCCTTATTAGGATGATTAACACTTCCACAAACCATGCATGGTTCGTTATCTTTTAACATACTTGCTAAAAAACCTGCTTGATTTTTTAAAAATAATATCTCTGCATGTTCATATTCATTAGATAAATCTTTTTCTTTTGTTTTTTCAATATTTAAAGTAATATAGTCTTTTTCTAGGTTATTTTCTATTTTTTCTATTTCCTTAAGTATTTCTTTATATTCATTTATTTTTTTATTTGTTTCATTTTGTTCTTTTAATGCATTTTCTAATTTATTTGATATAGTATTATCTTTTGTTAGTTCTTCTAATTTAGTAATCTTATTTATAATATTATTTAATTCATCTTTATTAAATGATTCAATATATTTATTATTTTCCTCAATTTGATCATATATTTTTTTATTATTTTGTAATTTATTTTTAATAATATTTAATTCATTTAGTTCTTCCTTTTTAGAATTTAATTGTTGATATTTATTTAATAATTTATTATATAACTCATTTATATCAACTATTTCTTTTTCGATTTTTTGTAAATAGTTTGATTTTTCATTTAAATAATTACTAATTTTAATGATTTCATTATTAATTGGTATTAATATTTTATTTATTTCAATATCTTTTTCTAATAAATCATATTTAGGTTTATTTTTTGATAATTCTTGATACTTAATTTGTAATTTATCATACATATTAATATTTTCATCATCTATTTTTGCTAGTGTAATTATATTATTTAATTTTTGTTTTTGTTCATTTAATTCATTTATTTTACTATTAATTTTTTGAACAGTTTTTTTATCTTCATCGATAAGGTCATTTAATTTTTTTATTATTTCTTCTGTGAGCATATCACTAGTATCAATATCCCAATCAATATGAGCAATTTCATTTTCTAGTATTAAATTTGATTCGTCATATTTCTTTTTAATTGTAAGATATCTATTTTTAAGTTTTTCACTTAATGTATTATAAATAGATGTATCAAAAATTTTTCTAAAAATTTTAGATCTTTCATCGCTTGTGGCAAGTAATAGTTTTAGAAATTCGCCTTGTGCTAACATAGATATTTGTTTAAATTGTTTATCATCTATCCCAAGAATTTCTGTAACTTTATCAGTTACTTGTTTTACTCCATCTATAACTACATCATCATAAGTTAATGTAGCTTCAGCTTGTGTTTTAGTTTTTCTTCCTTCTTTCATATAAGATGGACTCCTATATATAGTATAAATTTTATTTTTATGAGAAAATTTTAGTTCAACATAAGTTACAGTATCTTTAGATGCATAATCACTTCTAAGAGAATCTATTGTTCTATTAGTTCCAGATGATACATTATATAAACAATAGCATATTGCATCAAATATTGATGTTTTCCCACTTCCTGTATCGCCAGTAATTAAAAATATTTTTGAATCACTAATAGAGGAAAAATCTATTTCTATTTCATCTTTAAATGGTCCGAAGGCACTTATTTTAAGAGTTAGTGGTTTCATCATTTACCTCCTTAATTATTTCATTTATTATATCTCTTTCATGTTCATTTAAACTTATATTATTTTGTGATAAAAAGAATTCTTCAAATAAGTCTAGAACTGATTTTTCTTTAATATTTTTAATATTTTTATCATAATCATTATAAACGCTTCTTTTATTCTTAAATTCTATTTTTAATATATTAGGGTATTTTTTTCTAAGTTTATTGATTGGATCATACAATTCTTCTTCATCTGTTAATATTGCTCGTATATAGTCATCGCTAGAGTTTTTTAATAATTCATCCATATTTCCTTCGATGTCTTTTAAATCGCGAAAAGGGGATAATTCCTTTAAAACTATACTCATATCTGTTGTATCAATTATAGGTACACTTTTTTTATATTTGCTTTCTGAAAAACTATATTTTAGTATACTTCCCGAATATCTTATTTCTTCCTTTAATAATTTTTGACTTCTGTGAATATGACCTAATGCTACATAATCAAAATCATTATATACACTTATATCTACATTATCCATTCCACCTAATGATAAAACTTCAGAATCAGATGTTTGCAAGTCAATATTTGATCCTGTGACAAATTGATGTGATAATATAATATTTTTTCTTGATTTATCTATATCTGTATTATTAATTAATTCTTTTATACAGCTAGTATAATCTGTTACTTCAGGAAAGTATTCTTTTACATCTATTGGTTTTGTGTATGGTAAAAGGTAAAAATCTACATCTTCTATACTTATCTTTCTAATTTTATCTTTTACTTTTGTTTCGATGAATATATTATCATTTTCTAAAATATTTTTAGCATAGCTTAGTCTTTCTTTTGAATCATGGTTTCCAGCTATCATTAATACTTTTATATTCATTTTTTTTAATTCTGTTAAAAAGTAATCAAATAGTAATACTGCTTCACTCGGTGGTATGGCTCTATCGTAAATATCTCCACATAGCATTAAAACAGATACGTTTTCTTGTTTTATTATTTGTAATATTTGGTTTAAAATATATTTTTGATCTTCAATTAATGATTGTTCATAAATTTGTTTACCAATGTGTAAATCGCTTAGATGCATAATTTTCATTTTATCAACTCCTTTTATGATTATAACATATATTTGTGATATAATTAGATTATAAATTAATAAAGGAGAATTAATATGGAGAAATATATACATAAATATAAAACGATACTTAGTTTAAGAAGTTATAATTCAGATACTAATAAATATGAAGATAATGGATATGTTAGAATTAACGCACTTGAAAACATTAGTTTTAATACAGTGCTTAACGATCTAAATTCGAGATTAGTTAATATGGATTTTATGGGCACAGATGTATTTATTGATGTTGTTGATAGTGATGCTAGAACAATAATTGATTCATATTCCGATGATGACTTTGTTGATGATATTAGAATTCCTGGAATTTTAACTATAAAAATTGATGATTCAAAAGTTAATATTGATGAACTAGACGAATTTCTTGATGGTGTTTTAGAAATTCTTAAAGATAAAAATAGTAAAGTACTTGCTCTTGGATATACAATAGATAAAAAAGGTAATTTTGTTTTAGTTGATGAAGATTCTAAAGCTAAGGATTCGATAATAATTGAGTTTATTGTTGTTAAATTAAAGGAAATAAATGAATAATTTTAATGAAATAATAAACTCTTTAGATTTTGAGTTGGATGAATTAAAGCAAGTTAAAAAAAATATTTATTTAAATAATAGAGAAATGCAAATACTTAAGATGTATGATATTGATTTTCAAAATTGTGTTGATATGAATGATTTATTGTTTAAAATAGATAATGTTTTAAATGATTTATATGATAATTCTGATATTGAAGATTTAGAATGGGTTTCTTCTAGTATAAGTGAAAGAAATTATTATATGAACACAAACAAATAGTATTCATATTATATTTTTTTTGATATAATTTTATAAGAATAGAGGGATTGTTTATGTATGAAAGATTATTAAATTTAATTGATTATGAAAAAGATCTTAATGTTAAAAAAGAATTAGAAATTGTAAAACATAAAATTGATAGGGGAGAAGATGTTAAAAAAACTATTTATGAAACACAAGTTTATTTAAATGAAATGACAGATGCATTACTTGATAATGAATATACTAAGTGTATTAAGAAAACTAGTGAGTTATTAAAAAAACTTTTAGATGAAAATGAAATGATAGAAGAAAAGAGTAAAGTTGTTGAAGATCTAATTATAAATAGTAACAAAATGAGAAAAGAACAATTAAAAAATCCTATTGTTCAAAAAGATTGTGATTGTAGTGATAATTATCATTATGATGAGACTGAAGACTGTCATTGTATTCCTGGAAGTAATAAAGTTGCTATTGCATTAAAAACTTGTGCAGTTATTGAAGGTATTATTGGATATTTAGCTGGTGTTGTAATGGCTTATTCTACTATGAAGTCACAACAATATTTTCCATTTGCTCTTATGATTACATATTTCTTGATAACAGGTATTTTTATAATGTTTACATGGGGTATGGCAGAATTAATCCAAATATTACATGATATAAGAAAAAAACTACAATAAAGTAGTTTTTTTTGTTATAATTATCATGAGGATGATATGATGATAACACAACTAGAGAAAAGAATAATTAAAATATTAGAAAATGAAAGTTATAAAAATAAATTAATAGAAATACTAAAATTATATGATATTAGAGATATAACAGATGAATTATTAATTGATACTATTATGATGAATCCTTCATGCTTATTTAGAGATATTACAAAAGTAAAAATTGATAATACTATGTTAGATTTTACTAATTGTATTAAAAAATATGATTTATCTGATAATAAAATTGTTATTTTAAATAGTATTAGTAGAAATGGTAATAATTTAAAATTTGCTAGTCAGAGATTAAAAAGTAATAAAGATGTTGTAATGAAAGCGGTTAGTACTTGTGGTAAAGCATTACAATATTCTAATTTAAAAAATAATAAAGATATTGTTATGAAAGCTATTTTAAATGATCCTGAAAGTTATTATATGGCTTCAGTTGAACTAAAAAATGATTTAGATATTATTAAATTATTTTTAGTTAAATCTCCAGATAAACTTTTAGAATTTGATTATTTAGATAATTATACTAAAGTAGTTAAAAGTGTTATTAAGGAAAATGGTTTAGCGCTTAAGTATGCTTCTAAAGATTTAAGAACTAATAAAAATGTTGTTGTAAGTGCTTGTAAAAATAATATTAAGGCTTTACAATATGCTGATATTAGCTTACTTAAAAATGATTCGTTTATAATAAATTTATCTAAAAAATTAAGAAATGATCAAGTTATATATTATGCACATGATAGTCTTCTTAATAGTAAAGATTTTGTTATAAAAATAATTAACGAATTAAGTTTTAATTTATATTTTATTAATGATAAATATAAAGATGATATAGAAGTTGTAAATGCATCCATTAATAAAGACATTAGAAATTTAAGTCATGCTAGTGATAGAATAAAATCTAATGAACAATATGTTTTAGAACTAATAAAAAAACATGGACCTATATTAATATATGCCCATAAAGATTTGCTCACAAATGAATGTTTTATGTATAAAGCTATAAAAGAATATAATGGTTCTATAAAATATTTATCTGGTGATTTATTAAATAATAAGGATTTTATTAATAAAGTTAAAAGTATTAATACATGGTGTTATAATTATTTAAAAGAAGTATAAAACTTCTTTTTTTTGTTTCTAATAATTATATATTTAATTTCTCCTTCTTTTAATTTTAATTTATATTCTTTTTTATTTAATAAAAATGAATCATCTACATATGATTGTTTTATTTTATAAGTTCCTGGTAATAATCCACCTGTATTATTTTCCCCAATTTCTTCTTTGTTTTTATATATTTTAAATATTGAATTGGTAATAATATTTTCATTATCATCAAAATTGATTATTCTAATACCACAAGGTTTAATTCTTTTACTTTTAAAATTTATTGTCAAATCTTTATTTTCTACATTTAAATTAATTTTTTCTAATTTAAACCATGTTGTTTTTGTTGTTTCTTTTAACGTATATTTACCGTTATCTAAACTAAGAATTATTCTTCCGTTATCATCAGTTTTATATGTATTTATTATCTTATTATCTTTATATAAATTAAATGTTGCGCTTGCAATTCCGTCATTATTTATGTCTGTTTTGTTTATAATTATATTAGATTTTAAGTAATTAGTGTTAGCATCTATAATATATGTTTTTGTACTAAAAAAGCTTAATAATAATAAAATTATTTGCATTTTTATTCTCCATTCTATAAAATTATGTGAAAATAAACATTTTTTATACAAAAAGCATTGAAATTTAAGGATTTATTTGTTATTCTTTATTAGATATATTTAGGGGGTATAGATATGAGAGGAAAAGAAATTTTATTTAGAAAAAAAGAATTACTTAAAAGAAAAGAAAGTTTAAGATTAAGACAACAAATAATAAGTATGGTTATTAAAAAGTGGACAGAAAATGAAATTAATGATTTTATAAATTCAAATTCAAATTTAAGGATACATACTGAAGAAGAGATAAAAAATCATATATTAAATAATTATATGTATTTATTTAATAAAGATGAGTTATATAATTTAAATAAAATTAAAAGAAAATAATATGTTTGTCAATAACTTTTGAAAATGTCTCAAAAAATTTTAAACATTAACGGGAAAAATTTTCTCGTTTTTTTTTTAAAATTATATAAATTATTCAATGATTTTCATAATATATTTTTGATGATAACAAACGAGAAGTCAAAATC
>JALERC010000078.1 GCA_022763805.1 Mycoplasmatota bacterium | reverse complement strand
TTATCGAAGTTAACAGGAAATTTATTAATCAACTAAACTTGTAGATGTTTCTGATGAGGTATATTTGGACAGGAGTTCGATTCTCCTCAGCTCCACCATAAGAATTTCACTTGAACTGTCAAAAGGTCGAGTTTTATAAATGGAGATCACTTGTTTTATAAAGTGATTTTTTTTGTTTACGATTTTGGAGTGAAATAAATGTGTGATATTTATAAATTAGAAATGTTTAATATATATGAATCGGAAAAAAATGGAAATCAATCGGATATGAAGCAGGAATTATGCGGAAACTTATGACATTCTAAGATTTGTCAACTATAATTTTTTATGATATTATAGGCATACTAAAAACACACGAAATTATCAAATTTTTTAAAATTTTGATAATAATATAAATGTTAAAATAAAAACTGATAAAAATGTCAAAGTTAAAAGTTGATAATTTTTATCAGTTTTTTTAATCTTTTGATATACTTATACTATCTCATAATAAGAAGGAGTTGATATAAGTATGAGAAAAGATGTAACATTAAATGCAATAATTAAAGGAGGTGATAAAATTAATAAATCTGCATTAGCTAGACAATATGGATGTTGTTGGGAGACAATAGATAGAAGATTAAATCCAGATAAGTATAAAAGAGAAAGAAAAAAAAGAATATATACTTCTATACTAGATAAATATAAAGTATTAATTGATGAAAAAATTGAAAATAATAATATACCTGCAACAGGAATCTATTTTTTATTAAAAGAAAAATATAATTATGAAGGTAAATATGGAATTGTTAGAAAATATGTTTCAGAAAAAAAGAAAAATATAATAAATGAATTAACTATAAGGTTTGAAACAATAAAAGGATATCAATCACAAGTTGATTGGAAAGAAAAAATAAAATTACATGATATATATGAAAATGAGTATGTGATAAGTATATTTTTAATTGTATTAGGAAATTCACGATATAAATATATAGAATTAACATTTGATCAAACACAATCTACATTATTTAGTTGTTTAATTAATGCATTTAAATATTTTGGTGGTTCTACAAAAGAAATACTTTTTGATAATATGAAAACAATTGTAGATCATGCCAAGAGTACATATACAAATGTAATAATAAATTCGAAAGCAGAACAATTTTCGAAAGATGTAGGATTTAAAATAGTTACATGTAGGCCATATAGACCTAGAACAAAAGGAAAAGTTGAAACATTAGCTAAAATAATGAACAGATTAAAAGCATTTGATAAAGAATTTAAAAATTGGAATGAATTAAATGATATTGTAAAGAAGTTAAATTATAATTTAAACTATGAAGAAAAATCTCAAGCAACAAACGAGATTCCAAATATTTTATTTCAAAAAGAAAAAGAATACTTAATTCCCGTAAACGTTGATATATTAAAAAACTATTATATTCCAGAAAAAACATATAAAGTTTCAAATGAATCAATGATAACCTATAAAGGAATTAAATATTCGGTACCTATACAGTATGTTGGAAAGCAAATTACTGTATTAGATGAGGATAACGTTATCCACTTATATTATAATACAAAACTGATATATTCGTACAATAAAAATAAAAAATATAAATACAATTATAAAGAAAATGATTATGTTGAAATATTAAAGAATAGTAGTTTTGATAAAAAAACAAATGAAGAAATAGATAAATTTATAATAAATAATTTAGAATCAATGGATCAAATAAATATAGAAAGGAAATAAATGATAGAAGAATTAAATAAAAAATTAGATATATTAGAATTAGAAAGAATAAAAGAAATATTACCAGATTACATACATAAAACAAATAAGGAAAACAAAACATTGACTGAACAATTAAATTATTTAGTTACTGAAGAAATAAACTATAAAGATAATAGAGCTGCCGAAGGAATAATAAAGGCATCAAATTTCCCATTTAGAAAAACATTAGAAGAATATGATTTTTCATTTCAACCATCAGTATCAGAAAGTCAATTAAAAGAATTAGCGACATTAAGTTTTATAGAGCAGCATGAGAATATAGTATTTATAGGAAATCCAGGAGTTGGTAAAACACATTTAGCAGTATCACTTGGAATAGAAGCAGCAAAACACAGAAAAAGTGTTTATTTTATAACATGTCATAATTTAATGTCAAAACTAAATAAAGCTCAAAAAGAAAATAGACTTGATAAACAATTACAGCATTTAGCACAATATAAAGTATTAATAATAGATGAAATAGGATATTTGCCTGTAGATCATCAAGGATCAAATTTGTTATTCCAATTAATAGCAAAAAGATATATGAATAAATCGACAATAGTGACAACAAATATGCCATTTTCAAGATGGGGAGAAGTTTTTTCGGATAACACATTAGCAAGTGCACTATTAGATAGATTACTACATTATTCACATATAATTAGAATAACAGGAAATTCATACAGAATAAAAGATAAAATTGTCGAATCAGATTCAAGAACAAATGAATATAACGAATGATTTTATGCCGAGAAAACTTTTGATAAGTAAAAAAATAAAAATATTTATGTTTGTCAAAAGGAAATTGGAATAAAAAAATGAGTGTATTATTACACTCAAATTTATAAGGTTTTAACTTTGACATTTTTTTAAACTTTTATGATTCTTCCGCAATTTATTTGATTAGTATTGTAGAAGAACCTTTTGTTTTAATAAATCAAAGCTACATCTTCCATACATAATTCTTTTTATAACTTTTATTTTATTCACACTACCTTCTGCTAATCCATTATTAT
>JALERC010000069.1 GCA_022763805.1 Mycoplasmatota bacterium | reverse complement strand
AAAAAAGGGTTGACAAATGAAACATTTTGCATTAATATATGCAGTACCAATTCGTTATTGCGGATTGGACGCTAGTATCACACTAGCCAACCCCTTTTTATTCTTTTATAAGGACAGTTCGCAGGGGGACTGTTCTTTTTTTGTATATAAAAAAGAAGCATAAGCTTCTTAATCATTTGGTCTATTATAAAATTTACCATTCAAGAAATCAGTTTTTAAAACATTAATAAAAGCTTTTTCATCAATTAATTTAATATTTCTAACAACATTATCTACTTCCTCTGTACTAATAACAGAATATACCATATCTACTTCTCTTCCTAGATATGTACCCTTACCTTTAAATAAAGTAGCACCATGACCAGAAATTTGATTAATTTCCTTATACACTTTTTCAGCATTATCTGTAACAATAAGTAATGTTGACTTTTGATACTTAGTATATAACGACTTAATCACTTGAGTAGAAACATACTGAAATATAATAGAAAATAATGCTTTTTCAAAACCAAACATTATACCAGATATTAATAATACAATGATATTAAAAAGTAAAATATAATTCCATGCATCTTTTCCCTTTTGTTCTGAATAATAAATTGAAATAAAATCAGTACCACCAGTTGTACCACCAAGACCCAAACATAATGATACTATAAAACCATTAATAATACCTCCAAAAATACAATAAAGAAGCATTTGATCAGTCCAGTGTGGAATACCTGGAATCATATCAACAAATACTGATGATAAAACTATAATAATACAAGATAACATTGTAAAATTTTTACCAATATATTTAAATCCAATATAAATTGGAATTAAATTAAGTGCTACATTAATTAAAGTATATGATGGCTCAAAGTTAAATAACTTATATACAATTTGTTGTATTAATAATGTAACACCAGCAAGACCACCTGGTAAAAGTCCTGCAGGTTTAACAAAAACTCTAATATTTAGTGCATAAAAAAACGCTAATATTATAAAAACGATTACTCTAAAACTCATTCTTGATTTTGCCCTATCAATCATAATAAATCACTCCAACACAATTATACTACAATAATAAAAAATATGATATAATTAATGTGGTGATATTATGGAAAAATTAGAATTTAAACCAAGTGGCGTATGCTCACAAAAAATGATTGTAGAAATTGAAGATAATAAAATTAAAAAATATCAATCAATAGGAGGATGTCCTGGTAACTCGCTAGGCATTGGTGCACTAGTTGTTGGTATGGAAGTAGATGAAGCAATAAAAAGACTTGAAGGAATAAAATGTGGATTTAGACCTACAAGTTGTCCTGATCAACTAGCTAAAAATTTAAAACAATACAAAGAAAACAAGGATTAATTTCCTTGTTTTTCTTCTAATTCTTTATAGTAATTAAATCTTGCAATTGCATTTTCTTTATTCTTTCGTAATAATTCTTCTGCTTTATCAGGATTAATAGCTTTAAGCATATTATATCTTGCTTGAGTTTCTAAATATTCTTCATATAATGAGAAATCTGGATTTTTACTATCAAGAGTAAATACTTTAGTATCCGGATTATATCTAAATATAGGGAAATAACCACATTTAGTAGCACTTATTTCAGTTTTAATACTATTTGTCATTCCACCTTTAATACCATGTGAAATACAAGGTGAATAAGCAATAACAATAGATGGACCCTTATGAGCCTCAGCTTCAGTTAATGCTTTAATTACTTGATTTGGATTAGCACCCATACATACTTGAGCAACATATACATGAGGATAAGCCATAGCAATACGTGCTAAATCCTTTTTATTTTGGTTTTTACCAAATGAAGTAAATGCTGCAATACTACCTATTTGACTCGATTTACTTGATTGACCACCAGTATTTGAATAAACTTGACTATCAAGTACTAATATATTTACATCTTCATTACTAGCTAGAACATGATCAATTCCACCATATCCAATATCATATGCCCAACCATCTCCACCAATAGTCCAAATACTTCTTTTTACGATATAATCTTTTAAGTCTCTTAATTCTTTAGGAACTTTATCATAATCCAAATTATTATAAACTTCTAAAGTCTTTTCATAATTATCCATATTTTCTAACCATGTTTTATAAAGTGGATTATCATTTTCTTTTTCCATAATATTTTTAATTCTATTTTTCATAACTTTATTAGCCATTAACATACCATATCCATATTCAGCATTATCTTCAAATAAAGAAGAAGCCCATGGAATACTATAAGGCATTGAAGGAGTTGAACCAGAATAAATACTAGAACATCCTGTAGCATTACTAATTATTAAGTATTTACCAAACAATTGAGTAAGTAATTTTAAATAAGGAGTTTCACCACATCCTGCACAAGCACCACTAAATTCAAATTTAGGTGTTTTAAATTGTGCATTAATAGTAGTATTAGGAATAATATCTTTTTCTTTAATATTAGAAACTAAATAATCAAATGTTTCTTGATATTTATTTTTTAGACTATCTTCTAAGTTGTTGAATGTTAAAGCTTTATTTCCATTTTTACCAGGACAACTATTAACACATACACCACATCCTGTACAATCCTTAGCACTTATAGATATTATATATTTATAATCTTTTAATGCTGGCATAATAGGATCTTTACATTGTTTTTTAATATGCTCAGGTGCTTTATCAAATTCATCTTTATCAAGTAAGAAAGGTCTAATAACAGCATGAGGACAAAACATTGAACATTGATTACACATAATACAGTTTTCATTAATCCAATTTGGTACCACTGGAGAAACAGCTCTTTTATCAAGTCTAGATGTAGCACAATCAAAGTGTCCATCAATATTGTTAATAAAATCACTAGTTTTTAAAGAATCACCTTGTCGCTTATCAATTTTACTATAAATTGATTCTTCAACAATTTTTTCTGTTTCATCATAGTATTTATTAATAACTATTTCACATAAATGATCACTTGCTTCATCTATTGCTTTATAGTTAGCATTTAATACATCTTCACCCTTTTTAAAATATCTTTTTTTAGCATATTCTTTCATATCATTACGTGCTTTATCATAATCAACTAAATTAGTTAAATATAGTATTGCACTTTGCATAATAGTACTTATTTTATTTCCAAGCCCTAGTTTACTAGCAACATCAAACGCATTAATAATATAAAATTTACATTTACGTTTTTTAAGTATATTTAATACTTTAGGATTTAATTCTTTTAAAACTTCGTCTTTAGACATACTAGTATTAAGTAAGAATATACCATTTTCACGAATATTATCAATAACTTGATATTTATCTAAATAACCATCTTTAGTACATACTACAAATGATGGTGATTCACAATAATATGTTGATCTAATAACATTATCACTAAATCTTAAATGACCAACAGTTACACCACCTGATTTTTTAGAATCATATTCAAAATAACCTTGAACAAACTTTTCAGTATCATTACCTACTAATTTAATAATTGATTTTGATGCACTAACCATACCATCTGAGCCATATCCATAAATAAGAATTTCATCACTATTATTAATTTTAAAATTATTATCTAATAAAAGACTTGTATTAGTTAAATCATCAACAATACCAACAGTAAAATTGTTCTTTAATTCACCATTTAACATATCATATACAGCTTTGATACATGCTGGATTAGTATCTTTACTAGAAAGACCATAACGACCACCTACAATATTTAAATCACGATCTTTTAAAGCTGTAACAACATCTAAATAAAGTGGCTCACCAATACTTCCAGCCTCCTTAGTTCTATCAAGAACAGCAATATTTTTTACGCTAGATGGAAGTACATCTAATAAGTATTTAACACTAAAAGGTCTATATAAATGAACTTCAATTAAACCAATATCTCCACCTAATGCATCAATTGTTTCTTTAATAGTTTCACATACACTACCCATAGCAACAATTACATTTTTAGCATTCTTACTACCATAATAATTAAATGGTTTATAATCAAATCCAAATTTATTTAACTCTTCCATGTAATAATTTACTACATCTGGTAGGTCATTATATATATTATTTCTAGACTCAGTAACTTGGAAATAAATATCTCCATTTTGAGCTGTTCCTTGAATACTTGGTTTCATAGGATTTAAGGCTTTATCCCTAAATCTTTTTAATGCTTCTTGATCTATTAAATTAATAATATCCTCTTTTTCAAATACATTAATTTTATTAAGTTCATGACTTGTTCTAAAACCATCAAAAAAATGCATAAAAGGAATACTTGCTTTAATAGCTGATAAATGAGCAACAGCACTCATTATACTAGCATCTTGAACAGATGAAGATGCAAGCATAGCGAATCCAGTTTGACGACAAGCATAAATATCTTGATGATCTCCAAAAATAGATAAAGCATGAGTTGACAAACTACGCGCTGCAACATGCATAACTGCAGGTAGCATTTCCCCAGCCATTTTATACATATTAGGAATCATTAAAAGTAATCCTTGACTAGCTGTGAAAGTTGTAGTTAAACAACCAGCTTGAAGTGACCCATGAACAAGACCACTAGCACCTGCTTCACTTTGCATTTCTATTACTTTAACAGTATCATTAAATACATTTAACTTTCCTTTATTACTCCATTCATCAACAAGTTCAGCCATTGGACTTGATGGTGTTATTGGATAAATTCCTGCAACTTCAGTAAACATGTAACTTGTTCTAGCACATGCTTCATTACCATCAACAGTAATTACTTTTTTCATATTTTCACCTCTAATTTGATTATATCATAAAATAAAAGGAATTAGTCCTCAATTACACCAATTCCCCATTCTTCAAATGTTCCTTCAAATTTTTTAGCATAATCATACATTGTATCTGTAATCATATTTATTTTAGATAATCCAATTCTTGATTTTTTTTCAATGTATAATATGTGATTATATGTAGTATTTATATTATTATCACTAACATATTTACTATTGTCTTCATACCTTACTTTACCAAATTCCTTAGATTTTTCTATTTCCTCTTTACATTTTAAAGCATTATTACTATCTTCAAATGTTAATATTAAAATTAAATTTTGTTCTTCTGTTAAATTTATTCCTTCAGGTAATTTAGTATCTATTATATTTCTATTACACATATGTAAGAATAATTTATCTGATGGTATTAGTTTATTAAAATAGTAATCATAATTTTTATCTTCAAGTGTTTCTATTTCATAGTTATAATTTATCGAATCATCCAAATATTTTTTGATTTTTTCTATATTATATTGAGTATTTGTATATAAATATACTTCATATGATCTTTTAAATTTTTGATAAATAAATCCCATAAATAGTATTTTTTCTTTGTCTGCAAAATATAATAAATTATCATTAAATATTTTCATTTCTTTACCAGTTAAATCTTTATCTGTTGTAATATTAATTTTAACTAAATTAGTAAATAAATCTAGTGGACATACTTCTCTTAAAATTAAATTACATCCTTTTAATCCATTTTCTTCATATAAGAATAAGTGTGTTAAGTTTCTTATTTTTATTTTTTTATATACTATCATTAAAGGATAACTTAGTATTACAAAACTTATTGGTAATATCATAATATTTATTTTTATATAGTATGCTAATAAATATATTAAAAACCATAATATAATAACATATGGAATTTTTTTAAACCCATAATGTTTTATTGATTTAGCTAAATTAAATAGTGATAATGAAATTATTAAAAATAATATATCTAATTTCATAATAAATGATAATAAATAATATAAACTAAAGAATAATATGAAAAAATATGTAAATGAATATATATTTATTGTAGTTGTATTAAACATAAAAACATTTGTTGATTCAAGTAATTTTTTAGTATATTTTTTAATTTCTTTATAATTCATATTTATCACCTGTTAATAATTATACCACAAAATTAATATTATGTTATAATTTTTAAGGAGGATGATTAGATGTTAAAAAATTCGTTTATTGAAATAAATAAAAATAATTTAATAAATAATTTAAACAATATTACCACTAAATATGGTGATTATGATTATTATTTTGGTGTTGTTAAATCTAATTGTTATGGTCATGATTATATGATAATTAATACTTTAATTGAAAACGGTATTAATTATCTTGCAGTAGCTGATATTAGTGAAGCTTTATTAATTAGAAATTATAATAAAGATATTCCAATATTAATACTAGAGCCAATTGATATAAATGAATTAGATACTTGCATAAATAATAATCTAACTTTATCTATTGCTGATATGGATAATTATAATAAATTAAGTTTAACAGGAAAGAAAATTAAATTCCACTTAAAAATTGATTCAGGCATGCATCGATTAGGATTTAATAATAAGGAAGAAATAAATACTATTGTGAATAATAAAAATAATTTAGAACTAGAAGGAATATTTTCTCACTTTTCAACAGAAGCTGATGAATATTTTAGAAAACAAATTAAAAATTTTGAATATCTAACTAGTGATATTGATTTATCAAAAATTAAAATAGTTCACATGGGTAATTCTGCAGCATTAATTAAAGCAGAAAAAATTCCATTTTGTAATGGTATTAGAACAGGCCTTTCAATGTATGGTTTTTTTGATGATAACAAAGAAACATTTAATTTAAAATGTAAAATACTACAAATAAAAAATGTTTCAGGAGATGATTTAATTAGTTATGGTGCGAAAGTAAAATTAAATCATGATGGTAAAATTGCCATTTTACCACTTGGTTATTCTGATGGAATTCCAAGAGTTAATGTAGGAAGAAATGTAACTATTAATAATAAATTATATAAAATTATTGCTATGTGCATGAATATGACAATAATTGAAATAGATAACAATGTGAAAATTAATGATATAGTTACGTTTATAGGTGATAAAACTGATGTATCTTATGTTAGTAAATATACTAATTTAGAACCTTATGAAGTTTTAGCTATGATTAATCCTAGAATAGAAAGAAAATTTATTTAAGTGGTTTAATACCACTTTTTTTAATTTAAAAAAATAATTGTCAGAGACAATTATTCTTCTATTTTTAATGTTTTTAAATTAAATTTAATTTGGCTTTCCTCTTTACCATCTTTTATAAATGAGAAAATCATATATACAATATCATCTTTGCCATATTTGAAATATGGTTTTATATTATAATTCTTATAATCATTTAGATTAAATAATTCACCTAATACTTTAAATTCATCATTTACAACAAATACTTTATTACCATCACTTACAGCAATAGCATTTCTAATACCCATATAGATATGTTTATATTGTCCTTTTTTAACAACATATTTCTCATTATTAAAATCATATAAGTATTCATTATCAATAACACAATAATTGTCATTAGCACAATACATTCTATCATAATTTAAAACAACTGTACCTGAATTATAGTTTATTAAAGAATATGTTTCATCTTTATTTTTAGCAACTACATAGTATATATTAGGTTGATAAAAAACAGTATAATTAGCATATAATTCTTTAAAATCACCATTAATTGTTATTTTTTTCTTTCTTAGATTATATAAACAAGTTCTATTATTTATATCTTTATAAACAACAAATATATCATTTATTATTTTATTGTTTTTATAAAACATAGAAAATTCTACATCACGCATTTTACTATTTTTATATAACGATTTACCTTTTTTTGTATCATATATATGATAATTATATGTATCATATATAACTGCATATATTCCACCACTTTTTACAATACCACAATTTTCACTTTTACATGTAAACGTTTTTTTTACTGATTCTGGAAATTTTTTAACAGAAACAGTTATTCCATCTGTATAATATTCTAAGAAATATTTATCATCTTTTCTTACAACTTTTCCAAATTTATTTTTTTCAATTTCATCTATTTTTCTTTTATGCATTGTTTTATTTAAAGTTATTAATGAAATAGTTGAACTAATTAATAATACTGCTAGTAATATTACCCTTTTTACTCTATCCATTCTATCACCTATTATAATTATACAAAAAAAAAGAATAATTTAAAAGTTATTCTTTATTTTTTTTATTTGAGTTTCATAATCTCCATTAGTAATATATGAACCTACTACAACCATATCACATGATGTAACATTTTTAATTGTCTCATCATTGATACCACCATCAACTTCAATCTTAAATTTTCCATTATAAGCCTTTAATTCATTGATTTTATTAGTAGCACTATCAAGATATTTCTGACCACCATAACCAGGCTCTACACTCATTACAAGGACTAAATCAACCAAATCTAAATAGTCTTTAATTTCATCAATACTTGTATTAGGTTTAATAGAAATACCTGCTTTTATATTTTTAGATTTTATATAGTTAATAATTTCAATTGGATCTTTAACAGCCTCTACATGAAATGTAATAAATTCAGGATGTAACAATGCATATTTATTAATATATGAAATAACATCACTAACCATTAAATGAACATCTATTGGTTTATCTAATGTTTTAATAATATCACTTATATCATCTGTTTTATTAGGTACAAATATACCATCCATAATATCTAAATGAATATAATCAACATCAAGATATTTAATACTTTTTAATTTTTCTTCATCTTTAATTTGAAGAACAGAAAGAGCTAATTTCATCTTATCACCCTTGTTATAAATTTAATATAATTTTCATATCTAGATTTAATAATATTACCATTCTCTACATTCTCTTTAATAGCACAATGATCATCATTATAATGCATGCAATCTTTATATTTGCACTTATCTCTTAATTCTTGAAATTCTATAAAATTATCTCTGATATCACTATTACTCATACCAATAAAATCTAATGAAGAAAATCCTGGAGTATCAGCTACCCAACCAGAACATATATTCATAAGTTCAGTATGTCTAGTTGTATGTTTACCACGCCCCAAAGCTAATGATATTTCATTTGTTTTAATATCCAAATTATTATCTAATTTATTTAATAATGTTGACTTACCTGCCCCTGATTGACCAGTAAATACAGAAATTTTATCTTTAAGTAATTCTTTAATATCATTTATTTCTGTATTTACAAGTACTTTATAACCTATTTTTTTATAGTATTTAATATATGATTCTAAATCGTTAAATTCTTCTTGATTTAATAAATCAACTTTTGTTAAACAAATAATTGGTTTAATACAATTAAATTCAGCAATACATAGAAGTTTATCTAACAAATTTGTATCAAAATTTGGATGTTTAACACTAGTAATTATAAATAATTGATCGATATTAGAAACACTTGGTCTTACAAGTTCATTACGTCTTTTTTTAACTTCCAAGATATAATTATTCTCAATATCGATAACAACATTATCACCAACTAGAGGAGTAATTTTTAAATTTCTAAATTTTCCTCTAGCTTTACAAACATGAATATTATTTAATTCATCTAGTACGGTGAAATCATTACTAATAATTTTAATTATTATTCCTGTTGTTGTTTTTGTCATTTGGTTTTGCATCTTCAATATTATCATCCTCATCAGGTTCAATAGCAACTGTTACTGTAAATGATGTTCCAGGATATACAAGATATCCTTCAGGTTTATCCTGAGCAATAATAGTACCAGCAGGACAATCATTAGTACTTATTTCTTGTTTAATAACAGTTACATTATTTTTTGAAGCCCATTCTTCAACTTGCGCAAATGTATAAGTTTTAACAAAATTTGGATATTTAACCATAACATCTGGTGTAAATAAGATTATTGAATCTCCTTTTTTAAGTTTTTTACCTTTAATAACAGATTGTTCAATAACTAAATCAGCATCATATTCAATACCTTCAGTTTCTTCAACTTTTTTCTTTTCTACAGTAACATTTAAACCAAGAAGTTCCAATGCACCTTTTACTTCCATTGCATTTTTACCAGTATAATCCTCAATTTTTATCTTAGCTGTACCAGTAGAAACAATTAAAGTAATTTTTTGTCCTTCCTTAACAGTTCTATTTTTACTAGGTTCCGTTTTTACAACTCTACCTTCTTTTACATCTTCACTAGATTCCTCTTTAGTTTTTACATTAATTTCTAATCCAGCATTTAATAACTTTTCTTCAGCTTTTTCAACAGTAAGTCCTGTAACATCAGGTATTTTTACATCTTTAGGCCCCATAGCTGGAACTACAAAGAAAAATATAACTGATAGTAATACCAAAAGACCTGCAACACCAGATGTGATAATTAATGCTAAATTCATTTTCTTTTCAGTAGAATCTTCTTCTTTAGTTTCTTTCTTTTTATTTTTTTTAACTTCTGATAAAGATTCAATTTTTTTAGTTTCATCTAAATCATCTTCTGAAAACTTATAAGTTTGTTTTGTTTCGTTAATTCTATCTTCATCAAGTGCAGTTTTAATATCATTATACATATCTTTAACATTATCATAACGATTCTTAGGATTCTTAGCACATGCTTTTAATATTACATTTTCAATAGATTGTGGAATTTCAGGATTAATAGCACAAACAGAAGGAATTTGTTCTTTCATTTGTTTTAATGCTATCTCAACAGCATTCTCACCCTTAAAAGGAAGCTTACCAGTTAATAACTCAAACATTAATATACCAAGAGAATAAATGTCACTCTTAGCCGTTGCTCCAGCACCATTAGCTTGTTCTGGAGGTAGATAATGAACTGATCCCATAACGGAATTAGTTTGAGTTAACTCTGAAGCATTAGATGCTATTGCTATACCAAAATCAGTAATTTTAACCCTTCCATCATCTAATATCATAACATTTTGAGGTTTAATATCTCTATGAATTATATAACTATCATGAGCACAACTAATAGCACTAGTAAGCTGTAACATAATATCTACAACTTCTGCAACAGTAAGTGCACCACGTTTTTTAATTAAATTTTTTAAAGTTTTACCATCAATATATTCCATGACAATAAAGTAATTACCATCATCTTCACCAACATCATACATTTCAACAATGTTTGGATGTGATAATGCAGAGGCACTCATAGCTTCTCTTTGAAAACGTCTTACAAATTTTTCATCAGTAGCCAAATCACCCCTTAATACTTTAACAGCTACATTTCTATCTAGAATAGTATCATATGCTAAATAAACATTAGCCATACCACCTTCACCAATAGATCTAATTACTTGATATCTATCATTGATTTTTTGGCCTTTTACTATCATATATTTTTACCACCTTTATTTAAATATGCAATTGAAATATTGTCAGTTCCCCCTCGATTATTACTTTTAATAATAAGTTTTTCAAGTTTTTCTTCTGCTGTATGATCTTCATTTAGAACTTTAGTGATTTGATCATCACTAAGCATATTAGTAAGACCATCACTACAAAGAAGAATTCCATCAACTTCATCAGTAATATCAAATACATCCATATCAACATCTGTAGTAGCACCTAATGCCTTCATCAAAACATTTTTTCTAGGATGATCTTTAGCTTCCTCTAATGTTAATTCACCTGATTTAACAAGTAAGTTAACTAATGTATGGTCTGTTGTAATTTTATGAATTTTATTATTTTTAATTACATAACCTGAACTATCACCAATGTTTCCAAAAAGTAAGAATTCTTTAGTTAATATAGCCATAACTAAAGTAGTACCCATACCAGTTGAATCAGGATTTTGTTCAGTATATTTATAAATTGCAGTGTTAGCTTCAATAACGATTCTCTTAATCCAATCAATAGCTTCTTCTTTAGTACCAATACTAGCCTGTTCAGAAAATCTTCTAGCTATTATATTTATTGCTATTGAAGATGCTATTTCACCACCACGATGACCACCCATACCATCTGCAACAGCAAGAAGAATTTCATCTTCTATATTTTTTACAATTGTTACACTATCTTCATTGTGATCTCTAACAATTCCAGGATCAGTTAAATAGCAATATTCCATTATTTAGCCTCCTCATGCTTTGATCTAAGTTGTCCACAAGCAGCATCAACCTTAGATCCAAATTCTTTTCTAATAGTTACATTAATACCACATTTTTTTAAAGTATCATAAAATTTTGTAATTTGACTTTTAGTACTCTTTTTAAATTCAATGTGAGTAGTTTCATTATAAGGAATTAAATTAACATAACAATTCATTCCTTTAAGTAAATTAGCAAGTTCAATTGCACAACTTACACTATCATTAACATCTCTAAGTAAAATATATTCAAAAGTAACTCTTCTATTTGTTTTTTCAATATACTCTTTTAAAGTACTGATTAATTCTTCTATTTTATATGCCTTATTAATTGGCATTATTTTATCTCTTATTTCATTATTAGGAGCATGAAGTGAAATAGCTAAATTTACTTGTTTATCAAGATTAGAAAATTCTTTAATTTTAGGTACTACGCCACAAGTAGATATTGTAATATGTCTAGCACCTAATCCTATACCTTTATTTTCATTTATTATGTCAATAAATTTCATTACATTATCATAGTTATCAAATGGTTCACCAATTCCCATTAATACTAAATGTGTAATTCTTAAATGAAGCCTTTCTTCAATAGCTAATATTTGTTCAACCATTTCAGATGGCAATAAATTTCTAACTTTTTTAAGTCTTCCACTTTCACAAAAAGCACAGCTCATATTGCATCCTACTTGAGTTGATATACATAAGCTGTTTCCGTAATCATGATTCATATATACTGCTTCAACTTTTTGATTATCATTTAAATTAAATAAAAATTTAGCAACATCTTTATCTTTTTTTTGATCTATTACTTCTATACTACCTAATTCATATGATGAATTTAAGTATTCTATTAACTCTTTTTTGACATTTGACATTTGATCAAATGAATCTATTCTTTTTTTATATAACCAATCAAATATTTGACCAGCATTAAATTTTTTATATCCAAGTTCTATAACTAAGTTTTCTAAATCACTTAAACTATAATCATATATATTTTTCATCATATCACCTACTATAAATTATATCAAAATAATAAAAAAAATAATAGATAAATCTATTACTTTTGTTTATTAATTAAAATCCTAAGATTAAACAAATAATAAAGAATAAGGCTCCAAGTACCATTGTACTACGTGTAATAAATAATTCTCCGCCTCTTTCTTTACGGTTAGCAAATAGATCATCATTTCCTCCACCAATAACATTTGATGCGCTTTCTGCTTTTCCGCTTTGTAAAAGAACTATAGCTATTAAAAGAATTGATACTATTATTAATAAGATTTCCACTATTGTTCCCTCCTTTTTTTATACATATATAATTTATCATATAAAGAGAAAAAAAGCAATAAAAATCATCTTGGAAATACTATAATTCTAGTTGATTAACCACCACATTAATCATTTTTTATATATATTTATAGTATAACAAAAAAGCATAGTAAGAACTATGCCTTAGGTAAAATTTTAATGATACTATAATTATCCATATTTATATTTTTAATTATTTCATCTACATTTTTTATATCGTAATTTTTAATATCTTCAATAGGATTATAATTAATAGACCCCCTATTAATTATATCAGACATTATTTTATCATTTAATTTATATATATTATCACTAACAAATAGTAATCCACTAATAGCAACTTTTTTTCTTCTTTCAAAGTCCTTTTTATTAACACTTAAATCTTTAACTTCGTTAATAACTTTTTCAATAACAACATCTATATCACTTGTAGTTTCAAAATCTATCACAACTATAAAATGATCATCACATTTTATAATACTAGTATCAAATGTATCAGTAATGAATCCTTCTTGTTTCATTTTTTCAGTAAACAATGATGTAGGACCTACTTTTAAATCTACCATATTTAATAAACAAGTATATATATCTGTATCTTTCATATTAATATTTTTAACATTAATTTTAAAAGCAATAGCTGCTTTTGGTATTGTTACATCCATTTTAATATCGACATTCTTCTTAAAAACTTTATCAGGTTCATTAAATTCTTTTCTTCTAATTACAGGAGCTTTTTCTAATACTCTTTTTTCTTCATGTTTTTTAATAGTATCAAAAGTTTTAGAAACATCAACATTACCTGTTACAACAATAAACATATTAGAAGGATGATAAAAAGTATTATAGCAATCATATAAATTTTCTTTAGTTATAGAATTAACACTTTCAATAGTTCCAATTGTAGGATACTTAAGTGGATGATTAATAAGTGTATTATACATTATTTCATCATACATTCTAGAATACGGATTATCTTTATACATCATTATTTCTTGACCAATAATACCTTTTTCTTTTTCGACGTTTTTATCTGTAAAATAAGGTTCTTCAACATATTTTAGTAAGTATTCTAAATTTTCATAAAACGAATTAGGACCACTAAATAAATAACATGTACGAGTCCCTGTTGTATTAGCATTACAATTACTACCACGTTCAGAGAAGAAATTAAATACATCACTACCATCTTTCATTTCGAACATTTTATGTTCTAGAAAGTGTGCTATACCCATAGGTACACTAACTAATTTATCATTAATATAAAATTCATTATCTCTACCACCATATAATGTTGTATATGTAGCATATGTATTATTTACTGTATTATTAGGTACCACATAAACATTTAATCCATTATCTAATTTTTCATGATAAACTTTACAATCAAGACCTTTAATTTCTTTCATTTTCTACTCCTTTAAGTAAATATATTGTATCTAATTTTATTTTTTTGGCAGTATTAATAATCATTTCTTTTGTTACTTTACTTATATTTTCTTCTCTTTTATCAATAAGATCATAATTTAAATATTCATGTGCCTCATAAATACTTATCATTGAACTTGGTGTATCTTCTATTTCTCTTAATGATGCTTTATAAGTAATTTTAGCTTGGTTAATTTGTTCCTCACTAAAATCCCCATTTTGCATTTTTTTAACTTCTTTTTTTATAAGATTAACACATTTTTTAAAATTGTCTTTATCAATTCCAGCACTTATAAACTGTAAATTAGAAATACCTGAATATGAACTAGAAATAGAATAACATAAACTATGTTTTTCTCTTATTTGTTTAAATAATTTAGAATCAGGACTACCACCTAATATAGCATTATAAATAGATAGAACATAAACTCTCTCAAATTCAGTTAAATCTTTAATTTTATAACCCATTATCATTATACTTTGATTTAAATCTTTTTCATCAATTACAGTTTGTGCTCTATTTCTAATCTTATCTTGTTTTATAAAATGTGATAAATTTTGTTTTTTTATTGTATTAATAGTCATATTCTTTTTAATAATATTAAGCATTTCATCATCATTAAAATTACCTACGACAAAAATATCAATTAAATTACTTTTAATCATATTTTTGTAGTATTCATATAATGACTCTCTAGTAACATTATTTAAGTCTTCTAAATAACCACAACTTACTAATTCTAATGGTGTATTTGGACACATATTTTTATATAAATTTGATAATGCTAATCTTGCAGGAACATCACCAAATGACATAATATCTTCTTCTAAACATTTTTTAGCATTATTAAATGCATCAATTGTAAACATATTATCAACTATATTTGGATCAAGAAGCAAATTTAAAAAGAATTGAAAAGATAATTCATTCATATTTTCTTCAGTATATGACTCATTTAAAAATACTTCCTGAAATGATAATATGTGATAATTACCACTAATACTTGTATTTGATGATATTCCTACATTATATAATTCTTCACATTCAATATCTAATAATCTCTTTGTAGGATATTTTTTACTTGATTCTAAAAGGATTAAAGAAAGCATATTTCTTATTACAATGTTTTCTTTTTTAAGTTCCTCTTTGAAGTTTATTTTTATTCTGATTTTTTTAAATTTATCTGTTTTTATAAAATGTATGTTATATGCTGGTTCTTTAATCTTTTTGTATTCCATATTTCACCTCAAACTATTATATTTATTTATAAGTTTTTCTTTTTCTGAATCACTTAAGAATGAATGTTTAATTGCTTCAATATTCATTTTAACAAAATCATCATAAGTAAAATTAAAATTATCTCTTAAAAGTGTATATTCATGAGTTAAAGTAGTATTAGAAACAGTTCTATTATCAGTATTAACAGATAAACTAATACCCAAATCATACATTTTTTTAATAGGATGATTCTTAAATTTGTCACATACTTTTGTTTGTACATTACTTGTAGGACATACTTCAAAATGTATATCTTTTTCTATTACTTCTTTAATTAAATCTTCATGTTCAATTATTCTTACGCCATGACCTAATCTTGTTGCACCAAAATCAATTGCTGATTTAATTGAATCATAACCATCAGCTTCTCCAGCATGAATAGTAAATGGTACTCCTAATTTTTTAGCATAAGCAAATAATTCCTCATAATCACTTGTTTTATATATAGCCTCTGCACCAGCTAAATCAACAGCACAAACACCTCTATTTAAATAATGTTTTGCAACATCTATTACTAATTTATTATCTTCAATACTATCTCCTCGCATCATACATAAAATTAAATTAGTTTTTAAACCTAATCTATTTAATCCCATATATACTGCTTCTACTACTTGATAAGGATTTAATCCATTATTTAAATGCTTAAGGGGTGCAAATCGTACTTCAGCATATATAACATTTTCATTTTTCATATCTACTGTAAGTTCATATGCAATTCTTTCAAGTCTATTTTTTTCTTGCATAACCATAGCTGGTATTTCAAATCTTTTTAAGTATTCATTTAAATCTTTACAATTACTTGGAACTTTCATATCACGTTCAATTTCTTTTATATCTACATTTAAGTACTCACTTGCTGTACTAGGAAGAACAGAACCATCTAAATGGACATGAAGTTCTACTTTTGGCATTTCTTTTAACATAATTTAGTTGCACTTTCTAAAGCAATTTCTATCATATCAGTAAATGCTTTTTGTCTTTCTTCTGTTGTTGCCTTACAATCTTTAACAAGTGAATCAGATACTGTAAGTAAACAAGCAGCACGTTTATTTAATACATTAGCATTATGGAATAACGCAAATGATTCCATTTCACATGCTAATGCACCATATTTGTTATAAATATCTTTAAAATTATCATTCTCTTTATAGAAAACATCACTTGAATGAATATTTGCAATAGTAATATGTTTATTTAAATCTTCAGAAGCTTCTTTAATATAAAAATTTAATGGACTTGATGCATACATCATTTCATCAGTACATCCATTTTGGGTTTTGGCATATGAAGATTCTGAATAACAAGCATTTACTAAAATTACATCAAATAAATCTAAATCTTTAGTATATGCTCCGCATGTACCTACCCTAATAATATTTTTAACATCATAAAATTTATATAATTCATATGAATAAATTCCAATACTAGGCATACCCATTCCTGATGCCATAACAGTTATTTTAGTATCTTTATAATTTCCTGTATAAGCAAGCATTCCTCTTACGTTATTAACTAATTTATAATCTTTTAAATATGTTTCAGCTATAAACTTAGCACGTAATGGATCTCCTGGCATAATTACAGTTTTAGCAATATCTTCTTTCTTTGCTTCAATGTGTGGTGTCATATATTTCCTCCTTCTTATAATACCCTAAAAAAGGCATTATATACTACATATTAAGAATATATTAAATAGTATTCTAAGTCAAGAAAAAAGAGATTATAAAACCTCTTTTAAGTATTTTCCAGTATAGCTATTTTCACATTTTGCAACTTCTTCAGGTGTACCTGTTGCTACGACTGTACCACCATTATCGCCTCCTTCTGGTCCTATATCAATAATATAATCAGCTACTTTTATAATATCAAGATTATGTTCAATAACAATAACTGTATCACCATTATCAACAATACGCTCTAGAATTACTAATAATTTTTTAATATCATCTATATGTAAACCAGTCGAAGGTTCATCAAGGATAAATAAACTTTTTCCTGTAGGTTTTTTTTGCAATTCTTTAGCAAGTTTTACACGAGCAGCTTCTCCACCAGATAAAGTTGGAGCAGATTGCCCTAATTTAATATATGATAAACCTACATCACATAATGTTTCTAATTTAGATTTAACTTTTGGAACATTTTCAAAAAATTCTAACGCTTCTTCTACACGCATTTCAAGTACATCATAAATATTTTTACCCTTATACTTAATTTGTAACGTTTCAGAATTGTAACGTGTTCCCTTACAAACTTCACATGGAACATAAACATCAGGTAAGAAATGCATTTCTATTTTTTTAACACCATCACCTTGACATGCTTCACATCTTCCACCTTTAACATTAAATGAAAATCTTCCTTTATCATATCCTCTCATTTTAGCTTCTTTAGTTTGTGTAAATACATCTCTAATATCATCAAATACACCAACATATGTTGCTGGATTACTTCTTGGTGTTCTTCCTATTGGTGCTTGTGAAATATCTATTACCTTATCTATATAATCAATTCCTTTAATTTCTTTATGTTTTCCTGGTTTATCTTTTGTTTTATAGATATTTGCTGCTACAGCTTTATATAGTATTTCATTTACTAGTGATGATTTACCACTACCAGATACTCCAGTTACACATGTTAAAGTTCCAAGAGGAAACTTAACATTAATATTTTTTAAATTATTCTCTTTAGCACCTATTACTTCAAGATATTTTTTATTTCCTTTTCTTCTTGTTTTAGGTACATCTATTTTTAATTTACCTGATAAATATTTACCCGTTAATGAATTTTCATTTTCCATTACTTCTTTAGGAGTACCCTTTGCTACTATATTACCACCATGCTCACCTGCAAGAGGACCAATATCAACAAGATAATCTGCTTGTAGCATAGTATCTGTATCATGTTCTACAACAACTAATGTATTACCTAGATCTCTCATTTCTAATAATGAATTAATTAATCTTTGATTATCTCTTTGATGAAGACCTATTGATGGTTCATCTAGAACATATAATACACCTGTAAGTCTGGATCCAATTTGTGTTGCAAGTCTTATTCTTTGTGCTTCACCACCAGATAAAGTTCCTGCTTGTCGTGCTAAATTTAAATAACCAAGTCCTACATTTATTAAGAAAGATAATCTTGATTTAATTTCTTTTAAAATCAAATCAGCTATTTGAACTTGTTCGTTTGTTAATTTTAAATTCTCAAGAAATTGATATAAATCATTAATACTCATAAGTGTCATTTCATAAATGTTTTTATGTCCTACTTTAACAGATAATACAAAATCAGCAAGACGTGAACCATTACAAGTCGAACAAACAAGTTCTGTCATAAATCCTTCTATCCACTCTCTAATCCATCCGCTTTTTGTTTCTAAATATCTTCTTTCTAGATTAGTAATTACACCTTCATAGTAATCTCTTGTTGTTCTTGTATTACCATTTTTAGAAATATAATTAAATTCAATAACATCTGGTGAACCATATAATATTATGTCTAACTTTTCTTTAGGTAATTTGTTTATAGGTTTTTTCATATCGATATCATAATATTTACATACAGTTTCAATTTGAGTATAGATTATATTAGTTTCATCTTTAACATTTATTGCAACAATACCATTTTCAGCAATTGATTTAGATTTATCAGGAATTACTAAATCAATATCAATTTTCATTTTAGAACCTAATCCTTTACAGTCTGGACATGCACCATATGGGGCATTGAAAGAAAACATTCTTGGTTCTAATTCTGGAATACTAAAATCACACTCTGGACACGCATATTTTTCAGACATTATATATTCTTTATCGCCAATAACATCTACTATTACTTTTCCATTTGATAATTTACATGCTACCTCTAATGCCTCATATACACGTGATCTTATATCTTCTTTTATTATTAATCTATCAACTACAACTTCTATATTATGTTTTTTATTCTTTTCTAAATTAATTTCTTCTGTTAAATCGTAATTTTCCCCATCGATTCTTACTCTAACATAACCATCTTTAACAAGTTTTTCGAGTAATTCTTTATGTGTTCCTTTTTCTCCATAGCAAACTGGAGAAAGAACTCTAAATTTTGTTCCAGTCTCAAGTTTTAATACTTGATTAGTCATTTCTTCAATACTTTGACTTGATATAGGAATATTATGATTTGGACAATAAGGAACACCAATTCTTGCATATAAAAGTCTTAAATAATCATATATTTCCGTAATAGTTCCAACTGTTGATCTAGGATTTTTATTTGTTGTTTTTTGATCAATTGCAATAGCAGGACTTAGACCTTCAATTGAATCAACTTTAGGTTTTTCTGTACCACCTAAAAATTGTCTTGCATAAGCACTTAAACTATCAACATATCTTCTTTGTCCTTCTGCATATATAGTATCAAATGCTAAAGAAGATTTACCACTACCAGATACTCCTGTCATTACTATTAGTTTATTCTTAGGTAATGTAATATCAATATTTTTTAAATTATTTTCTCTAGCACCTTTAATAATAATATTATCCATAAATTCACCTCTTTAAACGTTAATATTATACCACGAAAAAAAGTAAGTTTATACTTACTTTTGAAAATTTAGTAAACTAGGTAATTCATCATCAGCATATTCTGGTTCATAAGAATATCCTAGTAGTTTATAAAATTTTTCTAATAAATTATTAGATATCTTTTCTTTTTCATCTTCAGTTAAGTTATCTAATCTTACACTTTCTTTAACATCTTTAATTGGTGTTGTTAATCCATTTTTAATATTAAATACTGCATTAATTTTAAAATTAGTTGGATCAGTATCATAATATACATCTTTTACTTCAAATTTACTTTCAAAATTAATTGTGTAATCTTCATAAGCTTTATTTTCTTTTATATTAAAGATTAAATCATATTCTGCTTCTTGAACATCACTTGATTCAATATAATTAATAGAAAATTTGCTCTTAGTATTTTTTATTGTAATTTTCCCTGATTCTTTATTATTTTCATCAAATAAATTAAACACTATAGTATCTTTTTTATTTTTTTGTATTTCTAATTTAGAAATAAATTCATCATCTTCATAAATACTTAATACTGGTTTTTCCTCGTTACGATATTGATATTTTGTAGTTTTTTCATTAATTTTATAATTATTTGATTTATAATCATTATCTTTTAGATTATCCCAATTATAATTATATGATTTATATTTACTAGTTACATTAAAATCAATACCTACTATATCTCCTAGTAATCCTTTAGAATAAACTATATATTCATAATCACTTGGTGTTTCATTTTTTTCATCATATTTCATTTTTTCTAATTTACTAGCATCTTCACCAGTTATTTTCTTAACAAAAACATTAGCTTTTGTATCATTAGCAATATCATCTAGTATAACATTAATTATTTCATAAATATCTTTTTCAGATAATTTAATTGTTGTCTTTCTAATGTTTAAATTAGAACCATCAATTTTTAATGTACCTTTTTCACTAATATAATCCTTTTTGTTTAAATGCTTAAAGAAGCTGTTATAGCAAAAATTATAGAAATAGTCATAATCTTCCATATCTAAATTATTTTCAGCATTAATTGCTTCATTTAAACCATCTATTTCAATATATTTTTCATAAACATCTTTTAAGAAGATATATCCATTATTTTTATTAGCTGTTAATAATAAATTCATATTATCAGCACCAGCACTTAAATTAAAATCATATTGTATTTTTTCACTAGATTTTTGTAAATCATATTTAATTTCCATTTTATTTAATTTGTCATAAAATTTATATTCACTTTCATCAGGAGAATATATTTTTTTATAATTTTCATTAATACTAAATTTCATATTTCCATTTAGTGATTTTTCTTTTCCTTCACTTAAAGTAAATGGTTTATTAAAATAATTCTTATATGATATTATGTGGTCAATACTTTTTTTAACAACTGTTTTAGGACTAGAATTATAAAGATATAATGCACCTACTAAAGAAATAGCAAATAACATAGTTAATAATAGTATAGAAATAAATATTCTATTAAAAGTTAATTTTTTATTAGAATTATTTATAACTATTTCATCTTCATCCTTATCTTCAACTTTAAAATCTTCTATTTCTTCTACAGTTTCCTCTTCTTTATTTAATAAACTTAAATCAACTGGTGGAATAAAACCTATATTTTCTTTGTTATCTAATTCTTTATTTTCTTCATTATTATTTTCAAATACTGATATATCATCATAATCAATGTAATTATCTTCCAAAACATTTTCAATGTCATTATTTTGAGTAATTTCTTTATATTCTTCATCAACACTTGAATCCAAATTATATTTGCTTAATATATCTATATCATTATTTTCTATTCTTGGTATTTCTTCATCTTCAGAATCAAATTTTGGTTTTTTAATTTCTTTATTACCTAAAAGGTATTGTTCTAAAAGAGGATTATCATATTCTTCTATAGTATTGATATCTTCTTTATCAATATAGTTTTCATCTATACTTGAATCCAAATTATATTTACTTAATATATCTATATTATTATTTTCTATTCTTGGTATTTCTTCATCTTCTTCATCAAATTTTGGTTTTTTGATTTCTTTATTACCTAAAAGGTATTGTTCTAAAAGAGGATTATCATATTGTTCTTCTTCAAGATCATCTTCATCAACAATTACTACAACATCTTCATCGATGTCATCATAAAATGTATCCTTCATACCTTCAACTCCTATACTATCATATTAAGTATATCAAATAATTTATTAAAAAAAAAGACTATTATTAGTCCTTAGGTACAAATATTAATGATAAAAAGAAAGAAAAAATAATGGCAGAACAAATACCTGATGCAGTCAAATTAAACATACCCATAACAAGTCCCATTAAACCATAAGTACCTGCTGATTCCATAGCACCATGAATAAGTAAATGACCAAAAGAAGTAATAGGTACTAAAGCACCACCACTAACTTTTAATATTAAGTAATCATAAATATTAAATATATCTAATGCTGCACCAATAACAACAAAAATAGTAGTAATATGACCAGGCGTAAGTTTTGTATTATCTAAAAGTAACTGACCTAACATACAAATAGTACCACAAAATAGAAAAGACATTATATACATCATGATATTACCTCCAAACTAACAGCATGAGCAATTGATGGAATTGATAATTTTTGATTAACCATAGTAGGATTCATAAGTGCTCCTGTTGCTACCATTAGTACTCTATTAAGTTTTCCTTGCCTCATTAAATTTAATATATAAGAATAAGTAACCAAAGCAATACATGCAGGTCCACTTCCACCAGCATATACACTTTGTTTATTAATATCATAAATCATACATGCTGAATCATCAACATTTCTTGTATCATAACCATATTCATCTTTCAAAACATCTTTTAGTAAATTTTTTCCATACATACCTAAATCTCCTGTTAATATTAAATCATAATAACCTATTTCTCTTTTAGTATCTTTTAGATGTTTATCAATTGTATCAGCAGCTGCTATTGCCATAACAGAACCCATATCAAAAACATTTTTTACACCACTATCAATACATTTTCCTAGTGTTGCTGATTCTACTTTAATATTACTTTTTTTATTTGAGATAAGTGCTGATGCACTTCCTGTTACAGTAAAAGTTTGTGTAACAGGCTTGGGTCCTCCATATTCTACTGGATATCTAAATTGTTTTTCACTAGCATTATTATGACTACTAACATTAACAACTGAGTTATTTATTAATCCACCTTCAATCATATTAGATGCAATAATAATACCCTCAGTAGATGTTGCACACGCTGAATATATACCCATATATGGAATATTTAAAGTACTTGCAGCATATGATGATGCAACTATTTGATTTAATAAATCACCAGAAATAAATATATCAACATCTTTTTTAGACTTGTTACTCTTATTTAAGAGTAAATCTATATTTTCTGTATTCATTTTTATCTCCGCTTGTTCCCATGTATCAGAACCCATATAGTATTCACTATAACTTTTATCAAAAAACTTAGATAATGGTCCTTCTCCTTCTTTAGGTCCTGTAATTGTAGAAACTTCATTTATATATACATTATTATATTTAAATGTCATAATTAACCTCCAAAAATTAAATATCTAATAATTCCAAAAGTATATGCACTAACAACACCATAGATAATAACAGATCCAGTAAGTTTAAACATATTTGAACCTATTCCCATAACTA
>JALERC010000008.1 GCA_022763805.1 Mycoplasmatota bacterium | reverse complement strand
ACCAATGACTCATCCATGGAAATTAAGTTCTTTTCTAAAACAAATTGAGAAAAGTCATAATCAACATCAATATGCTTGAGTTTTATTTTCTCGTTTGTTAAATACAAAAAATATCTTATGAAAATTGATGTCAATGATGTGAAACATGAATTTATGAGCCTGTCATTGACATCAATTAAATAAGTTATATAATTTCAAACAAAAACGAGAATATTTTTCCCGTTAATGTTTAGATTTTTTTGAGACATTTTCCTAAATTATTGACAGTAATATATTTTTACCTTAAAATGAATATTTCTACTAATAATTTGTCAAATAAAAAAATCATTTTCATGATTTTTCTAATTTTCCATCTTTTAAAAGATATATTTCATCAACTAAATTTTTAAAATCATCCATCACATGTGAACTTAATAAAATTATTCTATTTTCATTTTTTAAACTTAACAATACTTCTTTCATTTTTTTTATTGAATCACTATCTAAAGCGTTAAATCCTTCATCAAGCAATATTATATTTTGATCTTCCATAATAGCTTGTGCAATAGCAAGTTTTTGTTTCATTCCAAGAGAATATTCTTTATAGGTTTTATTATTATTTAACCCCATCAAATTTAGTATTTCTTGTATTTTATCATCATCAATTTTATTTTTTATTTTTGCAAGTAATTTAAGATTTTCAAAACCTGTTAAATCATCTAAAAAAGTAATGCTATCAAGTACTATTCCTATATTATTTTTTGAACAATCTATAAAATCTACATTTCCTTTAGTTTGCTTCATAAACCCACATATAATATTAATTAATACACTTTTTCCACTACCATTTCTACCCATTAATCCATAAATTTTACCACCTTCCAAGGTAACATCTATGTTGTTTAATATTATATTTTTATTGATTTCTTTTGATAATTTTTCTAAAACTATTTTCATATTTATTCTCCTTTTTTATAAATATATATTTAAGTATCATACAGATTAATAATAAAATAACGAAATAATATATAAAATATGAAACTTCTTTATATATTGATGAATAATTAAGTAATCTAATATAACTACTAAAATGTAAACTTAACGTTTTAGTTAACTTATCAGTAAATGGTGTAAAAAGTATATCTGTTAATATTAAACATGATAATAATATATATACTTTTTTATCTGTTATTAAAGATAATAAAAGATTAATTATATTAACAATATTATAAAGTAAATATATTTTAGATAAATATATTAAAGTATAAAAAGAAAAAGAAAATTTATGTAATATATAATATATAATTATGTTAATTATGAATAGAATAAAATTGTTAAATGAAATTAATTTAATTTTGTTATTTATATATTCTTTTTTATCTTCAAATCTTATAATGTAATATTTATTTAAATCAAATATTTTATCAATATTAATTGTATTAACACAAAGTATTATAAATATAATAGAACTATATAATGTTTTTTGAAATGTATTAATAATTAATGTTGTCTCATCATTATAAAACATATATATATTTAAACATATTAAAAATAATATTAGGTTTCTAAAATTACTAGATTTAATATAAATTTTATTCATAAATAATATCCTTATAACTTAAAATTGGAATAATAAATAATGATGATAATATTAAATAAAAAATAATAACTTCATTAAAATTTGTTATGTTATTATATGTATATATGTTTGTAATATTAAAAACCATTGGATTAACATTTTTAAATATTTTTTCTAGATATTGTTCAAAAAAAGCAAATATACACATATATACAATGTACATTTTTAAAACAATTGAAATAATATTAGAACTAAATCTTGCTATAATTAATCCTATATTTATAAAAAAAATGTTTACTAAAAATAATACAAAAAAATATACAAAATAATAATTTATAATATTATCTAATATAACCTTATTAAAATTATAATTTATTACATAATATTTAAGACTTTCTATGCTAAAATTAAATTTTGTAACAATACAAGATAAAATATATATAAATAAAAAAAATAGAGGTAAAATAAATGCATATTTATATAAACAGAATAATTGTATGTATATACTTTTACCCCTTATTAATTCATATTTAATATATCCTTTTTTTATTTTTTCGAAAAAATATAAAATACTCATTATTGTAATTATTAATGGAATGAAAAAAATTATATTATTAAATGTTTTGGTATTCATACATGATATAAAAAAAGAATTTGCATCCATTTCATAATATGGAAATGAATTAATATATGAACAACTTTCTTGATTATTATTTTTACAGCTTGTTTCGTAATAAATGTAGTTTTTCTTGTTTAATGATAAATATCTATAATTTTCAAT
>JALERC010000004.1 GCA_022763805.1 Mycoplasmatota bacterium | reverse complement strand
TAGGATGTGCATCTTCTAAAGCAATTTCATGATTAATAATTGCGTCAATATTTTGCTCATTTTTAGTATTAATTTTTTTCTCTTTAATTAACTTTTCTTTCATAAATTTTTTCTTAGTATTTTTTCTCGCTTTAGGAGATAATATTCTGGCATTAGTTAAAGTTGTATAAATAAATTTATACGAAACTTTAATATTTTCTTCTTTTTCTAAAAATTCTTTAAAATGATTAAAATTAAAATCATAGTATTTTGTTTGATAAAGTAGTATAATATCTTCAGAGATTGACTTATCAAGTGTATTTGCAGGTTGCTTTGAGCGGTTTCCATGTACAAATCCTGATTTGCCTTTCTCTTTATATTTAATAATAAGACGATTAACTTGTCTTTTAGATATACCAAGTTTTTTAATAGCTCGATTTTTATTACCGTTATGGTCAACTAATTCTTTAATAACTTCATATTTTTCTTGTTCATTCATTCTTAATTTTACCACTTTCATTTTTTCCACCTCAGTGGAGTATTATATATTAACATGAGACATTTTCAAAAGTTAACACTTAAGACATTATCATAAATTAATCATAAAGAATGACAATTTCATTCTTTTTTTATTGACAAAATATAAAAAAGTAAATATAATTATATAAATTATTTAATCGAAAGGAGTTAATTAAATAATTAGCGCCAGGACGTAATGTTGACGAGGTTAGTAACTATCGAAAGATTCGGCGGGTGTTACTACGGGTATTGTGCTCGTTAGATATACTACAAAAAATAAAATTAAAATTATAACAAAAAGTATATCATACAAAGGGAGGAAAAAATATGACAAACTTATATATTGATTTTGATGGAGTTATTATGGATACGAATAAAGCAATTACTTCGTTATTAGAAGAATATAATATTAGTTCAGAAAACAATGAAGAAAAACTAGAATTTTTAAGTAAAGTAAACTGGCATCAATTATTAAATCAAAGTAATGAAATAAGTAATGCATTTAAAAATATCCAAACTTTAGCACAATCAGGTATTTATAATGTTTCTATTCTTACACATGTATGTAGTGAACATGAAAGTATAGAAAAAACAAAATTAATAAACGAAAAGATAGGAAATGTTTCAGTTATACCTGTTCCTAGACATCAAGAAAAATGTAACTATGTTGATCCTAAAAATGCAATATTAGTAGATGACTATACAAAAAATTTAGAATTATGGGAACAAAATGGTGGTATTGGAATAAAATTTACTAACAAAGAATATAATAAATTTAAATCTATATATGACTTAAGTGATATATTAAATATATTTTAAAGTTAACATTTGTTAACTTTTTTTATTTATATGATATAATTAGTATGGTAGGTGAAAATAATGGAAATAGGTATCTTTATAAATGATAAATGGGAAGCTGCTATTTTAAATATTACAGATTCTGCTTTATTAATTAAATGTCAATCAAAAACATTGATAATTACCTTTAATGAAATAGTGTATTATCGTATATATAATGATTCATATATTCATGTAGGTTATATGGAAAGATTAAATGGTGATGCATGGAAAAAAGAAATAAGTATTAATGGAGAAAATAATGAGGAAATTATTAATAAAATCAATGAAAAAAGAAACGGCACTGTTGAACCTGTAGAAAAAGTTAATGAAGAACAAAAAGTAACAAATGGCGGATATGTAATGAATAATAATACTAGATATAATAATAACGTTATAGACTCAAATGTAGAAATATCTGAAGAAAACATTAGAAAACAAAATGAAATGAATCAAAATATGGAAAAACCTAAAAGTGGTTATTCTATTATTATATTTATTATACTAGGAATTATTCTATTTTGTGGATTAACATATTTACTAAAAGCTACTTTACTAAACAGTAAAGAAAATTTAATACAAGGTGGGGGAATGTCTTGGGCTAATGTTAAAGATAATAATGTTATTGCATATCAATTTAGAGATAACAATAAATGTAAATTTCTTCATAAATCATTTAATAGTGTAACAGAAGCTGAATGTGAATATGTAATTAAAGGTCATAAAATAGAAATATTATTTGAAGATAATTTAAAACATACATATGAATGGAATTTAAAATATAAATTGCAACCAGATTTTAAAGAACCATTTAAAGTAGTACTATATCTTAAAGGAGATAATGAAGAAGAATTCACGAGTGAAATGTATTCGTTTAGTAAATAGGAGGAAAATATGAAAATAAAAATTGACAATTTATTTGTTGACTGTAAAATTCAAGTTTTAAAAGAACAATTAATTATTAAATATGATAAAGAAAAAATAATTAAATATGAAAATATAAACTCCTTAATTAAAGAAGATAATTTAACAATTATTAATTTAAAAAATAATGAAAAAATTGAATTGGATATTAATGATGAATTATATAATCAAATATATTCAAATTTCAATAATATTACTTATTCAAAAGAATTAAATAAAGAAATTAATGAAGTATCTGATGAATTAAAAAAAGATAATAAAATTTCTGGTGCAAGAATAATAACCCTCCTATTTATATTTGTTTTATTAATATTATTGTATATAATCCAATTAACTAATAATATTTTATTATATATTTTGATAAGTTTACTTATAGTAATTAATGCGATTGTATTTATAAAAACATTCCATAAATAAACACTAAAAATTTAGTGTTTTTTAAAAATGAGGTAGAAAATGAAAGAATTAGTTATTACTTTAGTTAGTTTATTTATATACTATACAAATTTAAAATTTTTTAAAAGTTTATTTATATATTTACCTATAATAGTATTAGCTATATATGTATCGTTAAAAATAGAAAAAAGAAAATATCCATATAGAAGAACATTATCTATACTTCTTAAAATTTTAATGGTATATTCTGTAATGGTAGGTATATTAGGTTATTTTATAACATATGCTAATACAAATATGCAAGGATTTGATCATCAACAAAAAATTGATGCATTTATTACAGGATTAAGGAATTTTGGTTTATGTGTTCTTTGTTATATTCTAATATTATTTTCAAAAAAGGACTATAAAAAATGATTCATGTATATTGTGATATACAAAATACTTTTGATATTTTGTCCGACGAAGAAGTTAAAAAATTGATTGAACTATTAAATAAATTAGATACTGATTATGTTAAGTTTTCTTTTATATCATCTGCAAATATTAATTATGTAATAATGTATGTTAATAGATTAGAAAAATTTATAAGTGGAAAAGTACATATGGGAATGCACTTTGGATATGATAAATTTATTAATGAAAAAAAAGAAATACATAATATAACATGTGAATATATGAAAAAAGATAAAATGGAATATTATTTAGAACCAAATACAAAAGAAATAATTTATATTGATGATCATCCTGATTGTAACAAAATAGAAGGTATAAAATTTACTTTAATAAAAAAAGAAAACGAGAGAGATTTTGCGATTAAAGGTTTAGAAAAAAAGTTAAATATTTAACTTTTTTTTTAATATAATTTAATGGTGATAATATGATTATTTTATTTGTATCATTACTAATAACTTTAATATTTTCATATTTTACAATACCATTATTAAAAAAGTTAAAGGCTAATCAAGAGTTAAATAGATACCTAATAGATATGCATAAAAATAAATCTAATACACCTACGATGGGGGGAATTTTATTTATATTACCAGTATTAGTTATATTTATAATATTATTAATATCTAATAAAATAGATTATAGTACAAATTTGATTACATTATTATTCGTTTTTTTATCATATGGAATAATTGGATTTATTGATGATTTCTTAATTATAAAAAATAAAAATAATAAAGGATTAACAGTAAATCAAAAATTAATATTAGAAATATTAGTCGCGATAATATGTTTTTATTTATTTATGTTAGCTGAAAATGAGCCACTAATATGGATTCATACATTAGGAATTAAAAAAAATATTGGATTTTTGTACGGTATATTTATTTTATTAGTATTATCTGCAAGTTCAAATGCTGTTAATTTAACAGATGGATTAGATGGACTTGCATGTGGCTTATCTATAATAGCTTATTTAGTATTTGCATGTATTTCTTATAATACAGGATGGTTAGAAGGATATAAAGAGATAAGTTTATTTTGTTATGCATTAGCTGGTTCATTAATAGGTTTTTTAGTTTTTAATAAAAATCCAGCTAGTATTTTTATGGGTGATACAGGTTCTTTATCACTTGGGGCAACATTAGGAATAATTGCTATTCTTACTAGACATGAAATATTACTTTTAGTTATAGGTCTAGTTTTTGTAATAGAAACATTATCTGTAATACTTCAAGTAATTTTTTATAAATCATTTAAAATTAGATTATTTCCTATGACTCCTATTCATCATACTTTTGAAAAGAAAGGTATGAAGGAAAATGATATTGTTTTATTATTTTATTTAATTGGTATAACTTCTGGGATAATTTCTTTATTATTTGCGATTGTCAATAACTTTTGAAAATGTCTCAAAAAATTTTAAACATTAACGGGAAAAATATTCTCGTTTTTGTTTTAAATTATATAAATTATTCAATTACTGTCAATGACATGTTCATTTTATTAATACTTCGTATCATTGACAAT
>JALERC010000085.1 GCA_022763805.1 Mycoplasmatota bacterium | reverse complement strand
AAACCAATTTTATAATATTCATTTAAAAATTTAGATGCATCATCTCTAGAAAAACCATATGTTAATTGTGTTAAGTCATTAGTACCAAAACTAAAGAATTCTGCTTCTTTTGCTATTTCATTTGCTTTTAATGCAGCTCTAGGAGTTTCAATCATTGTACCTACTTTGTATTCAATTACATCATGTTTTTCATCCATTACTTGCTTAGCTACTTCGTCAACTATTTTTTTACAAAAGTCAAATTCTTCAATTCCTGTAGTTAAAGGAATCATAATTTCAGGTTTAACAGTTAATCCTTCAGCTTTTACATTTAGAGCTGCAGTAATAACTGCTTTTGTTTGCATTTTTGCAATTTCTGGGTATGTTATTGCAAGACGACATCCACGATGTCCCATCATTGGATTAAATTCTTTTAGTTCTTGAATATGATTTTTTACATTCTTAATAGTTGTATTTAAATCATTAGCTAATTCTTTTATTTCTTCTTCAGTTTTAGGTAAAAATTCATGTAATGGTGGGTCTAAATAACGAATTATAACAGGTAAATTATCCATTGTTCTAAATAGACCTTCAAAATCTTTTATTTGCATTGGTAATATTTTTTCTAATGCTTTTTCTCTTTGCTCTACATTTTCTGCTAATATCATTTCACGTACAGCTTTAATTCTATCTTGTTCAAAGAACATATGCTCTGTTCTACATAAACCAATTCCTTGTGCTTTAAAATTTTTAGCAACTAAAGCATCTCTAGGAATATCTGCATTAGCTCTTACTTCAAGTGTTCTTATAGAATCTACTATATCCATAAATCTTTCATTATCACCTGTTAATCCTGGATTAACACATTTTATTTCGTTACCATATACATTTCCAGTAGAACCATCTAGAGAAATAATATCTCCTTCATGATATACATTACCTAATTTATCTGTAATTGTTTTATTAATTTCATCAATAACTAATTCAGAACATCCACATACACAACATTTACCCATTCCTCTAGCAACAACTGCAGCATGTGAAGTCATTCCCCCACGCATTGTAAGTATTCCTTCAGAATCATTCATTCCTTTAATATCTTCAGGAGATGTTTCTACTCTTACGAGAATAGTTTTAATACCATTTTCCTTAGCTTTATGAACATCTTCTGCATTAAAATAAATATGTCCACATCCTGCACCTGGACTTGCAGCAAGACCTGTTGCAATTTTTTTACTTTCTTTTAATGATTTAGCATCAAACATAGGATGTAATAATTGATTTAGTTGATTAGGTTCAACTCTCATTACAGCTTCTTCACGAGTAATCAATCCTTCATCAAGTAAGTCTAATGCTATTTTAATTGCTGCTGTTGCAGTTCTTTTTCCATTTCTAGTTTGAAGCATAAATAACTTACCATTTTCAATTGTAAATTCCATATCTTGCATATCTTTATAATGTTTTTCTAGTAACTTAGAAGTTCTTAAAAATTCATTATAACATTTTGGCATAATTTCTTTTAATGTATCGATATGTTGTGGAGTTCTAATTCCGGCAACAACATCTTCACCTTGAGCATTAATTAAATATTCACCGTATAATTTATTTTCACCAGTACTTGGATTTCTTGTAAATGCAACCCCTGTACCTGATGTTTCTCCTAAATTACCATATACCATTTCTTGAACGTTTACAGCTGTTCCCCATGATGTTGGAATATCATTCATTTGTCTATATACGATAGCTCTTTCATTCATCCATGAACGGAATACTGCTTTAACAGCTTCAATTAATTGAACTCTTGGATCTTGAGGAAATTCTTCACCAGATAACTCTTTATAGATATTTTTAAATTTTTCTGTAATTTTAATCATATCTTCGCCATCTAAATCAGTATCAAATTTAACATTTTTCTCTTCTTTAAAATCTTCAAGAACCTTATCAAAACTTTGTTTATCATATCCTTTTACAACATCTGCAAACATCATAATAAATCTTCTATAAGAATCGTATGTAAATCTAATGTTTTTATTTTTTTTAGAAAACTCTTTAGCAACTTCATCATTAAGTCCTAAATTTAGTACTGTATCCATCATTCCAGGCATACTAGCACGAGCTCCACTTCTTACACTAACAAGTAGTGGATTATTAAGATCTCCAAATTTTTTACCTGTTTGTTCTTCAAGAATCTCTATATGTTCAAATATTTCTTTTTTAATTTTTTCACTAATTTTTAAATCATCTTCATAATACTTATTACAAGCTTCTGTTGTAACAGTAAATCCTTGTGGTACAGGAAGTCCAATATTTACCATTTCAGCTAAATTAGCCCCTTTTCCACCAAGAATATCACGCATATCTTTGTTACCTTCATTAAAAGAATAAACATATTTTTTAGGTTGTCTAGTCTTTTTGAAAATACTTTTTAGTGCCATACTTCACTCTCCTACTCTAATTAGTATTATATCAAATTATAAATAAAAAAAGAATAAGTTTACTTATCCTTTACGTTTTTTAATTATTTTATTTATTTCATCAACTATACTATTTAATTCAGTATCTGTTAAGTTTTCATAGTTATTTTTTTCTTCCATATCATAATTCATTACTTTTTCTAAATAACATTTACCACATAATGATTCATAATGAACTTCATCCATTTCATCTATTGCCACTTGATTACCATCACTTACAAATTTTCCATTAATAATTCTTGCATTGAATCTTGCTTTTTCACCACATCTACATATAGTAGGTGCTTCTTCAAATTCATCAGCAAGTCTAAATAATGCAAGAGAACCTGGAAAAGCATTTGTTTTAAAATCTGTTCTAAGTCCATATGCTATAACTGGAATATCATATTTCTTTGCTATAACAAATAATTCAAAAACTTGTTCCTCGGTTAAAAATTGTGCTTCATCAACTAATATACAATTTAAATTATCAAATCTTGGTTTCAAAATTTTTATAATATCATCTTCAGGTTTTATTAAATAATCTACTTCTCTTTCCATGCTAACTCTTGCAACTATTTTATTTCCACCTTTTTTATCTATATCAGCTTTTATTATTACAACAAATTGATCTCTTTCTTCATAATTGTATGCTACTTGTAATAAATTAGTTGTTTTACCTGAATTCATTGCACCATATCTAAAATATAATTTTGCCATAATTACCTCCTTGCTCTTGGATGTGTTTGTAAATATGTTGTTCTTAAGTGCTCATTGGAAATATGAGTGTATATACTTGTTGTAGACAAATCAGAATGACCTAATAGTTTTTGAACAGTTACCAAATCACATCCATTATCAAGCATATGTGTTGCAAATGTATGCCTTAATGTATGTGGTGTTAATTTAGCATGTACATTAACACTTTTAAATATTTTTTCAATTATATACTCTACTCCACGTTCACTTAGTTTATTACCATTTTTATTTAGTAATAAATAAACTCTATTTTCATTATTAATATATTCTTTTAATAACTTACTACAAACACTACCAAATAATACATATCTTTCTTTATTTCCTTTTCCTAAAACTTTTATAGTTTTGTCATAAAAATTTATATCTGATATTTTAATATTTACTAATTCACTTAAACGTATTCCCGTTGAATATAGAAGTTCAACTATTAATTTATCTCTTAATGATAGATCTAATTCATATATTTTTTCTAAATCTATTATAGTTAAATAATTTGGTAATTTTATTTCATTTTTTGGTAAACATAATAATTCTGCAGGGTTTACATTGATATAGTTTTTATTATACAAAAATTTAAAATAACTTTTGAGTGAACTTATATGTCTTTGAATACTTTTAGTACTATATTTTTTTTGAGACAAATTTTCAATATATTCTTGCAGGAAATCGAAATCAATTTTCTTAGTCTTTTTTTTATTAATATAATTATAAAAGTTTTCTAAATCCATTTTATAATTTAGTATTGTTTTATCAGAATAATTTCTTTCATCTTTTAAATAATTTAAAAATTCATTCATAATCTTACCCCTTTAAATCGATTATATCATAAAAAAACATTAAGTTATTGTCTTCTTAATGTTTTTATATTTTTTTGTTCAAAATAATTTAATTTTTCTTTTAATTGTTTATTAAGTATATATATATTAAGTTTATCCATTGTAAACATAAGCTTTCTTAAATCTTCATAACAAGAAAAACTTGATATAATTTGGTATAGTAAATGATTACTATAATCTCCACCTTCAATACGTTCTTTTATAAAGCTTTTCTCTAATTCATTTATAAAATTACTTCTCAATAAAAATGCATAGAATTCATTATCTTCTAACATATTTAGAAAATTATATATGATACTCTTAAAGTTTTTATCATCTTGATTTACTTTATTATCATTACATTCTACATTACATAATACTTCTTTATCATTATATGCTATTGGTACATATTTTTTATTTGATTTTATATAGATAGAATCTATATTTATAATATCTGGAAATCTAGCATGTATATCATATAATAAATCATCTTTACAATTAAATTTTGTTGTATATAAATCTATACAACGCAAATCTAATTTTGTTGATTTAACTTTATTATTTTTTATTATTATTTCTATCTCTTTTCCTTCACTTACGACTATGAGACTATATTTGTTCATAATTCCACCTCGCAAAAATTATTATACAATATAAACAATAATTATACAACTAAAAATAGCAGGTATGCTGCTATTTAAATAATAATATTAATAAAAATATTGTGTATATTGTAGTAAGTATAAAACCATTAATTCTTTCTGATTTTGAACTTTTATATTTAATACCACAAGCCATAGAAACAAGTACACCACCGATAAGGCCACCAATATGACAAAATGTATCAATATTAGGAATAACTATTCCTAAAAATATATTAAATATAATTAATGGCATAATTTGTGATCTTATAACAGTATCTAAATAAGCTCTATAATGATATCCGAAGTATACAATACTTGATAAAAGTCCAAATATTGCACCACTAGCACCAACAGATATAGAATTTTGTAAAAATATATCTGATAATAAAGCACCTAAGATACCACTTCCAAAATATATTGCTAAGTACTTAATTTTTCCATAAAAACTTTCAACTTGAGGTCCTATAATATATAAAGCATACATATTAAATAACAAATGAATTAAATTACCATGAATAAACATCGATGTAAATAATACATAAAATTTACCACTTTTAACAAAAGGAGCATAATTAGCGCCAAAATTTGCTACTACATCCCATCCTAATACTAATTGAAGTATAAATATTACAATATTTATAGTAATCAATATTTTAGTTATTATAGGGTCTTTCTTTGCAAATAAATCCTCAGCTTGTTTTTGATTTATCTTATTAACTTCTCCAATATCGTTAGTTAGTTTAACAAATAAATCTAATCCTTCCTCTTTAAAATTCGTTTTCTTAGTAATTGTTGGAAATTCATCCATTATAAATTGATATTTTTTTAAATCTTCAGTTGTTTTAATATTAGCACAATCAATATTGTCTTCTGATACAGTGTCTAATTCTACATTATCTCCTAAATTAACAAAAATACTTAAAGCATTAATAGAAAAAGACATAGTTTTTTTCTTTATTCTTTTCATTATTTGTTTTGTTCTATAAATATCCATATTTAATTGTTCATTATTATGTATATAGTTTGATACAAGTCTTACAATTTTATATTCTCCATCAAATTTTTCTAACCAAATTTCGTTTTTAGCACCTTTTAATACAATTGGTGAATAATTTTCTACTGTAACAAAATAATGAAGCAATTTCATAATCATTTCATCAGTTTGTGTCATAGATAAAGTATTTTCTTCCATATTTCCTCCTTATTCATTCTTTAATAAGTTTTGTATTTTTATAAAACATTCAGGTAATTCTGAATCAAATTTCATAAATTCATTAGTTGTTGGGTGAATGAATCCTAATTCTTTAGCATGCAAGCATTGTCCAGAATCATCAAATAGTGGTTTATTACTGTAAACAGGATCATTTACAACTGGATGACCTATATATTTCATATGAACTCTTATTTGATGAGTTCTTCCTGTTTCAAGTTTCAATTCAATTAAAGTAGCATTTTTATACCTTTCAATAACTCTAAAATGAGTAATTGCTTCTTTGCTATTATCTGGAGTAACAGCCATTTTTTTACGATCTTTTGGATCTCTTCCTATTGGAGCATCTACAGTTCCTGTTTCATTATTTATTACTCCCCATACTAAAGCATAATATACACGATGTGTTGTTTTTTCTTTTAATTGATCTGCTAATATCTTATGTGCTTTATCGTTTTTAGCAATCATTAAAAGTCCAGTAGTATCAGCATCTATTCTGTGCACTATTCCTGGTCTAAATTCACCATTTATGCTTGACAAGTTTTTAGAATGATATAAAAGGCCATTAACTAAAGTACCACTTTTATTACCACATGCAGGATGTACTACTACTTTATTTGCTTTATTAACAACTATAACATCATTATCTTCATAAACTATATCTAAATCCATTTTTTCTGGTTCAGCTTTTAGTTCTTCTTCTTCATAATTAATTTCTATTATGTCATTTTCTTTAATTAAATAACCTGTTTTAACATTTTTCCCGTTTACTAATATTTTACCTTCTTTTATAAGATTAGTTATTTTACTTCTACTAAATTCAGTATTATTAGCTAAATAATGGTCTAATCTTGTATTTGCATTTTCATTATTTACTATCATTTTTTTCACCTCTTAATTCTAAAAATACTAAAGAAAACATAGATATTACAATGGCAATATCGGCAAAATTAAATATTGGAAAATCGTAACCTAGTATAATAAAATCTAAATAATCTATTACACCATTTAGAAATATTCTATCAAAAAGATTTCCAAGTATTCCCCCAAGTAAAATGCCATACATTATTATTTCACAATTTTTTAAACATTTGTCTTTAACAAAATAGTAATATAGTATTATTAAAACAATAATTGTAAAAATAATTAGAGGAATTTGAAATCCAGAAAAAATACTCCATGCAGCTCCAATATTTTTTACATATGTTATATTAAAAAAATTTTTAATTATTTTTATTGAATTATATAGATTCATATTTTTTCTAATAATTAATTTTATTATTTGATCTATAAATAAAACTATAGTAGCTATTATTGGTATTAACTTTTTTTTCATATAAACACCCGTATACATTATAGCATGTAAAATACCTTTTAGTAAACAATTGATTTAATATATAAAAAAGACTTAATTAAATAATTAAGTCTCTTCTTCTATTTTTAATTCAATACGATATCTCATATTATCATTTCTAGAAATTGAATATATACGACCGTTATATATTGATTTTCTATTAACTTCTTTAAATAGTACATCGTATAATTCACCATAATCGTCAATATTACCTGTTTTTGTTCTAACATATATAGCATATGTTCCCACTGGAATATCTGATAAATCAAGTGTTGTTCTATACCATGCTCTAGTTTTACTAAAACCGTCATCAACTTTTAATCTAATAGGATATGGGCCATCAGATACAGAACCAACATTATATGATTTAGCTATTTTAGACGTTTTTATATTTTCTAAATAAATGTTTCTCTCTACTGTTTGATTAATAGCATAATTACCTTTAACATTATGACTACTAGCTTCTATTAATAACTTATCATCCTTTAGATTAATATCATATACTTGATTATACATATTATCAATAGTAGGATTGTTAACATTAGCAATTAGTCCATCTTCTCTTACTGATAATTCTAATGGTATTAATTTATTACTATAGTTTGTTTTAAATAAAAATCCTTTTCCATCAATTTCAAATTTTCTTGCAAATTTCTCATTAAAGAATGGATTTTTTAAAACTGTTTTAGCTTCAAAATCACCACTTCTAGCTCTAATATAAACAGTATAATCACCATTTGGTAAACTATTTACTGCTAAACTTTCTTTAAACCATGATCCTTTGTTATCAAATCCATTTGAACTTGGTGCATCATAAGGCATACCACTAGTGAATCTAGAAAGTGGCATAACTATTTCATTACCATCAAATTGATTAACAAATATAATATCATATTTGATTGATGTTGTAAGTGTATTGTGCATACCTTTTATTATTAAGAAACCACTTATATCTAGTTTTTTAGTATCTTTATTATATTCTAAAGAATATAAATTAAATATATTATCACGCATGATAAATTTCTTTTCTTCAACAGTTACTGTAATAGTTTTTGAAGTCATTTGATTAGCATTATCAATAACTTTATATGTTATTTCAAACGATCCTGCTTTACTTACATCAATTTCTCCTTCATAAGTAATTCTACTAGTAATATTACCATCTTCTTTATCACTAGCAGTTACCCCATTTAATGCATTAAATGGTTCGTTAATATATGTTACGACATTATTAGCATTAATTACTGGATATTCATTAGCAATTACAGTTATTATTCTTTTAGCTTCTGTTATATTATTATCTTTATCTTTAGCAGTGTATATAAATTCATATGTACCTATTTCATTTATATTTAATGTTCCTGATTTAATTTCAACTTCTAAATCACCATCTACACGGTCATATGCAGTTACACCTGTTAATGGATCATATTCTACATATTGTGGAATTGTTACATCTTCTAAATTAATGACTGGTTTATCAGTAGCATCAACAGTAACAATGATATCTTTTGTTGCTTTAAAGTTTTCATTATCATAAACAGTATATGTTATTTTATAATCCCCAGGAATTTCATTATTAATTTCTCCTGAGATTTCTATTCTGTTTGTTAAATCACCATTTTCATAATCATCTGCTGTTGCATTACTTTTAAATTCTTCGAATTGATTAATATGTATATTTTCAGCATTAATTACAGGTTGATGATTACTTACATATAAATCTTCTTTTTTGATATAACCATAACTATTTTTAAATGTATAATATGTATTATTATCATAATATCTATCGTCATTTAAACTTAAATCAGTATATACTTTATAATATCCTTGAGTTTTATTATTTTCATTTACTTCTAAATAATCTGTAACAATAAATGATAAATTTGTAAGTATTCTTCCATTAGCGTTATTTTTTGTTTGATAAATTACTCGACTAGAACTGTTTGGTTCTGAATAAATATTAACTAAATTACTATTATTCTTAATACCTAATGTATTTTTGAATTCATCAACTTTTCCACTATTAAAGTCACTCCAGAAGGAAAGACCAGTACTTGATTCCCCTGAATATGGATCAGATGCATATTGTACACCTTTTCCACTTAATTTATTACCTTCATGAGTACCATTATATCTGTAATCATTTAAATCTGAGTATGCATTTCCATAACTTAATTTCTTGGCATAATCCATAACTGATGCTTCAACAGAATCATAAGTATATGCTCCATTAAAGGCATTACCATCTACGGCACCCATTCCAAATAAATTGTTTTTATAGAATGCTATAGGACTAGTACCTGTTGCAGACTCACGTACAGCATTACTAAATATATTCATTGCATTAGCACCATATGTATTTTGTGCTTTTATAATACTTTCACCAATACCAAACATCATTGAACTAGTACCAGCAGACATTCCAGATTTAAAACTACCTGTATTTGGATTAATATAATTTTTAGGATTTACAGGGAAACTTGTATAACCTTTATTTATTACCATTTGATTAAATGAATTAGCATCATATCCTGTAAATGATCTAGATGGAATATACATGAAATAAGCATAATAAGGGTAATCTTTATTTATTGCATTATTATAATTTCCATTTCTATAATCATCTATCATTTGTGAATATGATTGATAGAAATAATTACTATCAAAACTAAAATATCTGTTATTAGCATTTATATCATTATTAGTTGAGTTTGCTAAGTAATATGTTTTAACTTTTGGTTTTGTATATACAAAAGGTGCTGTACCAAGAGTCATATTTACATCAGCAAATGATGCTCCTTTATGGACATGATGATATAAAATATTATCAATACTATAATAGTATGTATCATTTCTAAGTATACTTACATCCATTAACCAATTTTCATCTTTTTTACTTGCTAACCACCCTACCGTATTAGAATTGTATTTTACTTTATACCAGTAATATGTATCATCTTCTTTTGTTTGTGAAGGATAATATTCAAAAATTTGATTTGTACTTGTTGAATATCCTAAAGATTCAGAATTTGTTGATGGTCCGCTTCTTAATGTAATACTACTTTTTATTGATTTAATTTTAGGTCTATTAGATTGGTAATTAAATGTTTTACTATAATATTTTGAAATAGGAATAATTATAACTTGGTCCTTTTTCAACCATCCATTAACTCCACTTATTTTGATATTTACCGTATTATATTGTGGATCATAATTCAAAAATGCTGCATCTGCTCCCCATGTTGAAGCTATATATGTCATAAAGTCTGGATCATAGGTTGGTACTGAATGACTGTATGCAGCATAACTTGTTCTATATAAGTTTTTTATTCCATCACTTCTATATTGTATTTCAGCTTCATTTTCAACATCTATTTTTGCAATTGCATATTTAGCATTTATAATTCTACCATTATTTTTTATTACTGCTACTTGTTTTTCTGTCGATTTATAATTATTCATTGCATTTAATGCATCATTATAGTTTTCATGACATGATAATTTAACATCATCATCAGGATATGATATATCAACTTCATATTTACATGTTGAAGCATTAACATTTAATGGAATAATTATTAAAGATAAATATAGCAAATACATAAAAACTTTCTTCATCCTACATCCTCCTATCATATAAATTATATCATAAATTGATTAATTGATAAACAATAATTGACTTATATATTTATTTTGATATAATACATAATACTTAAGGAGGAGTTATTGTGTTTGAAGATTTTTATAAAAAATATAAGGAAGATATCAAAAATTGCTTTAAAGATTTAAAAGATAAGGATAAACGTATAAAACAAATACCTAATTTACTTACTGCATCAAGATTATTAGCACCTTTATTTATAGTTCCTGCAGCTTTTTCTGGTAATATTCCACTTGCAATTTTATTTACTTGTTTATTTGAATTAACAGATGCTTTAGATGGATTCGCTGCTAGAAAATTAAATGCTGTAAGTGAATTTGGGAAAGACTTAGATCCAATTGTTGATAAAATTTTTGCTGCAGGGTTAATGATACCTCTTATAATTAAATTTCCAGCTGTGACAGCATGTATTTTTAATGAAGCATTAATTGGGAAAAAGAATATTGAATCCAAGAAAAAAGGTAATGTGCCTAGAACTACTTTACTTGGTAAATTTAAAACATTATTACTTTCTATTAGTTTACTAATTGCATATATAGCAGTAACTACTAATAGTATTCCAGCACTATTAATTAATTGTGTATTTATTTTAACAGCTAGTATAGAATATATTACAGCAAAACAATATGAACAAATTGATAAGGAAAAAGATTTAGAAAAAAAATATCACAAAATTGAAAAAATTGTTGAAGAAGAAAAAGTAAAACAAAGTAAAAAGGAAATTATCAAAAAGTATAGTCGTTCGAATGAAATAAGTGATTTAAAGAAATTAAAAGAAGAATTATTATCTTCAAAAAATAAAACAGAAGAAAAAAATAAAACATTAAAAAAATAGGAATTTTGAACTGAACCCCGTTTCTCATGTACAAGAAACGGGGTTCATATCAATTTAATATCCTATTTTTTTTAATATATCACTAAAATCTTTAACAACATAGTTGCTTACTTTTTTTAATTCTTCTGGTGAAAAATCAAAACAAAAACTTTGATAATCTTTATTCATCTCAATATCATTATAATAATCTCCGGCAACATAGATATCTTCATAATTCCAATTATTAATTTCTATTAATTTTTTAATAGCACTTGATTTTGATGCATTTTTACTTATTATATTAATCCATTTATAACTTAAATAACCTTTAATATTTTCGTCTATTTCAGGTAATTTATCAATAAATTTTTGAGATTCATCTCTATCAATTGGAACACCTAAAAAGCCGTTTGCTGTAACGTTTATATCTTTTGTATTTTCGTATGCAGTATTCAAATAATAATCACTAATATGAGGATTGTTTCTTATTTTTTCAATTAATATTTGTATAGTTTCTTTTTTTATTACTTCTTGAAATAATATTTTATTATTTTTATCGAATACTACAGTTCCATCACTACATATTAAATTATAATAATTAATATTTTTTCCTTCAATAGATGGTTCTAAAAAATACAAAGGTCTACCTGTTGCTATTACAAATTTATTACCAGCATTAACAAATTCATTAATTAATTTAATGTTATTATCATAATTTTCTGTATAAAATGTTTTATCAAAATCACTTATTAGTATCTTCATTTTCTTCTACTCCTGTAATTATTATTTCTAATTCACTATTTCGTAAAGTTTCAATATCTATTTCATTTGTTTCTAATGCTTCTTTTAATGTTTTATATCTTTGTTCACCTTTATATAGGAAGATTTTATTATAATCTGTTCCTTCTAAATAATAATGTATTCCCATATCATTATATATTAATTGTTCTTTAATTTCACCTTTTCCAATATCAAATACATCATAATCATCAATACGTCCAAAATAAGTATATTCCATGAATGGTTTTGTTGAATATCTATCTTTTATATCTGACAAAGTACATCTTTTTATATTTGAGAATATATCATTTATTTTATTTATATCGTATGTATAAGTTGTATCATCCATATAATATACTATTTCATTTATATCTCTAATTAATAGATATATTGTTGCTGCATCAATTTCTAATTTTTTTCTTCGGTCTTTAGTAAATTTATTTAAATAAATATTTAAGGTGTACGGTTCTTTACTTGTATCTAATGTATATGATGATATATATTTAGATACATTTAAATTATTTAATATTTGGATTGTTGATTTTCTATCTGTTGATATTGTTCCTCTAAAATCCTCTAAATTTGATTTATTTGGCTTTAATAATAGTGTTGATGGTATAAAGAATAGATACGGAATTAATAATATTGTTATTAATATATTTGCTCTTAATTTATCATCATTTTCTTCAAATCCTTTTAATACTCTTTTATTAGTCCTTTTAAATATAAATTTAATTAATACAATAAATAATATAAAAATATATATGAATGAAAATATATTCTTATATGGATTATATTCTAATGGAGTAATCAAATTTTTATTTAAAAAATCTATTTTATATAATAATTCTGGTAATGCATAAAATAAAATACATATAATATCAGCTTCAATCGCTAATATAAAAGCAGTCATTATCCTTTTGTAATAATTATTAAATGGATCTTTTATTTTTAATAATATTGCCCCACATAAAATAGCAAGTCCGCATTGAATAAAGTTAAAAATAAAAGTAAAAATTAACAAAGGTGGAACTATTAATAGAAACCATAAAGGTATATATCCATAAGATTTTTTCATATAATCACCTATTATTAGTATAACAATAAAAAAAACAATAGTCCATTACTTAGCCATTGTTTTTTAAAAATATCACATTCTTACTTCCATATTTTTTCTCTTTTGTAATTTCAAATGATAAATTATTAACTACTTCATTTTCAACTTCACAAATTATAACACCATCTTTGTTTAATAAATTATATTTTTCTATTAATTCTAATGCAGGATTTACATAATTTAATTTATATGGTGGATCTAGAAATATAATGTCAAATTTTATATTATTATCATAAAAATATTTTAATGCATCTTTAAAATCTTTTTTAAGAATAGTTATTTTCTCACTTGGATTTAGTTTTTTTATATTCTTATTTAATGTATCAATAACTATTTTATTAGTATCTACAAAATATCCTTCACTAGCACCATTGCTAATCATTTCAAAACCGACAGAACCACTACCGGCAAATAAATCTAATATTACACTATTTTTAAGTTTTAATTGAATAGAAGCTATAAAAGACTCTTTAACCCTATCCATAGTAGGTCTAGTACCTTCTATATTAAATCCTTCTAATACTCTTCCTTTGTATTTACCACTAATAATACGCATAATAAATCACCAAAAGTATTATATCATATTTATTTTATAGTCTCTATAATTGTTTGAAATAATTCAATATATTCTAATGTTTTTTTAAATTTATCAGTTTTTCTTAATTGATAGAATTCTTTAGCATTATTAATAAATTCCCCTATTTGTTTAGGATCACGAGTTAATATTTTATACCAATAAGAATTATTTCTTAAATAACTTATATAATATGGATTACTTTTTATAGTAAATTGTGTATCAATCGTCAAAATGTTTATATAATGGTCTAGGTTTATAATTATCTTGTGTTGACTTTTCTTTTGTTGCGGCCATTTCTCCTATTACACCAACAACTCTTTGAAGGCTTTCAACACCTTCTTGTATTTTATCCATATCTATAGTTTTTAAAAAACTAAAAAAATCTAAATTTGTAGTTTCTTTTTCTTTTAAGTAATCTATCCAAACATCATTATTTTCACCATATATATCATATATTTCATAAAATTTTTGCCAAGTCATTTCATTATTTTTTACGTATTTAACTAATATTGGATTTTTTCTTACAAATGCTTTAAATTCTTCTTTTTTATCCATTTGTACCACCTAGTTTAATATATGTTAAAAAACTTATTTATTTACAAAAAAAAAGAACTATACTAGTTCTTTTAATAAATTATTTTCCTTGCATTTGTTTTGCAACTTCTTCAGCAAAATTTTCTTCTCTTTTTTCCATTCCTTCTCCAACTTCATAACGAATCATATCTTTAATAGATCCTCCGTTATTTTTAGCATATGTAGAAACAGAAATATCTCCGTCCATAACGAATGGTTGTTCTTCTAAACAAATTTCTTTGAAGAATTTTTGAATTCTTCCCATAACCATTTTTTCAGCTATTTCAGCAGGTTTACCTTCATTCATAGCAATTTCTTTTTGAACTTCTTTTTCTTTTTCTACAACTTCAGCAGGAACATCTGATTTTCTTACATAAAGTGGTCTCATTGCAGCAGCATGCATTGAAATGTTTTTAGCAACTTCTTCAGATGCATTTTCAACAACTGTTAATACAGCAATTTTTCCACCCATGTGAATGTAAGCACCAAAGTTATCGTTATCATTTTTTACAACTTTAGCAAATCTTCTTAAACTTAATTTTTCTCCTATTTTTGAAGTTTTTGCAATAATTAAGTCTTCAATTGTACCAACTGATGATTCAAGTTTTAAAACTTCTTCAACAGTATTAGCATCATTTTTAATAATTACTGAAGCAATTTCGTTAACCATATCAGTAAATTCAGCATTTTTTGCAACGAAATCAGTTTCTGAGTTAACTTCTACGATTGCAGCAACATTACCTTCAGTAACGATTGCAGCAACACCTTCAGCAGCAATACGATCTGCTTTTTTTGCGGCTTTTGAAATACCTTTTTCTCTTAACCAATCTACTGCAGCATCGATATCACCGTTAGTAGCTTCTAAAGCTTTTTTACAGTCTAACATACCTGCACCAGTTGATTCTCTTAATTCTTTTACTAAACTAGCACTTATCATACTTAAATTCCTTTCTTAAAATTAAAGATGATTATGAAAATCATCTTGTAATTCGATTTATTTTAAAGCTTCTAATAATTCAGCTTTTTTCATTGTTGAAAATCCTTTTACGTCTTTAGCTTTTGCTAAATCACGTAATTCAGCTACAGTTTTTTCAGCTAAATCTTCTTTAGCTTCGGCTTTTTTTTCAACTTTAGCTTCTTCTTTTTTTGTTTCTTCTTTTTTAAATTCTTTTCTTGGTCCTTTATTTTCTTTATCGAATCTTTTGAAGTTTTTTCTATCGTTATTGAAATTTTTTCTTCTTTCTTGTTTTGGTTTAACTGTTTCTAATGCTTTTTGCATAATGTCTGATGGTTGTTTTTCATCAGCAGAAACATAATTAACAACTTGTCCTCCATTAGCTTCAACGATTGCATTAGCAAGAACTCCTAAAATTAATTTTACAGCACGAATTGCATCGTCGTTACCTGGAATAACATAATCTACCATATCTGGATCACAGTTAGTATCTACAATACCAAATACTGGAATATTTAATTTACGAGCTTCTTTAATAGCGATGTCTTCTTTTGAAGGATCAACAATTACTAAAGCACTTGGTAATTTATACATTCCACGAATACCAGATAATAAATTATTTAATTTATCGTATTCTTTTTTTAATCCAATAACTTCTTTTTTAGGTAGTAAATCAAATGTACCATCTTTTTCCATTTTTTCGATTTCATCGATTCTTTTAACTCTTTTTCTAATTGTTTTAAAGTTAGTTAAAGTTCCCCCTAACCATCTTTCAGTTACATAGAATGAGTTAGATCTCATAGCTTCTTCTTTTGTAGCTTCGATAGCTTGTTTTTTAGTACCAACAAATAATACTTTACCTCCATCAGCTGCTATTTTATTTAAAGCTGCATAAGCTTCTTCAATTTTTTTAGCAGTTTTTTGTAGGTCAATAATGTAAATATCATCTCTTGAAGTAAAGATGTATTCTTTCATTTTTGGGTTCCATCTTTTAGTTTGATGACCAAAGTGAACACCAGCTTCTAATAAATAGTTCATTGAAACAACTGTCATTTTTCTTCCTCCTTTTGTTATTTATCCTCTGAATTAGCTTGTTATACACCACCATATAGGCACTAGGCATATAAATACTAATTCATGTGTATTAAAAAAGCCAATAATATTATAACACAAATATTTTGTATTACAACAATTTTTTGGCTTAATTTTTATTTAATTCTTCTTCGATAACTAAATTTGAAAATCTATTTAACATTTAATGTATATACCTTTTCTTTATTTTTAAATTGTTTTTTCATTATTAAAAATGATATTAAGAAACTACTAGTTGTATAACATATTGTTTGAAGGTATGATACACTGTCATAATACCATAAATTAGCACTTGAAAATAAATTACCAAATCCGACATCACCAGTTATTTGAACTAATATCGGTCCTATAACACATTGCATAAATAGTTCTATTCCCAAGATTACTAAGAAACTTGTTATTACATTTAAAACAAAATTTTTACTGTATTTAAACATTATAATAGAAACATTTATATAATAAAGAGAAATCATAATTAAATTATATATTAATGACAATACAAATCCAATTGACAAATGAGGTATATAACATAAATATTCATTTTTGCATGTACTCAAAAAATCTAAATCAAAATGATATACACAAGACATTAGTATTAGTATTATCATAAAAATAATTGGAATAAATGAGTATATATATGATCCGTAAATTTGTTTATTTAGAACACTCCAATAACTTTCCCTTAAAACCATATCTTTTAACATACCTGTCTTTATTATGTGGTAAAAATGTCTTGTTGAAAAAAATATGATTATGAAAATTATTGAATATTCAAAACTTTTTAATGGGTCAGAATATAAAACTCTAAATGCAAAGTTTAATGAATCTGTTTTATCTAATGTATAATTTTCATCTCCAACTTCAGGATGAAGTTTTAAAAATTCAGGATTATTTTTCCCTAATTCGATTAAGTGTTCAGCATTTTTTTTGTCTTGATTTGCATTATATACAATTCCATATAATGAAATTGCACATAACAACAATAATAGTATTATTATATTTTTTTTATGATAAGTAATCATTTTTTGATAAATACAATGTTCCGCTAATAGATGTTGTATCTAAAAGATATAATGCTGTTCTTAATTCGATTTTTTTAGTTCCTGGATAAAGTATTGATGCCGCAAGTATATCTGATGAATTTAATTCAAATACATTTGTTCCTCCACTATATGATAATGTAGTAAAATTATCTGTACTATATCCTAAATTAGAATCATACATTCTAAATTTTTTTACAAATTTCATAAATCACTCCTTCTATTATTTATCATAATTTAATTATATAAATATTTAATATTAAAATCAAGAATAAACATGTTTATAGTAAATAAAAAAAAATAGATTAAAAATAAATTTTTAATCTATATTATAAATTATTTAATTTTTCTTTAATAATTTTATTAACTAATCCCATATCAGCTTTACCTTTAAATAGTGGCGCAGCTTTTCCCATGATTTTACCCATATCACTTGGTCCTGTAGGATTAACTTCAGCAAAGATTTCTAAAACTTTTTTAGAAATTTCTTCTTCGCTCATTTGTTCAGGCATATAAACTTCTAAAATTTCTATTTCTTTTTTTACTTGTTCAATTAAGTCTTGTCTTCCACCTTTTTCAAATTCAGTAATTGAATCTTTTCTTGTTTTAATTTGTTTAGATAATATTTGAGTCATTTCAACATCATCAAGTTCATGCTTAACATTAATTTCTTCAAGTTGCATAGCACCTTTAACCATACGTAAAACTGCTAATTTTTCTTTATCTTTTGCTTTCATAGCTTCAATAATATCTTTTAATATTGTTTCGCGCATAATATCTCTCCTTTATTAAATAAAAAAGAGCAAAAAGCTCTTTTTATTAGTTATATCTTCTAGCGTTTCTTTTTGCGTTTCTAATAGCTTCTTTTCTTTCTTTTCTTTTTCTAACGCCTGGTTTCATATATCCTTCTTGTCTTTCACGAACAGCTTTTAGGAGGCCATCTTTAGCATTTCTTTGTTTAACAGTTCTTAAAGCACCGTCAACGTTTCCATTACGTACTATTACTTTTGTCATCTAATATCCCTCCCTTCTCAACTAATAGATATTATACTACAAAATTTTATTGTATACAAGAAAAAAATAACATAAATTAATTAAATAAGGAATGAATACTATAAAAAAACACTTCCAATTGGAAGTGCTTAATTATCTTCTATATAATTTTTTTCTAGTTTGTTCAAATTTTTCAGCAGGATATTTAGTTATTTTATTTTTATCTATTTCAAAATAGTATCCACCAAATTCGTTTCCTAAAACGTCAACATCTTTAAAAATTCCATCTTTTTCAACATAACTGAAAACATGTGTACCTATAAATGTTTTATAATTTCCTGTTTTTACAAGTGCTTTATTTTTGTCACCATATTTTGATTCATAGCTTCCATTTTCTTGTGTTGATAATGTTGGAACTATATCATTAGTATCTACCATTCTTCTTACTGTTGTAACATCATAATTAATATCATCTTGTGCAAGTATTGGTGATGCTAATGATACGACATTAGATACTGTGTAATAATTTTTGATATATGATAAACCACTAAGTTGTTGTGCTACCATACCACCTAAACTAATACCACTAAAATATAATGGAGTATCAGTGTCTTTGATATTATTATATACTGCATAATATGCATCATATAAATATTCATTTGATAAAGACATTCCTGATAAAATATCTTCTTTTATACCTGTTGCTTGTCCATCAGATAAATCTGTTCCTTGTAATAATACTAAATTTACTTTTTTTCTAGTTTTACCATTTGTTAAAATGGCATCTTTAACAATTACAATTGGATCATTTTCATCAGTAGTTGCTGATTGACATTCTAATAACCCTATTTGTGCTATAGATTTACAAATATATTTATCCCCTACTTCTTCACATGGAGCTTCAGCATATATAGTTGAAACACGATCTTTAAATTCTTTAACATCTGATATTTCAACATCTTTAAATGCTGCTAATTTTACTTCTAATACTGCTTTCATTCTAGAGAAATAGCTTGTATTATTTACAACTTCTTTTGCAATTTCTGCAAAACTTGGTTCTCTTTTTACTTCTTCATTTTTCTTAGCTTCTTCTGATTCATTTTTAATTGTGCAGCCACATAATAAAATAGAAGCTACTGCTGCAACGCTTAATAGTATTTTTTTCTTATTCATGTACATCTTCCTTCCTTTTTAATACTATAATTGGTTCTTTAGTTTCATATTTTTTACATTTAGAACCATCCAATTTATATAGTCTTGAACACGTGTATTTTACATTTGGTGTTTTCAAATCATCTTTAACACATGAAAGACCACTTAACAAATACCCATCTGGACATGTGTATATTCCTAATGCATCTGATGTAATAGTTCCATAACACATACCATTTTTTAATACGGTATCAGTTGGACAATAATAATTTTTTGTTGCATCTAATGTTTCAGCTTTAGTACATTTTTCTGCAACCCTAATATAATTTTCAGGACACGTATATATTTCATCTGCAGGTTTTGATACAGATGAATCAGTTATACAATTTCCTGCGCCATCATGTATTCCATTATTACATACATATGTTACTGTAGCACTATATTTTAAGTGACATTTTTTATCTATAACTGAATATGTTCCTGAATCACATTTTTTTAATACTGTACTCTTTGGTTCAGTCGTGATATCACATGTCGTATTATCAAGTACTCCTCCATTAGGACATGAGTAACTTTTTGTTGCTTTAGTAATAGTACTATCTTTTTTAACACAATTTTTTCCTTGAAGTATATAATCAGCACTGGAACATGAATATGATACATATGCATCTATACTTGTTGCTGTAATACATTTTGTTCCAGCTAATATATAATTATCAGGACATGAATGTAATAATGGAGCTTGTGCTGATTCTTCTTTATAACATTTATCCCCTTTTAATGTAAATCCATCAGCACATTTATATTCAAAATTTGCATGCATTATACTATCATTAACACAATAACCTTCTTTTAATGAATATCCTTTAGGACAATAATAATTAGCTCGTGCTTTCTCTTCTTTAATTGTTTTAATACATTCTTTGTCTTTTAAGGTATATCCTTTTTCACACTTATAATATCCTTCTACACATATACCATTATTATTAACAAATCCATCTTTACATGGTTTATTTTTAATTAAATATAATGTATAATTTCCTAACAAAATAATTATTAATAAAATAAATATTATTATTGTTATTTGTTGTTTTAAAGAATATTTTATAGAATAATTTCTTAATGTAATTGCAAATTTATTTTTTAATATTGGATTTTTGACATCCATTGTTAAATCTAAAAACGAAAAATTAATTTTCTTCAAATTATTAGATTTTATGTTTTTTTCTTGACATTTGATAATATCATATTTTAGTTCTTCTACATTGTTATATCTATTATTTGGATTAAATTGAATACATTTTAGAATTATATTCATTAATTCTTCTTTTACATCTTCAATTATTTGAATATCTTTTCCACTGTTTCTAATTCTTATTGCTTCTTCGTAATCATTTTCTGATTGTTGAAATGGAAGTAATCCACCATTCAATAAAGTATACATTACTAATCCTAATGAATAAATATCACATCTTTTATCAAACTGATTAATAAAGCACTCTGGAGCTGTAAAAGCCGGTGTTCCATAGTAAGTATTAGATTTATTGCTAATTACAGAATTAAAATCACCTAATTTAAAGTTACCATCATTATCAATAAATATATTACTAGGCTTAATATCACAATGAATTAAATTATTTTTATGAAATGTTTCTAATGCGCAGCATATATCTAAGCATAATTTAGTTACTTCTTTATATGTAATTGTCTTTGCATGAAAATAATTTTTAATATCTTTTAATTGTTCCATTATAATAAATATATTTTTTGTTTGATCATTAATTTCATAATTATAATATTTAACAATATTTGGTTGTTCATTTATAAGATCAATTATTTTTAGTTCATTAAAAACTCTATTTTTTAATATATCATTTAGTTTAGAATAATCAATTACTTTTAATACTCTTTTTTCTCCTGAATCGTATGAAATATTATATACTTTAGAGATATCTGTTTCTCCTATTTTATTTGTAATTTTATAATTTTCCATCATGACTTATCCTCCAATTGTTTTTTAAGTATTAAATAACAAATTAGTATCATGATTATACTCATAAATACAATTACTAATGAACCTTTACAAAAATGTATTTTTGTAAATTCAAAAAATGTTTCAGATTCTCTTTGATATCCAGGTATAATATCTTGAATACCTACGATTAAACTATTCATATCATTTGTTGTTCCTAAAAGTTCTAATGTCCACCTGCACAAAATAAAATTGGAAATTATTGATATTATTCCTTTTAGTTCAAATAGCATTCCGCAAAATAACATTTGTGGAACAAGTAAAATTGGAATATATGTCATAGCTGTTGATGCATCTTGTGCTAATGATGATACTAATAATCCCATCGTTGATGATGAAAATATTGTAAGAATCATTATAATCCACATTTCAATTGTCCAACTGTACATAACTCCATCTGTTGGAACATCAATCGTTAATTTTAATGTAAATATAAATAATGATGACTGAATTATCGCCAAAATAAACATTACTAAAATTTTTGATAATATATATGCACTTAATCGCAAATCAGCCATATATTCTTTTTTTAATATTATTTTTTCTTTACATATTTCTTGTATACTATTTCCAAGTCCTATGTATATACCTGCAATAGCAATAATAAATAAAATTGATTTTGTCATATCGTAGTATGTAAATAAGTCATTATTTATAACTAACGATAATGCTTCAGCAATTATTGGAGCTTGTAATAATAATAGTAGTAATTGTATTTTATTGTTTATTATTGTTTTAATATATCTTTTAGTTAAAGTTATAAATTGATCAATAAAAGAATTTTTTGTTTTCTTTGTTTTATTCGTTTCTTCATTTTCACTTGTGATTTTTTCAATATTTGATTCTTTTTTATATTTTTTATTCCAAAAATCTGTATCAGCATCAATAAGATTATAAATATCTACAAAATCATCAACACCGAAAAACTCTTTAGCTCCAACTGGTGGTCCATCATAACAAATTTTACCGCCATTTCCAAAAAAGACAACTTTATCACAAAGATGAATATTCTGAGTATTATGTGTTACAAGAACTGTTGTTTGTCCCATATCAGACATCTTTCTTAACGTTTTCATTAGACTTCTTTCAGTTCCTGGATCAAGTCCACTTGTCGGTTCATCTAAGAAAAATAATTTTGGATTATCTAGTAATTCTACAGCAATACCTGCCCTTTTTCGTTGACCTCCAGATAATCTTTTAATAAGAACATTTTCCTTTCCAACTAAATCCACTATTTCTAATACATCTTGTATTCTTCTTTCTTTTTCATCTTGATTTGAATAGCTATCCATTCGTAAATTAGCCGAATATCTTAGCATATCAATTAGTGTTAAATCTGTATAAACTATATCATTTTGTGGTACATATGCTATTACTTTTTTAAGTGAATTATAATTTTTGAATAAATCTTTACCATCAAGTAAGACTGTACCTTTAGTAGGTTTTTTCATACCACTTATAAAAGACATAAATGTTGTTTTTCCTGTCCCAGAACCACCTACAAATGCTACAAATTCACCGGGTTTAATAGTCATATTAATATCGTTTGATATAATTTTTTTCTTACCTCTAACTTTAACAACTTTAGTTATATCTCTAGCATCTATTCTTACTCCTAATTCATGTGTATGGAAAAAAATGTTATTATAAGTATAGATTATTTTATAACTGTCAATATTTATTAAATCATTATTTTTTAACAAAGTAGGCTTTTTAACTTCATTACCATTTAAAAATACACTTTTATTAAAACATGGTTCAATTGTATAACTATTTTCTTTATCTTTTTTTGTAAGTCTTACATTCCACTGACTATTTACGTTATAGTCAATAATTACATCATTATTTACTACATTACCTATTGTTATTAAATTTTTATTATTTATATGATATCTATTCCATTTATATGGACTTTTACCATATTTAACAATGATTAATATCCCATCATTTAAATGTTCATTTTCATCATCTATTCTTATAAAATCACCATCGGTAATTTCTGCATTAATCATTTTTTTATTATTTACAATAATACCATTTTTACTTTGATCATCATGGATATAAACTTTTGAACCTTTTATTTCAAAGTATCCATGGTATTTAGACATTATAGGTGATTTTATAATAATATCGTTATATTCTCCACGACCGAATGATATTCTTTCTTTTGTAAAATCATTTAATACATAATTTCTAATGCTATCATTAACAATTATTGAAAGAGTTATCAAATCACCAACTACATCACTATAATGCTTTTTTTTTCTTTTTATAATTTCTTTTTTCTTAAAATGAAAATACATATTTATCACACTACTATTCTATCATAATACAATTATATCATATAATTTACGTTTTACATACAAAAAAAAAGAACTTGCTAAAAGCAAGCTCCATTTTCGACTATATTTCTTATAAATGTTCCTACATATGTTCCGTAGTGATATATAATTTCTGTTACTAATGATATCACTGGAAGCATTATAACATAAAATATTTTTATAATTTTGCTTAATTATATATAAAAATTATTTTAATCTATAATAATTTCATTAATAATATATACCAAAAATTTTAAATATTTACAATATAACTTAACTATTATTTTTTTATAATTGATGTTTTCCCACAATCAAATTTATATACTACATCTGCTAATTCTTCAATATCTTCTTTTATATGTGATGCTAAAATTACAATTTTTCCTGATTTAGCCTCACTTTTCAATATATCCCTAACTTTTTTCGCAGTCGCATTCTCGATCCCATTAAAAGGTTCATCTAAAATTATTATCTTAGGATTTTCCATTAAAACTTGAGCAATACCAAGTTTTTGCTTCATACCTAAAGAATAATTTTTATATTTTTTATCTTTATCCTCAATAAGATTTAATTTTTTAAGTGTATTTAAAATTTCCTCATCACTTATTCTATTTTGAATAGAAGCTAATAATTTTAAATTGTCAAATCCTGTTGTATCTGGCAAAAAAGAAGGCTTTTCTATAAGTGCTCTAGTTTCAGGTGGAAATATATTTTCTTTATATATATTAATATTATCAAATAAAACCTCTCCAGAGGTTGGGGCATAGAAATTACAAAGTATTTTTAAAAATACACTTTTTCCACTACCGTTTCTTCCTATTAATCCATATATTTTTCCTTCTTCAAATTGTAAATTTACATTGTCTAATACTTTAATGCCATTAAATTCTTTCGATAAATTTTTTACGTCTATTCTCATAATTATAAACTCCTTTCAAAAATTTTTGTTCTTTTTTTCTCTAATAAAAATAATATAAATATTTCAGTAATTACATTACACATAGCTAATATTAAACCAGATAAATTTAGTATTATAGATAGAATGAAAACTAAACAAAACATGATTTCTTTTTTTGAAAATAAAATGTATACTATTATTAACAAATTCGACAATAGTAAATAATACAAAAACTGATAAAGCAATATATATATATTTAAACTGTTACAACCAATAGCACAGAAAATTATAAATATTCTAATACATGTATAAATAAGAATATAAATTATTAATGATAAAGTCTTATATATCAGCCATCTTCTTATATTAATTCTTAAAAATATATTTTCTTTTTCATAATGCACATCTTTTACTATAAGCGAATAAGACATTGAAATGTATATAACAGTGTTAATTATTGAAATTATTATTAATACCCAATTCGAATAATTAAATTTAATGTTATATGAAAAAAAATTTTCATTCATTAAACTTGTAATATTAGAGCCTGTTACTTTTATCATCATAATAAAAGTTAGTAATGGTAAAAAGTAAAATATAATTGATAATTGTAAGAATTTCTTTAACGTATTAAAATCATTTTTTAAAATATATTTCATTTTAATCACCTATATTTTTAATTCTTTTTATCGTAATTATTGTAAATAAATATAATAATAAAATATTACAACAAGCAAAAATACTAAAAAATGAAATTTCTAATGCTATAGATGCATATCGATGATAGACAAAATAATCCCATAAGAAAAACTGAAACTCTCTAAAAGAATTAATATATATATCATTATAAGTAGCTACAAGTAACATGGAAATGATGACAAATGAAATAATTAGTGAAATATTTTTATTGAAATTTTTGTTAATAAGCAAAAATATTATAGATAAGATTTCAAACAATATAATTTTTTTTATAAAAACATAACAAGCATAAATTAAATTAGAAATTCCAAGTTTTCCATTATTAATAATTAAAGGTGCATTAGCATAAAAATTTAATCCAGTAAATAGTAGCATATAACTAATAAGTACAATAATTAAATTTAAGATGAGAGTAATTTTTATTAACTCAAAAATATACATTTTTTTATTATTATACCGTATTATAATATTAGTATATGTTTCAAATATTTTTAATGTATTTAATGTTGTAAATAAGATAATTATTGCTAGAAAAGTATTATATACAAATAAGTTATTAATATTAATAAAAGCTGTAATATATTCTAAGTTAGCAGCATATTTTCCTACAATAAAAAAATTTAATATTATTAAAAGAAGTAATGAGGTCATAAATTTATTAGAAGATACAACTGTTTTTATAAAATTTATTTTAAATCTATTGTTCATTAGCTATTAATACCCCCTCTTTATTCCTGTATGATAAATAAAAACATATGCAAGAAATAATAGTAATAATTGCTTGATATAAAGTAAACAAGACAAAATTATTTATATCCGGATATCCCCATAAAGTTGTAAAAGAAAAATAATTATGTAATTCAGGTTTTTTTAACAAACCGCTCATTATAAAATAACCAAAAAATGTTTCAGATATAGCCCATAATCCTAAATAAGAAATATATGCAGTCAAAACCGAAAGAATATAACCTCTACTTTTTTTTGTAGCAATATATCCAATATTTATAATAAAAATGCCATGTAATAAAAAATTAGTTAAATATATAATTATTGAAATTACAATATTATCAAAAAATATAGGATTGACCCATGGATTAAAATTTAATAAGGAATTCTTATAATCAAAGTTACCAGTTAGTATATATGCAGCAACTGCAATTATTAAAAACATAAACGGTATTATAAATAATTTTTTTAATGAGTCTATCCATTCTTTTATAACAAAACTTTTATATTTTTGTCTTAAAAGTTCATTTTTAATAAACCCACTTTTTAATTTTTCATTGATTTTGGATATTGAACACATAATAATTAAAAATGGTAATAAAATTTGCATAATAGTAAATCTATCATCAAATAATATGTCGAAAAAAGTAAAAAAGGTATCAGATCTTTTTGGACCACCCCATTTTTTTATTTCATTACAATAATTAATTATTGTAGTATCATTATCAGATATTGTATTACATTTATTTATCTTATAATTATATGCTTTGATATTCATATTAAATTCGCGCATGTTGTTAAATATAGCGCTTAAAGAGAATCCAACAATAACCATTATTACTAGCATTAACACAGCGTTATTTCTATTATATTTCATTAAAATACCTCCAAAATAGTAAAAGAAAAATATATTATTTTATTTATACAGGCCAGTCGTATTTCCAAATGCCCCAGTAACTCTCATTTAATATATTGGTACTAGTACATTTAATATGTAATTTATACTCATTTAAATCTATATTTTCTGAACCCCATGTTTGTGATCCTCCATTAATTAAATTAATATATGATGAATATCAACTTGACCAAGCATTGCTTGAGTTCTCGCTTTCATTGAAGTTGATATCGAAGTAGTCTCTATTATTTGTTGTGTTTGATTATACTTTCTATATTGTGTAGATTTGTATGAACCACCAATTGCAGGAATAGTTATATTATTAAATCCAACATAATTATCTGCTTTTGCAGATGAAATTACAAAAACAATACTTATTATAAATACTATAGAAATTATTTTAATTAGTTTCATATTATTACTTCCTATTATATTTTCCTTATTACCTGAAAATGTTCTATTCTTCATCTTAATTTTATCATAAATATATATAAATGTATATCTATTTACAAAATAAGAATAATAAATGTCATCAAGTTTTATTACAGTTAGTAGTTTGTGTATGTAATCAAAAAAACACATATTTTTACCTTCAATATAAGCTTATTCACTTACATTTTATTATAGGTAATTTTATGTGTCTTTTTTTATCATTTCGGACGCTTAATTTCTATAATTATATTTTCTAAAAACAAGCTCCATTTTCAACTATATTTCTTATAAATGTTCCTACATATGTTCCGTAGTGATATATAATTTCTGTTATTAATGATATCACTGGTAGCATAATGACAGTACCTGCAACAATAATAATATTTTTATAGTTCTCTTTAAGTATTGATTTTATATTGGACATATAGATCCATTACCAAGTCTTCTTAAACTAGAACCAAGTGCACGACCTAAGTCTAGGAATGTATTTACTCCTCTTACAACACCTGATATTACAGAACCAGATACTGCTGCTCCGCCATTGATATTTTTTAATTCTTTGTTTGTTAATTTCATATATACCTCCTTAATTACATGGAAGCGGTCTCATATAACCATCTATCACACCTATTAAAAATACTACTCCTGCAATAATTATTAATATAGTGCCAGCCCCGCCTCCGACTACTTGTTTTAATTCATTTTTATTAAGTTCTTTCATTAAACAGATCCTTTCTTACATAATTAATTAAATATTTCATAATCGTTGTTTCTTCTTCTATTTTTATTTTTATTCTTTCATTATCTTCAAATCCGTTATTAAAAATTGTCACGTAATATTTATTTTTGCTACTAGTATGTTTTCTAATTTTATCATTATAATTAATATCATTTACATAAATGTTTCTAAATTCATTATCAAGTATTAGATATATGTCTTCATCTTTTTTTGTTTCATGAAGGAAAACGTTAGATACATAAATTTTAAATTTTACTATAACTAGAAATATTATTACAAAAATAATTGTTGATATTAGATGAAAACATTTAAGATTAATAGATTTATTTACTGCTTCTTTTGTATTATTAAAAATATCATAGTTAATCATTTCTTTTAACACACTCTTTTACTTTTCCATTTTCTAGTTTTATTAATTTATCATATAAATCCATATTTTCAAGTCTGTGGGATACTATAATTATTGTTTTGTCATGGAATTTATTAAATAAATTTTTTAAAATTTTTCTTTCTAATTCTACATCAATTTGATTTAAACCTTCATCAATTAATAATAAATCAAATTCATTAATAATTGATCTAGCAAGTATAATTCTCTGTTTTTGTCCTCCAGAGATATTAAATCCATTTTCTTCTATAATTTGATTATATCCTAGATTTGAATTTATTATTTCATCTACATAACACATTTTAACTACTTCTGAAAAATTAGAATCGTTATTACCTAATACTATATTATTATAAATTGTATCTGTGAAAAGGGTTTCATTTTGCGATATATATACATTTTTTAAATTAATGGATTTGATATTTATTCCATTTATTTTTATTTCACCTTGATAGTCATTATAATAATTCATTAGTATTTTTAAAAGGGTTGATTTACCACTTCCTGATTTACCGGTTATTATTACTTTTTCACCTTTACTAATATGTAAGTTTATTTTGTTTAATATTATTTTTTCATTTTGCTTAAAACTTAGACTCTTTATAAGAATATCACTATAAACAATGTTTATTTTTTTTACATTTTCTTCTTTTTTTAACATTTCATTTACTCTTTTTACTATTCTTTTTGATTCAATTATTGAGTTATCCAAACTTAATAAATTTCTTATAGGGGCTAGAAAAAATACTAAGATTGAGTTGTATGTCATTAATGTACCAATTGTTATTGTTTCACTTCTTACATATATTACACCTGTAAATATAATTATCATTTCTATTAGTTGATTTACTATTTCTTTTAAGTTCTCTTTTATATTTAATATACTATCAATTTTAATAACATTTTTAAGATATTTAATATATTTGTTTTCGAATTTTAGGTTTATATAATCATATAAATTTAAACCTTTTATTGTTTCAAAACCATTAATACTTTCTATTAATACAGTATTCATTTCAGCTTTTTTTATTTGTGCTTCTAAAATAGTGTCATTTAAAATTCTATTATATACTATTACTATAATTGTATATAATAATACTGCTATTAATGATATCATAGTTAATTTACTATTTAAAAAATACATAATTATTAGTGATGTAATACATAATGGTAAATCTAAGAATAATGTTAATAAAACTTTACTTATAGTTTCTCTTATTTTGCTAAGTTCAGTATAACGTGTAATAATTTCACCGGTAGTTTTATTTCGGTAATAACCATACGGAAGTGATAGAATTTTTGAAAAAATATCTAAACTTAAATCTATGTCTATGTTTTTGTTTAAATCAATTAATATTTTAGTCCGAATAAGGTTTGTAAATATTTTATATAAATTGATAATTATGAATAGGATAAAAACTGTAAAAATTAAGTGAAAATTTGATAAATAATTGTCAAAAACATATTTCATATAGAAAGAAGCAACAATAGATAGAATCATATATATAAAACTGATATAACATAATTGAAATATTGTTTTTTTGTTTTTAAGGATTATATTTTTGTAATTTAAATGTTTTTCGTAATTTCTATGTTCTATTGGCTTTACTGGATACAAGTTAATTATTACATTAGTCCAAATTGATTCAAATTCTTTAAAGCTTATTGTTTTTATTTTCGATTGGGGATCAGCAATTATGACTGATTTTTTAAATGAATCAATTTTGTATACTACTATATAATGATTATAATTATTTATTACAACATGAGCTATTACTGGAAGTGTAACTGATTTAGTTAATTCTAAAAGATTTAGTCTAATTCCTGTTGCTTTAAAACCGATTTTATTTGATACTTCAATTATTTTAAAAGCACTAACTCCTTCTTTTGTAGTTTCTAGCATTTCATTTAAGTCGTTAATACTTATATATCCATTGTAATATTTTATGATCATTTGCATACATGCTGCTGCACAATCTTTAAGTCCTTCTTGTTTTGTAAAGGGATATTTTTTTCTCACTCTCTCACCTCCTCACTTATATCTTACGATGTGAAGTACACTATTTCCTTTTAATTATGAAAAAAAAAGAACTTTTTTGTTCTTTTCTTACATCTCTTCTAATTTATCGTCCATTTTTTTAAGCATATCTATTTTATTTTCTAACATATCTTCCATTACATCTTTCATTTTACATCCGTATTTTTGATATGCTAGTGTGCCTACTACACCTAAAGAAATGAACATTGCATCTTTTAATGCTCTCATATAATCACCTCTATGTTAGATATTTTTAACAATATTTAAGTAATTATACATTTTAAAAGAATAATTTAATTATTATTTATGATTTCATTTATTTTTTCAACCAAAGATGTATTTCTTATATATTCATTATTATTATCTACACAACTTATAAATGCAGGTGGTTCACCAATTACAATCAGTTTCCTTTTAGCTCGTGTTACGGCAGTATATAATAGTTTTCTATATAACATTCTTTTATATGATGAACATATTGGAAGTATTACTAATTCAAATTCACTACCTTGCGATTTATGAATACTTATAATATATGCATGTTTAAACTTATTAAAGTCTGTTTGTGTAAATGTTACCTCATTATCATCATAATTAATTACTATTTCATTTTTTCCGCTTTCAGATTTATTCGAATCAATTATTTTTTGTATGATTCCAATATCGCCATTAAATATATTATCATCTGGTTGATTTACAAGTTGTAAAACTTTATCTCCAACTCTATATGTAACATCTCCATATTTGATTTCTTTTTTTAGTTTTGAAGGCGGATTAAAAACAGATTGTAATTCTATATTTAAATTATCTATTCCATTTTCACCTCTATACATTGGTGCCATAATCTGTAATCTTTTATAATCATATCCTTTATTTTTAACTTGAACACATAATTTTTTAAGATTTTCTTTGATGCTTATTCCATTACAAGGTAAAAATTGAAAATCACTTTTTGCATCCATAAAATTTTCTGATAAGCAATTATCTTTTATTTCTAATGCGAGTTTATTTATATAGGAATCTTCATCCTGTCTATATAAGTGATTTAAAAATACTGTGTCTATTATATTACTATTTATTAAATCTTTTAAAACTTGACCTGGACCTACACTTGGAAGTTGGTGATAATCCCCAACAAATATAAACTGAATATCATCTTCTATTCCTCTAAATAAACTTTCTAAAAGTTTTATATCTATCATACTAGCTTCATCAACAATAAATAATTTTGATTGATCTTTATTTTCTTCATCTACAGCAAATTTATTTGTTTCTTTATTCCATTTTAAAAATCTATGTATTGTTGATGCTGGAAGACCTGTTGATTCGCTCATACGTTTTGATGCTCTTCCTGTAGGTGCTAAAAGTTTTATGGCCTCAGTTACTTTCCCATAATTCATGTTATGTAATTGCGAATACATTTCAACAATTGCTTTTATAATAGTAGTTTTTCCTGTTCCTGGTCCTCCAGTAATAATTAAAATATGGTTTTCTAATGATTTTTGAATTGCTTCTAATTGTTGTTTATTATATTTAATTCCAGAAATTTTTTGTAAATGTTCTAAATAGTTATCCATTTTCGGATATTTAATTCTATCTAAAGATGCTAAATTAATTATTTTTTTAGCAACATAATTTTCAGCAACAAATATATCACTTAAATAATAAACATTATTGTATTTTATTATTTTTCCTTCTTTTTCTAAATCATACATATATTGATCAAAATAATCACTATTTAAACTCGTTTTTAAAAATTTTTCTGTTTCTTTAATAATATTTATTAACTCTAAATATGTATCACCATTATTATATGTAAGTTTGTTCATAATATATATAATAACAGCTTTAATTCTATATTCATCCATAGGATTAATACCATATTTAAGTGCTACTTCATCAACTTTACTAAATGATAACTCATCTATATCATCAATTAATTTATATATATTTTCTTCTATAACATTTTTAGTTTTAGATTTATATTTATTATAAATCAGCATACAATCTTTTATTGCAAAACCTAATTCTGATAAATAGACAATTATATTATGACTTTCTTCATATTTAATTAAATTATCATATATTTTAGCAGCTTTTTTACTTGTCAGTTTAGGTACATTTAATAATACAGTATAATCACTCATAATAAGTTCTAAGGCATTAATACCTAGTGTTTCAACAATTGATGTGGCGATCTTCTGTCCAACACCTGGAAATAAATCACTTGACAAAAATTCAATTACCCCGTCTTTATCTTCTGGTTTAATTCTTTCACATTTTGAAACTTCATATTGAAAACCAAATCTAGGATGTTTTACTGGATTACCATAAAATAAATATGTTTCATCAAAATTTAATTTAGGTAGGTTCCCTGTGAATGTAACTGTTTTATTGACATAATCTTTCATTGATTCATCATTAGTATCTTTTATTCTAAAAAGACCTATAATAAATCCTTTATCAGTTGAAAATATTTCTTTTTTGTATACTCCTTTAATATATTTATCCATTACATTCACCTACTTTTTACTAATCCATACAATATGGATATTCTATACTTTTAATTGTTGTCTTTATTGTTTCATGACCATTAGATTTAATTTTTGATTTTATTTGTAAATAATTTCCTGTATGTCCTATAATATATCCATCTTTTGATACTTCAGGAATAAATTCTACTTCACAACCAACAAATTTATTAATATAATCTAATTCTAATTCTTTTGAAATATTCATAAGAATATGAACTCTTTCTTTTTTTGTTTTTTCATCAATTTGGTTTTCCATAGTTTCTGCAACAGTTCCCTTTCTTACAGAAAATGGAAAAACATGTAATTTAGTAAATTTAATTTCTTTTATAGTATTAACAGTTGTATTAAAATCATCTTCTGTTTCATTAGGAAAACCTACAATTACATCAGTAGTTATAGAAATATTTGGTCTAATACTTCTAATCTTTTTAATTTTATCTTTAAAATATGCAACATCATATTTTCTATTCATTTCTTTTAATGTTTTATCGCATCCTGATTGTAATGGAATATGCATATGATCTACTATTATTTTATTATTTTTTAATGTTTCTAAAAACTTATCGTCTAATTCAGTAATTTCTATTGAAGATATTCTTAATCTTTCAAGACCTTTTATTTTACATATTTCATTTAATAAATCTGAAAAGTCATATTCTTTAATATCAGCCCCATAATGTCCTGTATGAATTCCTGTAAGTACTATTTCTCTATGTCCGTTATTTACTAATGTATTTATTTCATCTAATACCTCTTCCATAAGTTTGCTTCTTACTTTTCCTCTCGAATAAGGTATTATACAATATGAACAAAAATTTTCACATCCATCTTCAATTTTTACAAAAGCTCTTGTTTTATTAAAATTATTTAATTTCATACATTCAAATTTTTCATCATTTAATTCTCTAACATCAATAATTTGTTTTTTATCTTTTTTATATTGGCTTATATAATCCATAATTTTACTTTTATTATAATTTCCAAGTACTATGGAAACTCCTTCCATATCTTTTAATCTATCAGGATTAATTTGTGAAAAACAACCACATACTATAACAATAGCATTTGGATTATTTTTTATTGTATGTTTAATTACTTTTAAAGATTTAGAATCACTTGTGTTTGTAACTGTACATGTATTTATAACAGCAATATCAACATTACTATTTGATTCTTCATATCCTTCATTTAAAAAGATGTCTCTTATAACATTGCTTTCATAAGTATTAACTTTACATCCTAATGTATTTATTAAAAATTTCATATTAACATCCCTTTCAAAAATAAACCTTAAAGGTTTATAGATTATTTCTAAATTCCTTTAAGGTGTTTAAAAATGCATCAGTTTCATCTAAGTCATGAAGTTTTTCTCTTTGACGCTTAACTTCTTTTTTAGGTTTCTCAATATTTCTATATTCTCCAGTAAATTCTTGTCTTCCAAATACAGGAGATATAAATTCATTATTTTTTTGTTTATCAACATTTTCTTTTTTTCTTTTTTCGAAAATGTATGAATCTTTTATACTTTCACGATAGTTATTATATAAATCATCTTCAGTTCTAACTTTATTAGCATTTTCATTTTTATCAAGTATATCAAAAAAATCATCATTTGAATAAGATGGAATACTTTCAATATCCTCATATATTGGTTTTTGTTCTTCCATTTTTTTCATAGCATCTTTCATTAGTTTTGCTTTAACTTCTTCTTCTTTTTGTTGCATTTTTTTTCTTAGTTCTTGGTAACTAATTACAGCCTCTTCTTCTTGTTCTTCCTCATATTGATCAATTGTCGCATATTTTTCTTTCTCTAAATCTACTTGCATAGCTTTTAATATTTCATCAATATTTGTTTTATTTTTTTCATCTTGATTTTTTTCAATATTGTTATTATTAATATATATTACTTGTTCTTCCATTGTATCAGGGTCACTTTCTATATCTTCTATTTTAGTTTCGTTTAATTCTACAGGTTTTACCTCTTCTAATTCAATTTGTTTTTCTTCTTCTTTTTCATCATTTTTTTCTAAATTAGCAACTGGAACTAAACTAAAATCATTTGTAATTTCTTCTTTTGTTTTAAAAACTTCTTCATTATCAATATTGACTTTTTCTTTTTTTTCTTCTAATTGCGGAATGTTTTCACAAGCTAGCTTCATTCCAATTTCTGGTTTTTTCTCTTCTAATGGTGGAATGTTTTCACATGCTAACTTCATTCCAACTTCAGCTTTTTTTATTTTTTTTGGTTCTTCTTGTTCTTCGTTTTCTAAAACTTTATCAAGTACAGTTGTTTTTTTACTTTTCTTAATAAAGACAACTAAAACAATTCCTGCAATAAAAATTATTAAAGCAAGAATAAATAGGATTATATAATCTGTCTTGGATAAATTTTCCAACATTATTATCACTCCATATATTCATAATTTAGGATACTTAAAACACACATAGGTACTGTTTCAACCCTCATGATTTTACTTCCTAAAGATACTCTTTTAAATCCGTAATTTTCTAATTTTTCTTCTTCTTTAGGAGATATTCCTCCCTCTGGTCCAATTACTATATTTATTTTATCATAATTTCTATTGTCGGTCAAAAATTTTTTAAATGTGTAATTCTTTTCACTGGTACTACAAATCATTTTAATTCCGTCTATTTCTTTTAAATCACTTAATTTTTTAACTTTAGTTATACATGGAATATCTGTTCTTTTTGATTGTTCACTAGCTTCTTTCATTATTTTAGTCCATCTTTCAATTTTCTTTTCCATTTTAGATTCATCTAATTTAATAATACTTCTTTCCATATTAACAGGTATTATTTCATCTACTCCAAGTTCTGTAGCTTTTTGTAGTATTAGATCCATTTTTTGTTCTTTTAATAATGGAATAATTAAAACCCTTTTGATATCATTTGATTTATTATTTTCTAAGATATCTTTTAATACTGCTTCATAATTTTCATTTAACTCACATAAATATGTTGAGTGATTGTAAACAACTTCAATTTTATCATTTGGTTTCATTCTCATCACTTTAATTATATGATACATATCATCATTATTTATCGTAAAAATGTTATTTTTTAATTCATTTGAAAAATATCTTTGCACTTAAATCACCATTAATATTTTAACAAAAAAAAGAGACTAAGTCTATTAATCTCTATAGTTTTTTAGAATACTCTCTACATTGTCTATCTTAAGTTTATTTGACTCAATTAAATCATCAACTAAATCTACATCAACTAACTTATATTTAAGTAGTAAATCTAAAGATTCTAAATTTAATTTTTCTTTATCTTCTTCAAATTTATATTTATCTTTTAGTTCAACAAAATCATTACCTAAATCCACGAATTTTTGAGTAAAAATATTTAGAATTGGAGTATTATTTAATATTTTATCTTTAAATGTAGAATTAATTAATACATTAACTTGAAATACAGGTAATGATAGAATATAAAGTACTACGAATGTAACAATATAATTTTCAATAAGTCCTAATACGAATCCAATAAGCTTAGATGGTAATGTAAATATTAATGTTAATTTAATAATCTTTTCTAATATGTTACTTGCAAATATTACAATTTGTAGTATACCTGTTAGTATTGATAAAATTATTAGAAATGAAATAATTTCATATACTAAAATATTTAATACTGTTACTCCCGCAAATAATCCTTTAAATGAGAAAAAAGGAAAAAATTTACATAGAATTTTTGCAAGTGGTGATTTAAATAAAAGAGATATTATTACAATAATTGCAAAACCGCATAAACTAACTAATTCCCTAATAGCCCCTCTTTTTAAACCAATTACTCCACCAAGTAATATGAAAATGATTATTATTATATCAACAATATTCATTGAATCACCTTCCCTATTTAAATTATATTATATTTGTGTATAAAAATAAAGTCTTTTATGATAAAATATATTTGGAGGTGCTATATGACTATAACATTAAAAGTATGTGAAAAAACTAAGAATGAAATGCAAGAATTCTTTGAAGATTTTAAACGTCCTAAAACTCCACCATATGCTGTTTTTCAAGCAGATGATGCTGATACAGTAGTTACATTATATGAATCGGGAAAAGCTGTTTTTCAAGGAAGAGATGCTGATTTAAGTGCTAAATTATGGATGGAAATGGAAAGAAGAAATAATCCTACAAAAAAATTAGAAGTCACTAATAGTGAAGATAAAAAAGATGATAAAAAGAAAAAAGAAAATAATGACCCATCAGTTTATAATTTTACTACAATCGGTTCTGATGAAGTTGGTACAGGTGATTATTTTGGCCCAATTGTTGTAACAGCAGCTTATGTTAAAAAAGAAGATATTCCTTTTTTAGAAGAACTTGGAATAAAAGATTCAAAAAAAATGACAGACGAAAAAATATTAGAAGTAGTACCAAAATTTTATAAAAAAATAGATCATTCTACTTTAGTATTATCTAATAGCGAATATAATAAAAGATTTAAAGATGGTTATAATATGAATAAACTTAAAGCTATACTACATAATAAAGTTCTTATGAATTTAAAGCTTAAAGGTTATAATTATGATTATATTGTTGTAGATCAATTTGCAGAAAAGTATGTCTATTATAATTATTTAAAAGCAACATCTAATGTTGTTAGAGACGTTACCTTTATGACAAAAGCTGAAGATAAATGTTTAAGTGTTGCTTGTGCATCATTAATTAGCAGATACATTTTTATTAAAGAATTTGCAAAAATTTGTGAAAATATAAACACTTTAATTCCTAAAGGTGCTGGAACTGCCGTTGATGATGTGGCTGTTAAAATTGTTAAAAAATATGGTTTTGAAAAATTAAACGATATTGCTAAAGTTAATTTTAAAAATACTGAAAAGATTAAAGAATTGCTTGATAAAGAGTAATTTCTTTTTTTTTCAATTATATGTTATAATATCGTGCATATGAGGTGATTTTTATGCGTGAAAATATTAATATAAGTAATGATATTAAATTTGGATGTGAAATAGAGTTTAATTCTCCATATAACATTAAAGAAATAAATAATCAAAAAAATAAAATGAACAGTGAATTTAAAATAGAATATGATAGTTGTATTTCTAATATAAAAGAAGCAATTAGTCCTATATTAACAGTTGAAAAAATTAATGAATTAAAACAATGTTTAGAATTAATTAATATGTATAAAGGTTATATAAAAGGAAATGAAGGAGCACATATTCATTTTGATAATTCAATTGTATCTAAAGAAAATTTTTCAACAATGCTTAAAATGTGGTATTTATCTGAACCAGTAATATATGAATTTTCAAAATGTGATTGTGATAAACTAAGAAAAGATTATCACACTTATGCTCATGAACTAGGAAATACTCTTAAATCACTTATAAAATGTTATGATAATAGAGCAATTGGTATAGGATATTTTAGAACGTTTCATAAAAATAATGGACTAAATCTATATAATTATGTTACGAACAATTGCATCAAAAATACCCTTGAAGTAAGAACTCCTAATGGAACATTAAATTATGAAATATGGTTAAATAATATTGAATTTTTTGCATCCCTATTTATGTATTGTAATAATATTGAAAATAAAGAATTAATTGAATACTTATTTAAAAAAGATGAATTTTTAAATTCAGATGAATTATCTAATATGATTTTTAATAATGATGAAAGTAAGTATTATTTTAATAAACAATTGAATGGAGAATATGGTAAAGAAAAGAAAATGAATCTATATTAAGATTTGAAATTTTCTTTTTTTGTGTCTATATATACACTATTATTTTTATATGGGGGTACTTAAAATGAACAATAATAAATTTGAGATAAATGATAATGTCAGAGTATGATAAAAAGAGAGTATATACTCTCTTTTACTTTACATCTAAATTTAATTTTTTTAACATCATTTCAGGTTTTCCTGTTTTTAATACATCACTCATTTGGATATTTAATGTTCCTGCAAATTCTTTCATTTCTTTTTTAAGTGCTAAGATATCTCTATCATCATTTATTATTTTTTCTATTTCAATAAAGTTTCCAAGCGCTTCTACATTTTCGATAAATATTTCATAGTTTCCATTTGTAAAATGATTTCTTATTTTTCTTATAGTCATCATTTCTTTTAAATTAGCTTGATTAAATTGTGATAAAGCAGCTTGTACATTTGGAACTTCAGTTTCAAAATGTTGTGCATATAACCAATTTCCTTCTTCGTCGTATTTATCTATTGTATATGATACATATATTTTTTGATTCTTACTTCTAAGTCTTAAACATTCCCCTAATTCTTTATCTTTAGTTGGCATAGAACTAAATTTATTAGGATCATAAAAATATGTATCCATAATTTTTTCTTCACCAACAAAATTAAAATTAGCTAATTTTTGTTTTGCTGTATCTAAATTTTCTAAAAGTTGCATTGTAATTTCTATTTCCTTCATATACATCACCATAATTATTATATCAAAAAAAAGATAGTATTTAAACTATCTTTTATTAGTTCATTAATTCTTGTTCAAGAGCTTCTAAAGGTTCTTCATTCATGATATCTAATTCTACTTCATAATCTGCTTTTTTATATTTTTTATAACCAGTACCAGCAGGAATTAATTTACCGATGATAACATTTTCTTTTAATCCTTCTAAGTGGTCAACTTTTCCATGAATTGCAGCATCAGTTAAGATACGTGTAGTTTCTTGGAATGAAGCAGCTGATAAGAATGAATCAGTTTCAAGTGAAGCTTTAGTAATACCTAATAATACTGGACGACCAGTAGCTGGACGTTTACCATTAATAATTAGTTCTTTATTTAAATCACCAAATTTATTAATGTTAACCATTGTACCAGGTAAGTATAATGAATCTCCTGAATTAACAATTTTAATTTTAGAAATCATACGTTTAGCAATAATTTCAACGTGTTTATCTGAAACGTCAACACCTTGTGAACGGTATACTTTTTGAATTTCAAATACAATATATTCTTGAACAGTTAATGGGTCTGTAACAGCAAGTAATTCTTTAGGGTTGATAGCTCCAACAGTAAGTCTTTGACCTGCATGTACTTCTTCATTAAGTTCAACATGTAATTTTGCTCCAAAGTTAGAAATATGTTCACGAGTTTCTGTATCATTTTTAATAAAGATACTATATTGACCATTATGATCTTCAATTTTACTAACAATACCATTAATTTCTGAAATTGTAGCTTTACCTTTAGGATTACGTGCTTCAAATAATTCTTGAACACGAGGTAACCCTTGAGTAATATCATCTCCGGCAACACCACCAGTATTGAACGTTCTCATGGTTAATTGTGTACCAGGTTCACCAATTGATTGAGCAGCCATAATACCAACAGCTTCACCAGTTTCAACAATTGATCCAGTAGCAAGGTTACGTCCATAACATTTTTGACATACACCATGTTCTGTACGACAAGTTAATACTGTTCTTAAAGGAACACTAGTTACACCAGCCTTAATAATTTTATCAGCTAAGTTTTCAGTAATATAAGTATCTTTTTCAACAATAACTTCTTTAGTTTCAGGATTTAATACAGCTTTTCCAGTAAATCTTCCTAAGATACGATCATATAATGTTTCAACAATTGTACCGTCATCTTTAACAAATGCTTCAACATTTACAAAGTTTTGAGTTCCACAATCATCTTCTTTAACAATTATATCTTGAGATACATCAACTAAACGACGAGTTAAGTAACCTGCATCGGCAGTTTTTAAGGCTGTATCTACGGCACCTTTACGAGTACCATGTGTAGAAATAAAGAACTCTGAAATTGTAATACCATCTGAGAATGATGATATAACTGGGATTTCAACATAATCACCTGATGGAGTGTTAAATAATCCACGCATACCAACTAATTGAGTATAAGAACCTAAATCACCACGTGCTTTAGAATTAGTCATTATACTTATTGATGAGTCTTTATCATTTTTCAATCTTTCAGAAAGTTCTGCAGATACTTCTGCTTTTGCTTTCATCCAAATATCTACAACTTTTTCATATCTTTCACGATCTGTAATTAAACCACGTTTATATTGTTTATTTACTTTATCAACATTTGCTTGAGCAGTAGCAACGATTTCTGGTTTCTTTTCTGAACTTTTGATATCTGCAATTGAAATTGAAATACCAGATAAAGTAGAATATTTGAAACCTAAATCTTTTAACTTGTCAAGCATAATTGATGTTTCAGTAGTATGATATCTTTTATATATTTGAGCTATAAGTTTATTTAATACACCTTTAGGGAATGGATCTACTAAAGGCATTTCTTTAATAGCTTCTCTAATATTAGTTCCCATTGGTAAGAAATATTTTTTAGGAGTTACTCTTTCAATATTTTCAGCACTTCCATCATTAATGTATTGGAATGTATCTGGGAATATTTCGTTGAATTTTAATTTTCCAACTGTAGTAACTAAATATTTATCTAAATATTCATCTGGGAATAATTTATATTTAAAGTTTTTAGCAGGAATTGCTATACGTGAATGTAAAGTAACTTCTCTTCTTTCATAAGCCATTAATGCTTCATTAGGATTTTTAAATACTCTACCTTCTCCAGGTTCCCCTGCTTTTTCCATAGTTATGTAATAGTTTCCAAGAACCATATCTTGTCCTGGTGTAACAACTGGATCTCCATTTTTAGGAGAAAGAATGTTATTAGCACCTAACATTAATAATCTAGCTTCAGCTTGTGCTTCTTCACTAATTGGAACGTGAACAGCCATTTGGTCTCCATCGAAGTCCGCATTGAATGCTCCACAAACAAGTGGATGAAGACGAATACTTCTACCATCAATTAATTTTGGTTCAAATGCTTGAATACCAAGTCTATGTAGAGTTGGAGCACGGTTAAGCATAACTGGGTGTTCTTTAATTTTTTCTTCTACAATATCCCAAACACGTGGGTCTTGATTTTCAATCATTTTCTTAGCAGCTTTAATATTGCTTGCTATTTCTTTTGAAACTAATCCATTAATAACATGTGGTTTGAATAATTCTAAAGCCATTTCTTTAGGAATACCACATTCATACATTTTTAATGTAGGTCCTACTACGATAACAGAACGACCAGAATAGTCAACACGTTTACCTAGTAAGTTTTGACGGAAACGTCCTTGTTTACCTTTAAGCATACTTGATAAAGATTTTAAAGGTCTATTTCCTGCACCTGTTATGTTACGTCCACGTCTACCATTATCAAATAATGCATCAACTGCTTCTTGTAACATACGTTTTTCATTTTGAATAATGATTGATGGTGCACCTAAATCCATTAATTTCTTTAAACGATTATTACGATTAATAACACGTCTATATAAATCATTTAAATCTGAAGTAGCAAATCTACCACCATCAAGTTGAATCATAGGACGTAATTCAGGTGGAATTACAGGAAGTGCTGTAATAATCATCCATTCTGGTTTATTTCCTGATTCTAAGAACGCATTTAATACATCTAAACGTTTAATTAAACGTATTCTTTTTTGACTTGATGAATCTTTAATTTCTTCAATTTCAGCTTTGATTTTATCTACTTCTTCTTGTAAATTTACTTGTTCAAGTAATTCTTTAATTGCTTCAGCACCCATACCTACTCTGAAAGTATTACCATATTTTTCATAGTAACTTCTATATTCTTTATCAGAAATAGTTTCTTTTTTTCCAAGTGGAGTTGGTCCTGGATCAAGAACTACATATGAAACGAAGTATAAAACTTCTTCAAGTTCACGAGGGCTCATGTCAAGGACAAGACCCATTCTTGATGGGATGCCCTTAAAGAACCAAATATGAGATACAGGAGTAGCAAGTTCAATATGCCCCATACGTTCACGACGAACTTTAGCACGTGTAACTTCTACACCACATCTATCACATATAATATTTTTATATCTTAATCTTTTGTACTTACCACAAGAACATTCAAAGTCTTTAGTAGGTCCAAAGATTTTTTCACAGAATAATCCATCTCTTTCAGGTTTAAGAGTACGATAGTTAATAGTTTCAGCTTTTTTTACTTCACCATAAGACCATGATCTGATTTTTTCAGGTGAGGCAATAGCAATTTTTAATCCTTCAAAATTATTTGCATCCATTATTCCTCATCCCCCTCTTTTAAACTATCTATGTCGAATTCTAAATCATCTAATGAATCTCCAAATTCGTCTTCATCATCTTCGTCTAAATCATCAAAATCATCATCTTCTGAATCAATATTATTATCTGAAATTTCAACTGATTCTGATACTTTTTCTAATTCATCATTTGATAAATATGAATCTTTTTCACTTTCTTCAAGTTCTTTTAATTCAACATATTTACCTTCTTCATTAAGAACTGTAATATCAAGTCCTAATGCTTGGAATTCTTTAATTAATACTCTAAATGATTCTGGTACACCAGATTTTGGAATTGGATTACCTTTAACTAATGCTTCATAAACTTTAACACGTCCTACAACGTCATCTGACTTAATAGTCATCATTTCTTGAAGTACATTAGCAGCACCATAAGCATACAATGCCCAAACTTCCATTTCTCCAAATCTTTGTCCACCGAATTGAGCTTTACCACCTAATGGTTGTTGTGTAACTAAACTGTAAGGTCCAGTTGAACGAGCATGAAGCTTATCATCAACCATGTGGTGTAGTTTAATCATATACATTACACCAACTGCAACTCTATGATCAAATGGTTCACCTGTTCTACCATCATATAATACAGTTTTACCATCTTCATCAAGTCCAGCTTCTTTTAATGCATCAATTATTTCTTCACGATTAGCACCAGCGAATACTGGAGTAGCAACATAAATACCTAATTTTTTAGCAGCTGCACCTAAATGCATTTCTAGGATTTGTCCAATGTTCATACGAGATGGAACTCCTAGTGGATTAAGTAGAATATCGATTGGTTCACCATCTTCAGTATATGGCATATCTTCACTTGGTAATACTAATGAGATAACCCCTTTATTACCATGACGTCCAGCCATTTTATCCCCAACACTTATTTTACGTTTTTGAGCTATATAAACACGTACCATTTTTGAAACACCAGCAGGTAGTTCATCACTATCTTCTTTAGTGAATATCTTAACATCGTGTACAATACCTCCACCACCATGTGGAACACGAAGAGATGTATCTCTTACTTCACGAGTCTTTTCTCCAAAAATAGCATGTAATAATTTTTCTTCACTAGTAAGTTCAGCAACACCTTTTGGAGTAACTTTACCTACTAAGATATCGTCATCGTTAACTTCTGTACCAATACGAACGATACCATTTTCATCAAGATTTTTACGAGCTTCATCCCCAACATTTGGAATGTCTCTTGTAAATTCTTCAGGTCCTAATTTAGTATCACGACATTCAATTTGATAATCTTCAATATGTATTGAAGTATAAACATCATCTCTAACTAGTCTTTCATTTAAGATAACAGCATCTTCATAGTTATATCCATTATAGTTCATAAATGCAACTCTAACGTTTCTACCAAGAGCCATTTCACCTTTATCAGTTGATGGTCCATCACCGATTACTTCTCCAGCATAAACAGAATCTCCTACTCTTACGATTGGAGTTTGATGATAACATGTACCAGCATTACTTCTTTCATAACCATTTAAGTAATATGTATCAGAACCATTTAAAGTTTTAACAACTATTTTTTTAGCATCTACATAATCAACTACACCGTCACCTTTACAGATAACAACTGCACCTGAATCTTTTGCAGATATAGCTTCTACACCTGTTCCTACTAATGGTGCTTCAGCTTTTAATAATGGAATTGCTTGACGTTGCATGTTTGAACCCATTAGTGCACGTTTACCATCATCGTGTTCAAGGAATGGAATACCTTGAGTTGTAATAGATACAACTTGTTGAGCAGAAACGTCAACATAATCTATCTTATCAGCAGAAACGATAATGTTTTCACCACGGAAACGAACAGGTAATCTATCTTCTACAATTTCCTTATTTTCATTTAATTTAATAGTAGCTTGTGAAATATAATGATCTAATTCTTCATCAGCTGTCATATATACTATTTCATCTGTAAGTTTTTTGTCTACTACTTTTCTATATGGAGTCATAATGAATCCATAATCATCTATTCTTGCATAACTTGCTAATGCAGTAATTAACCCAATGTTTGGTCCTTCAGGTGATTCGATAGGACATAAACGGCCATAGTGTGATGAATTAACGTCACGAACGTCCATACCAGCTCTATCTCTTGATAAACCACCAGGTCCTAAAGAAGAAAGTCTTCTCTTGTTTGCTAATTCTGCAACTGGGTTAGTTTGATCCATGAATTGTGATAACTGACTACTTCCAAAGAATTCTTTAATAGCAGCAGTAAGTGGTCTAATATTGATTAATGTTTTTGGAGTTACATCTACAGTTTCTTGAGTAGACATTCTATCTCTTATCACTCTTTCAATACGAGACATACCAATCTTGAATTGGTTTTGTAATAACTCACCAACTTGACGAACACGTCTATTTGATAAGTGGTCTATTTCATCATAATTACCTACTCCTTCAAGTAAGTTTAAATAGTATGAAACAGTTGCATAGATGTCTGAAATTGTTAAATGTCTTACATCAATAGTTTGATCATTTCCAATAACATTAATAACTTTTTCAGGATTTAGTTTTGAGTATACTTTAACAATTTGAACTTTATTATAAGAATCTAGTTCTTCATTAATTAATACTTCTTTTACCCCATATCCATTCTTTAAGATTGGTCTTAAAGTATCAAGTACTTTGTGATCAATAACAGTATTTTCTGGAACTACAACTTCACCATCAACAATAATATTTTCAGCTAATACGTTTCCAAATAAACGATCAACTACATTTAATTTTTTGTTGAATTTATAACGACCAACTTTAGCTAAATCATATCTAAATGAATCAAAGAATCTTGTGATTAATTGGTTCTTAGCAGAATCTAAAGTTGAAGGTTCTCCTGGTCTTAATTTTGAATGAATATCAATTAATGCTTCATCTGTGTTTTTATTAGTATCTTTTTCGATTGTTCTTTCTAAGTAAGAATCTTCTCCAAATAAATCAAAGATATCTTCATCACTAGATAAACCTAAAGCTCTAAGTAATGTTGTTATAGGAACTTTACGAGTTCTATCGATACGAACATAGATGTTATCTCTAGCATCAGTTTCATATTCTAACCAAGTACCACGATTAGGTATAATTTGTGAAGTAATAATAGATTTACCATTTTTCTTATCTATTTCTTTTCCAAAATATACAGATGGAGAACGAACTAATTGAGAAACAATAACACGTTCAGCACCATTTATAATAAATGTTCCTGATTCTGTCATTATTGGAAGGTCTCCCAAGTAAATTTCTTGTTCTTTTACTTCTCCAGTTTCATGATTGAATAATCTAGCTTCTACCTTTAATGGAGAAGCATAAGTTGCATATCTTTCTTTGCAACCTTTGATTGAATAACGTGGTTCGTCAAAAGAAAAATCTCCAAATTCTAATGATAAATTACCTGTAAAACTTTCAACTGGGAAAATATCATCAAAAACTTCAGAAATACCTTCTTGGATGAACCAGTCATAAGATTTTTTTTGAATTTCCAATAAATTGTTTAATTCAATAGCGTTTTCTGATTTTGAGTAACTACGTCTTTCACGGTGATCACCAAATTTTTTAACTGTATAAGCCACTTTTTCACCCCTATAAACTAAATTTTAACGTCTACATATACAACGCAAAAAAAGTATATGTCGCCAATATATTATTTTAACAAAGATATGTCTAATAGTCAATTATATTGGGCGCAAATAATATAAAATCCTTTATTTTTACAAACTAGTTCTGCTTTGTATTGCTTATTTAAATCTTTAAGTAAAGATTTAGCACCTTGGTCCTTGTTAATAACAAGCCAAATTTGTCCACCATCCTTAAGATGGTCTTTAGCATCAAATAAAATTTGATATAAAATTTTTTTACCAACTCTAATGGGTGGATTAGTTATAATGAAATCATATTTTTTTGTAACATTTTCATAAATATTACTATTAAATACGTTAACATTAACATTGTTTTGTAAAGCATTTTTTATAGCAAGTTCTATGCTTCTATTATTTATGTCAATCATATCAACATTACAGTTGAAAATTTTTTTTAAGTAAATTCCAATAGGTCCATAACCACATCCAAAATCTAGAACATCACCACGAATATAATCAGGTAATGATTCTAAAAGAGAACGTGTACCAAAATCTAGTCCATTTTTAGAAAATACTCCATTATCAGTAAAAAAAACGAAATCATGACCATTTATTGATACCTTTTTTTCACAGATATTATGTTTTAAATCTGTATTATCAGTAAAATAATGATTCATAATTTCGCCTCCTTTATATACGAGTTTAAGCCCATACTACATTTTTAGTACAGGCTTAAAGTTATATTATTAATTATTTTAATTCGATTGTAGCGCCAGCTTCTTCGAATTTAGCTTTTAATTCAGCAGCTTCATCAGCAGATACTTTTTCTTTAACAGTTCCACCATTATCAGCAACTTCTTTAGCTTCTTTTAAACCTAAACCAGTGATTTCTCTTACTAATTTGATAACAGCGATTTTGTTAGCACCAGCACT
>JALERC010000094.1 GCA_022763805.1 Mycoplasmatota bacterium | reverse complement strand
ATCAATTCTTTTACCATTAACTATTAAGAATGGTCCAAATTCTAATGCATCACGCATTCCTTTTTTAATTGCTTCTTCAGCAGTAGCATTTATTAAAAGTAGTTTATTATCATTTGTAAATCCAATTAAACTAGCGGAATTGTAATTATCTCTCCATAATACTTTACCATTTTTAATTAAATATCCCATAGGTATATCACTACCTACACCATTATCTACAAACATACCGCCATTAATACAAACTAATCCCCCAGAACGAGCACACATATCTTTTATTTTTTCTTGACCAGTGCCGGTATTGAATGTTTTAGAATGAATTAATTCTACTTTAGATGGATCATAAATCGCTACTAAATAGGCTTTATATCCACCAACTGTTATATTGAGCAATTTATAATCATCATTATCTTTTGTTAAAATTGCTTCGTCATATTCACTTTCTATTATTTGAAGTGGTTTTGATTCTACAACAATTTTATCAAGGTCTTTAGTATTTTCTAATTTAACTTGATTTTTATTATTAATAACTTTTGATATTGTATCTTCAGAATATAATGTGTATACTAGCCATTTATTAGAATCTATTGATGATAAGATAATTTTTTCTCTAATGCTTGGAATGAAATTAAAAACAAATAAAGTTATACCTAAAATTATATCTAAGATTAAAAATATTATACAAAATAATTTCCTATTCATATATTCTACTCCTTTTTAAATTATTTTAATATTGTATCACGAAAAAAGATAAAATTAAACAAGTTATTTTATCTTTTTTAGGTAATTATTTTTTAATTAATCCAAATCCACTTACAACAGCACGTCCACCAACAACTGATTGTCCATAAATATTTTTAGGATTATTAATTAATTCTCCATTAATAGCAAGTTGACTTGATGTACCACCATCTAAGTTTGCAGCATTATATGCTCCATATTTTTTAAGTGTATCAATAACTTCACCCATATTAGGTCCAAAAGCATGAGTCCCTTCTGTAACTAAGAATAAAACTGTACCATCCCTTCTTTGAGCGATAGCAACACGTGCTGCTCTTGAATATCCACCAACACTTGAATTGTATTCAATTGATTTACCATTTACAATTAAGAATGGTCCAAATTCTAATGCATCACGCATTCCCATTTTAATAGCCTCTTCACCAGTAGCATTTACAAGTAATAGTTTATTATCCTTAGTAAATCCAATTAAATTAGCAGGAGCTTCATTATCTGACCAAATAATCTTACCATTTTTAATTAAATATCCCATAGGTATATCACTACCTAAACCATTATCAACAAACATACCACCATTAACACAAACTATACCACCAGAACGAGCACACATATCTTTTATTTTTTCTTGTCCAGTACCAGTATTAAATGTTTTAGAATGAATTAATTCTACTTTAGATGGATCATAAATTGCTGCTAAGTAAGCATCATATCCTCCTACTTTTATTTTTAATAATTTATAATCTTCGTTTCCAGGTTCTCTTGTTAAAATTGCTTCATCATATTCATTATCATAATTTTTACGTTCAGCATTATCAATTACAATATCATCCAATTTAACTTCTTCATCTAGAGGAATAAAACTATCAGCAGATAAAACTTTATTAATTGTTTTATCAGAATAGAATGTATAAGCAATCCATTGATGAGTTTTAGTATTTAATGCAGTCATAATAACTGTATTTTTTACAAAAGGAACACAATATGTAACAATGAATCCTAATGCAGCTAAAATATCTAAAACTATCATCAAAATAGTTAACTTCTTCATTTTATTATCCCTCCATTACATATGGGTCTTCACTAGTCCCTTTTCCAGATTTTAATATACTATTTTTGATAGCAATGACTGGTTTAATAGATCTAGATAATGTAACTTTTGATTTTAACATTACACCATTATTGTAATAATATGCAAATCCTTCTTCAGCACCATTAATTAAATAGAAACTGTTATCTGTTAAATTAGTTTTACTATCAAGCATACTAATCATACCAACATGAGCTTTAACATTTGATTTTGTAATTTCTTTATAAGAATTTATATAACTACCATTATAATATGTAGCTTCTTCAATTACATCTTTATATGATAATGAATTATAGAATCCATTATTTAAGTATTCAGCAACACTATTTTTACTTGTAGGATCATAAACATTTTTAGTTGAATCAAATCTATAAGTAGTAGTAACATTATCTTTTTTAGCTAAATATAATAATTTATCTGTATTATTAATTACTACATATAAGTCATCACCTAATTTAACATATGAACCAATTTCTTTAGCATTATTTTCTTTTGTTAAAGAATATGGATTTTCTTTAGTACCAGTTCCTTTAATTAATGCTACAGAATTTTTTAATCTAATAACAGGTTTAATTCCATAAGTTTCATTAGGAGAACTATTAGATAAATTACCACCATTAGTATGCCATACTTTATCAGTTGAAACGTTATATAACCAAATATCTTCATCACCAATAAATGTTTTACCATCAACTTTAGAATTTAAATAATCAGTTATACCCAATAATCTTACTAATGAATCTGTATTATTTTTATCACATGAAATTTTTGCTAAATCATCAACAGCATCACCACAATAATTTATATTGGCAAGTTTATCTTTGTCTAATTTTTTAACAAATTCATTATTTAAATAATCATAAACATCTGATTTATTAAATTGATCATATTTACTATTCCACATAAGTTCAGCACTTGTACCGCTATATACAGCATCAACTGAACCATCTTGATTAACTCTTAAAATTCTAAATATTTGATTATTAAAATTTAAATAATTATTTACATCATTACCTTTATATTCATAATTAGAACCAACTTTATATAATCCAGAACCTTCAGTTACAATTTTTTCATTTGCTGTAATTGATGAAGAAAGTAATGTTTGTTTTTCTCCATTTTCAGTTTTAGGATTATAAATTCTATAATATTTAATCATTCTACCACCATAGAAAATTATGCATCCAAGAATGAATATAGCACTAATAACACAAAAAACTATTTGTAATTTTTTATTTTTTCCATCATTAGGAGTTTTTTCTTTCTTTTCTTTTTTCTTAGTCTTTTTATCTTCTTTTTTTAAATCAGTTTCAATAACTTCATCTTTATTTTCTTCTGCCATAACAGGTATAGCATTATCCATAACAACTCTTCTTTTACGTGGTTTTGGTAATGCTTCAAATCTTTCCCTTAATTCTTTGTAAGGAACACGAACTTCAGCAGCTAATCTTTTAAGTTTTAGTTCTACAATAACTTCATCATTAATTTTCTTAATTTCTTTTAATGTACTTAAAACATAAGCTTCTCTTTCTTCTTTATTTCTACGAACTTTTTCTATTGGTTTTACTTCTTCTTTATACTCTTTTGGAATTTCAAGAACATCATCCTTTTTAGAATTTATTAATTGTTCCATAGGAAAATCAATTTTTTCAATTTTAGGTTCTAAATCCAATTTATCTTCTACAACTTTTTCAGTAAATCCATATTCTTTTTCAAAACTTAAGAATTCTTCACCAAATAAGTTATCTTGTTTATTTTCTTTTTTTGTATTTCCTTCTTCAAATTCAATACCAGTTAAAAAATCTTGTTCACTAGTAGTATCAACAACATCATCTTCTTTAAATAAATCTAGTGCAGTATCAAAAATGTCTTTTTTATCACTACCAGGAGTATTAAGCATGAATTCATCTTCTTCAAATTCATCTAAAGAAAGTAATTCTAAATTTTTTTCTAAGTCATCCCTTTTCATACGTTCTCTCCTATCTAACAATAATATTATAACAAACGTACACATTTATATCAAGAAAAAAGAAAATTAAAATAAAAAAAGAGAGCATATGCTCTCAATCTATATATAAACGCTAAACTTGCGATTAGCGGCTATCTATATATATTCTATTCAAAAAAATTAATTTATTACCTATATATTTATTAAAATTTTGAAATAATATTAAATTTAAGAATTTTTTTAAAATAAAGTCAATCATCATAATTTTTGATTATCTTCATAACTATTAATAATTATTTTACCAACATTATATGATTTAATTAATTCATAACTAGCACCCATATGATTATAATCATCATGTGGTGACTATCGTTTATGCATACGAATATGATAATTATATTCAAAAAAATTATCTTTTCGATAATTTTTCATTCAGCATATGTTGTTTTGCCTCTTCAAATAATCTATTGTCGTTATCCTTTAGATAATTGGTATCAGTTATTAATTTATAAACTATTTCTTTATCATAATTATTTAAGATAAAATTCACTATAGTATAGGCAAAAGCATAATTATTTTTGCCGTAATTTATAAAGTCATTTTTTAATAACTCAAAATCGCATTCACTTAAATCCATCAAAAAATAATTTTGATTAGCCAAATTTGTAGCCAATCCTTCTTGAAGCCAAGCCGTTTGATAATAAAATTTACTAACCACAGAATTACATGCATGAACAACTTCGTGTAAAATCATTTTTAATGTATCATCTAACGTTGCATTTTTGTGCGTTGTATATTTTAATTGATCTTCAATAGTCAAAATCATAATCGTATTTGTACTTCCATTGGTAATACCACGAACATAATCTATTACTTTACCGTATGCCTTAATTTGTACATCCTTAAAATCATCATAATTCATTATTATAATATTAAATTTTTGTGGTAATTTTTCCAATTTAAAAAAATCTAAAATATCTTTTTCGTTTTTTAAAACAAAATTTACAATATCATCAAAATAACTGATTGTAGTGGCACTTTCAATTGTAAAATTATTTAATATCTTTTTCATTATAACACCCCCCATATTTATTATATCATGTATTAACAAATATTTTTAATCGAGAAGTTGTTTATTTCTTATTTTTTCTTTTCTTGAATCCCCGTTTTGGACTATTAAATAACAGGCATACCTTGATAACTTATAATCTTTTATTTTCACAACTGCGCCATTATTTCTTTTTGACAACTTCCCGACCCCGGGAAAATGGTCATTAATATCATAACCACTTTTTATACATGAGGTTTTGGCATTATTTATTGCATTAGAAAATCTTTCCCATTTACTATATTCTAATAAAGGCATCAGTTCCCTAGCATACCAATACTCATTACTATTCTCATCTATATGTTTTATATTTTCAAACATTTTTTCTGTATATTCTTTTATTTCATTCATTTGCATTCTCCTTTCTATGAAGCACATGTTTTAACTTGATATTTTTTATTATATAAAACAATTTCTATACCGCCGTTAATATCTGTTCTATAAATATTAGAATTTTTTAAGTTATTTAGTATTTCTTTTGATGGGTGTCCATAAAAATTATTTTTTCCTACACTTATTAAGGAATTATTTGGTTTAATAGCATCTATAAATTTTTTACTACTACTAGTGTTAGAACCATGATGACCTACTTTTAAAAAGTCTATATTATTTAGATTATATGTATTAAGTAAATATTCTTCATTATTTACGCTAGCATCACCCATGAAAAGAAATTTATAATTATTTAATTTAGTATATATTATTAATGAATCTTCATTTTCATCTCTATTTGCAGTGTTTAGAAAATAAAATGTATAATTATTAATTTTTAAAGTATTTTTATTAAAATGGTATACATTTTTTAATTTTTTTTCTAATTCATTATCTTCATAACTATTAATAATTATTTTACCAACATTATATGATTTAATTAATTCATAACTAGCACCCATATGATCATAATCACAATGTAGTGGTTATCGTTTATGCAAACGATTTTAGTCAAATAAAAAAAGTCTATTTCTAGACTCATCATTTATTTTTCTATCCAATATCTTCTAGTTAAAAATTTTTCTCCTGCATCTTCATTTTCAACTTTATTTTCTAATATTCCACCATTTGATTCAATAATTTTATATGAACCAACATTATCATCATCACAGGTAATTAAAATTTTATCATCTTCAATCAATGTTTTAGACTCTTCTAAGCCAAGTTGTAATACTTTTTTTCCATATCCCATTTTCCAATATTTTGGATTAATTCCATATCCAATATGACCACCATATCTTAAAAGATTATCAGTCAATCTAATTCTAATATGAATAACGCCTATAAGTTTCTCATTATCAACAGCAAAATAATCATAAGATGGAACATAATATGATGGTATCTTTGATTGATCTCTACTATCCATAAAATGTTTTATAATATCATTGTCCTCAGGATTTAAAAACATCATACTATGTTTCTTTATATTGCCTAATTCAATTTGTTTTACTGACTCTAAATATGCTTCTTTATATTGCTCTAAATATTTATCATTTGCATCTATTAATCTTAACATACTATCATTCCCCCTATAAAGATTATATCATAAAATTTTATTCTTTTATTTCAAATTTCTTCTTTTCCTTTTCCAGTTCTTTTAAACTTTTATTAGGAGTTGGTAAGTCTTCTGGCATTGTACCTCCCATTCTTTTAATACTATCTCTTATTTCCTTACCAACTTCATAATGAATAGAATTTGCAGTATATTCATTATCTACACTGTCTCTTTTTAACTTAGCATCTGTTTGTGCAATTCGAAATATATTATCTGCGAGTTCTTCGCTGCCCATATTATCTAAAATATCTTCTCTATATCTTAATTTTTTTCTTTTAAAAATATCATTAGCAGTTTCGCCATTATAAAGACCTTTATATCCAGCATTATGAAATCTTGCTAAATCTTTAACTCCACTTTTAACAGCAGTCTTATTTAGATTATAATTACCACTTTTTGCTTGATTTCTTCTATAGATTCTTTTCTCATCTTCAGTTAGTTCGCTATATTCTTTTTTAGAAAGTTCTTGTTTTCTTGTTTGAATTGCAAAATATGTTTGAGCTAATGCAATTACTTCTTTTCTAGAATCACCATTTTGCGCAACAAGGTAACATGCATACCTCGATAATTTATAATCACCTATTTTTACAACTGTATTATTTGCTCTTTTTGACAACTTGTCGGAGCCGACAAATTGTTCAAACACTTTAATATTGGAATTTTCACAAGCTTTTTTAGCTTTATTAATTACGCCCTCAAATTTTCTCCATTCTTTATATTGTAATACATTTTGTAATTCTCTAGCACTCCAGTATTCATTACCATTCTCATCTATATGTTTTATATTTTCAAACATTTTTTCTGTATATTCTTTTATTTCATTCATTTGCATTCTCCTTTCTATGAAACACATGTTTTAATTTGATATTTTTTATTATATAAAACAATTTCTATACCTCCATTAATATCTGTTCTATAAATATTAGAATTTTTTAAGTTATTTAATATTTCTTTTGATGGATGTCCATAAAAATTATTTTTTCCTACACTTATTAAGGAATTATTTGGTTTAATAGCATCTATAAATTTTTTACTACTACTAGTGTTAGAACCATGATGTCCCACTTTTAAAAAGTCTATATTATTTAGATTATATGTATTAAGTAAATATTCTTCATTATTAACGCTAGCATCACCCATGAAAAGAAATTTATAATTATTTAATTTGGTATATATTATTAATGAATCTTCATTTTCATCTCTATTTGCTGTATTTAGAAAATAAAATGTATAATTGTTAATTTTTAAAGTATTTTTATTAAAATGGTAAACATTTTTTAATTTTCTTTCTAATTCATTATCTTCATAACTATTAATAATTATTTTACCAACATTATATGATTTAATTAATTCATAACTAGCACCCATATGATCATAATCACCATGAGTGAGGATTAAATAATCTATTTTTTTAATACCCCGAGATTTAAGAAATGGTGTAATTACATATTTATTAATATCACTATATTGACTACCACCTGTATCAATCATTATATTACCTTGAAAAAATGGTAATTCTATAAGTGCTGAATCTCCTTGACCTACATCTAATATATTTACAACAGGATATATATTAAATCGAAAATAAAGCAATATAAATGTTAAATAAAACATATAATTTAATTTTCTTTTTAAATATAATATTAATAAAATATAGTAAAATATAATCAATAATGGACTTAGTGTTTTAAATATAAATATTAATTTATACTTATAAAATATTTTATTAGAATAATTTAATATTCCAATAAAGAAATTTAAAATAAAATTTAATTTAGGAATTAATAGTACTATAAAACATAATGGAAATATTATATATGTAATAAATGGTACATAAAATAAATTTAAAAAAGGACTTAGAATATTAACTTGATTAGTACTATTAACAGTAATTGGAAATGTAGATAAAAATGCTATAATTGAAGTCTTAAGTAAACTATCAGGTTTAAAATATAATAAGAAAAAAGAATTAACAAATGAATATAAAAATCCTAAATCATATATATAAAAAGGATTATAAATTAAAAACATTAAGAATAAATAAAATAGTAAATCTATTGTTTTAAATTTAGTTACCATTAAAACAAACAGTAAAACACTTCTAATAATAGATGCAGACATAGTAGTTAAGTATGCATAGAATATTAATATACTTGATACAATTAAATAATTTAACTTTTTTCTTTTGGATATTTTATTTAATATCAATAATAACGTTAAAGAAATAAAACTAATATGCATACCTGAAATTGCGAATAAATGGCTTATACCATTCGTTTTAATTTTTTCATATTCATCTTCATCTATTCTATTATCTCCCAATATAAGTGTACTTAATATAGGATTATTAATACTATTAACATAGTTTATAAATTTATTTTTAAAACTATTACTATTTTTTATAATTTTAATAGAGTCTGCATAAAATAAATAATCTATTTTTTTAGACAATAAATAATTTTTATAATTAAATAGATTGAAATTAGTATTACTAGAAGGTTTTTTAACTCTTCCGTTTACTTTTATAGTAGATCCTATATTAATATTAATTTTATCTTTACTTATTACTTGATAGTTATTAATAACTATTTTATTATCTTTAACACTTCTAACAATACCTATAATACTTGTTTTGTTATTTTCTATATATTTTTTATTATTAATTCTATAATATGTTATATATAAGACACTAAAGAGTAAGATAATTTTTAATACGATTAAATATCGCTTCTCCAATACCTTTCACCTTTGTAATTTCTGAAATATCTTTAAATCCCTTATTAGTATCTCTATATTCTATTATAGATTTTGCTTTACCTTCCCCAATACCAGGAAGTGTCATAAATTCTTCAATTGTACCAGAATTAAGTGATATTTTCCCTGTTCTATTTACTATTCCATCTAGATTAGTAATTGCTTCACTAAAACAACTTATATTACTTACTTTAGGACATATACATTCTTTTTCAACATATTTAACAGCAGTATTACCTTTTTCAAAATTGTTTATCTCTTCTTTAGAATAAATTATTACTACATCTTCATCATGTAATTTTTTACTTAAATTATTAAATTTTGTATCTGCACTATTTTTTAATTTAGCTATTTTTATTAGATCTTCAACTCTACTATTTTCTTTTAACTTATAAACACCTTCTTTTTTAACTTCTCCTTTTATCTCAACATATATATAGTTTTCATCTAAATTATTTTGATAAAATGAAGTGTATAATGTAAATATATTTAATATTATCATAATTAAAAAAACTTTTTTCATATATTACCTCCTAATGGTAATATACTTTAAAAGTTCTTTTTATCCTTTTATTTTTATATTATTTAAGTAACAATCTTCTAATACTTCTATAATATTTTCACAATCACTTTTAATAACTATCATTTTATCCTTTCTAATCATGTTATTATTATCATAATATATATAATTAAGTTCACATAGATTATATTTAGTATCTATTATTTTATAATTAAAATAGTAGTGTAATTTATTTTTGGATATATATTTAATTATAATTATTATTATAAATACAAATAAAAAAAATCTAATCATAATTAATTATATGATTAGTTTTTTGATTCAATACATATTCTTTGAACAATTGTTAATGATAGTAAGAATGATAAAGTAAACGATCCACCATAAGTAATTAATGGAAGTGGTACACCTGTTAAAGGAAGTATTCCAAGAAGACCACCTAAATTAAATACAATATGTAAAAATAAATATACAGCAATTCCAAAAGATATATATCTATTTCTAACGTTTTTAGTCCTACTTGAAATATTTAATATTCTTGCAATCATTAGTAAATAAATGAGAAGTATAAATGTACCTGTAATTAACCCTGCCTCTTCAATTATTACCGCAAAAATACTATCTGTATGAGGATCAGGTATATATGAATACTTTTGACGGCTTTTACCTATTCCTAATCCGGTTAGACCACCATCATTCATAGCTATAAATCCATTACATATTTGATATCCACTATCTTCATACTTTTTACACGGATTAATAAATTCTGTTAAACGTTCTATTTGTTCAGAAGAAAAAATATAACCTCTTGACATTTCTAATATAAAACAACCAAATATCCCTAAAATAATAATTGATATAATACATTTTTTAGTTGTTTGCTTACTTACAGGTCCTGTAAGTAACATTATTCCTGAAATACCTACTGTAAGTAATGCTGTACCCATATCCCCTTGCATTAATGTAATAACCGGTAATACAGCACCAAACAATAAGAAATATATCAAATAATTTATCCAATTAAAAGGCTTCTTTTTCTTTATATAATTATTATAATAATCAAATAATAAAGCAATCATTATGATTATTATGGGCTTAGCAAGTTCACTTGGTTGTCCCCCTTTTGAAAACCATCCCTGACTTCCACGTTTTATACTCCCTATAATAAATAAGCTTAATATTAATCCTGTTATTCCTAAAAAAGCAACAGGCCCAAGTATTTTATAATATTTAGTAGGTATTAATATTGCTATAATACATGCAACTAATGAAAATAATAATATTTTTAAATGTTTATTAAAAAAGTAATACATTGAATAATTATATCTTACGACAGTTTCACGACTTGATGCACTTACAATGCTAAGCGTTCCTACTATTATGAGTATTACTGTTGTTAATAGTAATAGTTTATCCATTTTTTTAAAGTTCGACTTTGCTAGTTCTATAAAACTAGGTTCATCTTTGGATACACCTTTTTTCTTTGTCATACAATCACCTACTATTAATTTTATCATAATATTACAACTTTTTAAATAAATCTAGTCTTTTTTAATAACCAACTTTACATATATTAAATATTATATATTAGGTAAAGGAGGTTATAAATATGTATTATTATGGTGGCTACCAAGGTTATGGTGGAGGTTGTGGTTGCGGATATCAAAACTATAATCAAGGCGGATATGGAGCAGCAATTGTTTTAGTATTATTTATTTTACTTGTTATTATAATTGGTTGCCGTAGTTGGGTACAATAATAGATGATTAAGTTTTATACTTTTTAAGTTAATTATTATAAATAAAATAAAAACCTATAAAGTATCTCTTTCTTCTTGAAAGTAAACTTTATAGGTTTTATTTGTATATTATAGTTTTTAAAAATTCTCTTCTTTAAGTAATGTATAAACATTTACATTTACTCTTTTACCATATCTATTATTATATTTTCCTCTTACACATCCATCTAGATTAAAATTAAATTTATTTAGCAAATTAATACTTCTTTCGTTTGAACTCATAACTTCAACATAAATACACTCTATATCTAGTTCATTAAATATATAATTTATAAAACTTCTTAATGCTTCACTCATGAATCCTAATCCCCAATATAAATCACATAAATTATATGATAATTCTACAAATTTATGTTTTTTATTTACATTGATACCTATTGTTCCGATTACTCTATTATCATATTCTATAGCATAATTATGATAGTTTTTAAAACTATCTTGCTCAATAAAATAATTAATCATATCTCTTGCTTCTTCAATTGTTGTTATAAGAGGATAAAGCATATATTGAGCAACTAATTTATTACTTCCAATATTTAATAAATAATCATCGGCATCACTAATTTTAAAATTTCTTATTGTTAATCTATCTGTCTTTAATAACATATTACCACCTATTATAAATTATATCATTTTTTTTATAATAGATAAATAATTAATTATATTTTTCTAAGTATTCTTCGTATGGAATTTCTTTATCAATATATGATAAATCTTCTTTCAAATCAATTAATCTTGATGCTACAGTTTCAATTATTTCTTGATCGAATGTAGCAATTACAATAGGATTTTCAAACTTCTCTAATCCATTATTAAGTGCTGTAATTGATTCAATATCCAAGTGATTTGTTGGTTCATCAAATAATAAAACATTACCTTTATTAAGCATCATTTTAGATAACATAGCTCTAACTTTTTCGCCACCCGACATAACTTTAACTAATTTATTTACTTCTTCGCCACTAAATAACATACGTCCTAAAAATCCTCTTACAAATGTTTCTTCTTTGTTTTCTGAATATTCTCGTAACCATTCAAATAATGTTAAATCATTTAAAAAATATTTATCATGATTTTTTGGAAAATATGATAGTTTTACTGTTGATCCAATTTTTATCGTACCACTATCTGGTGTTAGTTCTCCAGATAATATCTTTAAAAGTGCAGTTTTTGCAATCTCATTAGTTCCAACTAAAGCAATTTTATCAGTTGGCCTAATAGTTAGATTAAAATCTTTAATTACTTGTTTTCCATCAACACTAGCACATACATTTTCTAAAACTATTACTTCTTTACCTAAACGAGTATCTGTTTCGAAATTAATAAATGGATATTTTCTATTTGATGGTTTTATTTCATCTAATACAATTTTTTCAAGTGATTTTTTACGACTTGTAGCTTGTTTTGATTTACTTGCATTCGCACTAAATCTAGCAATGAAGTCTTGCAATTCTTTAATTTTCTCTTCTTTTTTCTTGTTAGATTCTCTCATTTGTTTTTGAATTAATTGACTTGACTTATACCAAAAATCATAGTTACCAACAAATAATTTAATTCTTTCATAGTCAATGTCTACCATGTGTGTACATACTTTATTTAAAAAATGACGATCATGTGATACTACAAGTACTGTATTTTTAAAATTAATTAAAAATTCTTCTAACCATTTAATAGCATGACTATCTAAACCATTTGTAGGTTCATCTAAAAGAAGTATATCAGGTTCTCCAAATAAAGCTCGTGCTAAAAGAACTTTAACTTTATCAGTATCTTTTAATTCATTCATCATTTTAGATTGTAATTCTATATCCATTCCTAAACCTGATAAAAGAATTGCTGCATTACTTTCAGCTTCCCATCCATTTTTATCTAAGAATAATCCTTCTAATTCCCCTGCTCTAATTCCATCCTCATCAGTAAATGGAACTTTCATATATATTGCTTCTCTTTCTTTCATAATAATATATAATTCCTTATCTCCACCAATTACTGTTTCAATAACAGATAAATCATCATATGCATTATGATTTTGCATTAATACAGATAATCTTTCATCTTTTCCAATTGATACCGTACCAGTAGTTGTTTCAATAGTACCTGATAATATTTTAAGAAAAGTTGATTTTCCAGCACCATTAGCACCTATTATTCCGTAACAATTATCTCCTTCAAATTTTAAATTTACATCTTCAAATAATGTTCTTTTACCAAAGCGCAAACTCATATTACTTACTGTAATCATATTCTACCTCCTTAATTCAGTCTTATTGATAATATCATAATATTTTCTATTTCTCAAGTTTTTCTTAAATGCATATAATATTTTGTGATATAATTTCTTTTAATTATATACAAGGAGGAATAACTATGGACAAAAACAAATTATACACACTAGAAAAAATTAATTCAGATGAATTATATGGAGATACTATAGAAAGATATAAAGAAAAAAATCATATAAATAATGTTTATAAATTATCTTCTAATGAAAATCCATATGGCTGTAGTAAAAAAGTTTTAGATGTACTTACTAATGAACATATTTTATCTATATATCCTGATGATCATTGTAGTGAGTTAAGATTTGAACTTGAAAAATTTTATGGAATTAAAAATACTAAATTTTTGTTTGGTAATGGTTCATTAGAACTTATTGATTTAATCTGTAAAACCTTTTTAAATGAAAATAATAATGCTATCACTTGCACTCCCACATTTGAAATTTATTATAGTTTAGTTGAAAAATATAATTCTAAAATTAACAAGTTGCCTTTAAAAGATTTTAAATTTGATCTTGATAATATCATAGATAATATTAAAGATAATACTAAAGTTATTTTTATTACAAATCCTAATAATCCGACTGGAACATTACTTGGTTTAAATGAAATTACATCATTTTTAGATAAAGTTAGAAATGATATAATTGTTGTAATAGATGAAGCTTATATTGAAGTAATATATGAAAATAGACCAGATACTATAAGTTTACTTGATAAATATGAAAATGTAATACTTCTTAGAACATTTTCTAAAGCTTATGGTCTTGCTGGTCTTAGAATTGGTTATTTGATGACTCATGAAAAAAATGTATCAAAACTTGAAAAAAATAGACTTCCATTCAATATGTCATCAATTATTCAACAGTTTGCAATTGAGGCTATAAAAGACCAAGATTTTGTTAGTGAATTTAGAGAAAAAAATAATGAAGTTAAAAATTATATCTACGATTTTTTAGATAAACATAATGTAAGTTATATAAAAAGTGTAGGAAATTTTATAATGATTAAGTCAAATAAGCTTAATGAACTAAATAAAAAAGGTTTTCTAGTTAAAGGTAAATACGAATTAATGGAGGATTATATTCGAGTTTCTATAGGAACAATGAATGAGATGAAATTATTTTGTTCTGTTTTTGAAAGTATGCTTTAAGCATACTTTTTCTATTCAAAAATAAGTATTTTTGTGATAAAATATATACGTGGTGATGAATATGTTTAAAAAATTAAATATTTTAGATGAAAGAGACAAAAGATTAAGAATCAAAAGTGTTCCTTATACAGGACCTGTTAGTGATGAAGAAAAAGAATTAGTTGAAAGAATGATTCAACATTTAACTTATAGTCAAATTGAAGAATATGAATTGAAATATGATTTAAGACCAGGAACAGGACTTGCTTTTCCTCAACTTGGAATTAATAAAAGACTTATTGTTATAGTTGACGAATATGAAAAAGGAAAGTTTGCAAACTATGTTGTGGTTAACCCTAAGATTATAAGTCACTCAGAAGAAATGATTGCAGCTGATGCTGGTGAAGGATGTCTTAGTGTTAATAGAGATGTAGATGGTCATGTACCAAGATATGCTCGTGTTACTGTATCAGGCTTAGATTTAGATGGTAACCCTATTAAAATTAGAGCAAGAGAAGAGTTATCAATAGCATTTCAACATGAAATTGATCATCTAAATGGTATTTTATTCTATGATAGAATAAACAAGAAAAAACCATTCTTTAGTGAAAAAGAAATGAGATTATTATAAGGAGAAAATATGAAAACAAAATACAAGTTTTTATTCTTGATATTTACTGCTTGTGTTTCTTCAATATTAATTTATTATTTTTGTGAAAAATCACAACCAGTAAGTTATCGTCAAGATCTTATTAGTTATCAAAATAAAGTTGATGAAACAGAATTAATGGATACTAATTATACAATTGATGATCCAAAAATAATTGTTAATCCATATGGTATATCACCTCTTACTGCGTTAGTTATTTTTGAAACAAGAGATTTAACTACGCCAAGAGTAACTGTACTTGGTAAAACAACTAATGCTAACATTACAAGTACATTTAAACCAAACAAAGTACATTATTTACCTATTTATGGATTATATCCAGGGGAAGAAAATAGTGTTATTATTAATGTTAATAACAAAGATTATGTAATACATATAAAAACTGATCCTCTACCAGAAGATTTTGTAAAACCTACTTCAGTTACTTCAAGTGAGAATTTAAATGGTAATGAATTATATTTCGTTACTCCTTCTAGTAAAGGTTATACTAGTGCATATGATATTAATGGGGATGTTCGTTGGTATTTAGATGATTATTTTTTATGGGAAATTAGTACTTTAAAAAATGGTAATTTAATGTTAAGTTCTAATAGATCAATAAATCCTCCATATTATATGACTGGATTAGTTGAAATGAATATGCTTGGTAAAATTTATTATGAATATTCACTTGAAGGTGGATATCATCATGATTATTTTGAACTTAGTAATGGTAATTTATTAGTTGCAAGTGATAATTTTACTAATGGTACTGTTGAAGATTATGTTGTAGAAATTGATAGAGATACCGGAAAAATTGTTAAAACATTTGATTTAACTAAAATTTTACCTCAAAATCAAGGTAAGAATGAAAACTATACTACAGATTATGATTGGTTTCATAACAATTCTGTTTGGTATGATGAAAAAACTGATTCAATTACTTTATCAGGTAGACATATGGATAGTGTTGTTAATATTGATTATGAAACTAGTGAAATAAACTGGATTGTTGGAGATCCTAGTGGATGGGATAAAAAATATAAGAAATATTTCTTTACTCCAGTAGGTGATAATTTTGAATGGCAATATGCACAACATGCTGCTAAAATATTACCAAATGGTGATTTATTCTTATTTGATAATGGTAATAATAAATCTAAATTAAAAGAAAATAGTATAAATGCTAATGATAATTATAGTCGTGGAGTAATTTATCATATTGATACTAATAATATGACTATAGAACAAGTTTATGAGTATGGAAAAAGTTTAGGTAGTTCATTTTATTCACCTTATATTTCAGATGTTGATTATTTGGATGAAAATCATTATTTAATTCATTCAGGTGGTATTTCTTCTTTTAAAGGAAATGCAAATAATGAACCTGCTGGTTTATCTAAATTTGATAAATTAACTAGTACTACTGTTGAAATTAAAGATGGCAAAGAAATATTTAAAATGAATTTACCTACTAATACTTATAGGGCTGAAAAAATTAATATTTATAATGATAATGAATACACTCCTAAAAAAGGTATTCATCTAGGAACTCTTGGAGTTACGCCAGAAGATAAAGGTGGATATTTATTACTATTTAATAAAAATGGTGATAAAATTATTAAAGATTATAATTTAACATTTACTAAAGAAATCGATAGATTAGTAGTAAGTGGTAAATTCAAAAAGACAGATGAAGTCGAAATTATATTAGATAATGTATTTAGTAAAAAAATATATAATGTAGTTATCTCAAAAAAACCTTATACAGCTATGTGTGTTGATGTATTTAATGATGATGAAGTAAAGAATGGTATTTCAGTTACTAAATATATAAATGATGAAGGTTTAAAAGGAAAATACTATATTTATATGAAAATAAATGGTAAATATTATGATTTTGATAAATCGGTTGAATTTAAGTAGTAGCAATACTACTTTTTTTTATTAAAAAAAACTATAGAAAGTCATTTATGTATTCTATAGTTATATTTATTTTAGATAGTTTATATAATATAATTTTTCCAATTTTATTATCTACTTTATATAGCATAATTAAGTTATTAGGTGTACTTGGTAATGATATTTTATATAATTTTTCTTTATTATCTGATGATATAATTTGTCCTAAAAATATTCCTTGTTTAAGTGCGGGATAAATTTTTTTTGTTAATTCTATATATGCTTCTTCATTATATTTCTTAAGTATTAGTTCTCTTTCATTATATTCTTGTTCATCATAATATGTTATATTATATCCAACACATTCATCATATAATAAATTATTTGGAAATATATCTTCAAGTATTACTCTATTGTTATCTACTGTTATAGCTAATTTTAAGGTTTCTTTTTGCTCATTTAAGAATAATCCATGGGATAATTCTACTTCATAATGTTCTTGTTCGTCAAAGAGGAATTTCTCAACTATTTGGCCGTTAAAAATGCCTTTTTTAAATAGTTTAATATTATCTTTTAATTCTTTATAATTATTTTTAAATCTTTCTTTTATTATCTTTTGTTTTTCTATGAATAAATCTGTATAAACTATTTTATAATTCATGTTGCACCTCTTTTTTCATGTAATATTATATCATATCAAAAAAAAATATGATTACTTTTGAATCATATTTAATAAATTAATTTTAAACATATCTTTATCTGAATGTTGTTTAGATACCATTACACCTTTATATGTTACTAATTCTGATTGATGTCCTTCTGTAAGTATATCTTCTGGAGTTAATTTGTCTAACATTACTATCTTTTCATTTTCATAAACTAAATAATGTAATTTTATATCTCCATGAACTTTTGAAAACATTATATCTGTTGGAAGTTTAAGTTCATAAGTAACTGTTCCATTTTGTTTATTAGTTGAAACAACTTGACCTAAGAAATTACCTTCTTTTAATGCTGGATAGAACTCGAAATATAACTTCTTATATGCTAACATGTTATATTTTTTTAACGATCTTTCTAGTTTTTTAAATTCGTTTTCATTTACATATTCAAATAAATAAGTCTCCTTCATAATATTTTACCCCCTCTTAATTAACAATGTGTAAGTATGATACCACACTTAACCCAATATGTCAAATCAATAAGGTCTTTCTATATCTATTTCCACAACAGTACATCCCGGATTATATAAAACACCACCATAATTAAGAACAAGCTTATTTCTCTTAAGTGTTTTAATGGTCTCTTCTTTAACAACACCACCACTTACTCCATGAATGATACAAAAAAATCTATTTTTCATTTTATAATTATCTTTAATAAATTCACTAACCCTTACCCTAGTTATGTCTCTTGTCTCGCCATGTAGATCTATATTCGGAAGATTATCAGGATTAATTAACCCACTTCTATAATCATTTATATTGTTCATATTTTTCTTCTACATCTTTTAAATCAGGGATTGAAAATCTTCCTCCAACTTTTTCTACAGATAACGCACCTGCAATATTAGCATATTTTACCGCTTTCTCAATATCAAAATCAGATGCTAATGCATAAGCTAATCCACCATGAAAAATGTCGCCAGCACCAGTTGAATCAACAGATTTAACTTTAATTGATGGCATTATTTTAATATTACCATTATTTTCATAAACACAACCTTTATCTTCTAAAGTTATGATTATATTAGTATTAAACATTTCTTTTAATTTTTTGTATGCTTCTACTATACTATTAGTATATGTATAATTAATTTTAATATTAGTTACATTTTCTGCAAAATCTTTAGAACATGCTACATAATCAACCATATGACATAATTCTATTACTTCTGGTTTATCACGTCCTGCATCAATAACTTTAATAGCATTAGGAAATTGTTCGAATGCTTTTTTGCTTATTTCTGGTTCTTGTCCATCAACAATAATTAATTTAGGTTCTATATTAAAATCAATATTTTCCATTTTCATCATACTTGGTCTATATGAAAAAATTGTTCTACTTCCATTTTTTCTATTTGCAAGAATAAATGAATTAGTTGTTGAATACTCACTATTTTTTTGTAAATAAGTAGTATCAACACCTATATTTTTAAATTCTTCTTCAATTTTATGACCGTATAAATCATCACCTACTACACCTGCAAAATATGTTTTAAGTCCCCATTTTGCTGTTAGATATGCAGCATTACTTGCTGGTCCTCCACCACACTCTACTTTATTATCAACTCTATATTTTAAATTTTCTTTTGGATAATCATCAACTGAAATTGTAATATCATAAGCTGCATGTCCAATACTTAATATACTCTTCATATATTCACCCTTCTATTTACATTCCAATATTTCTTCATCATATTCATAAGTATATGAATTAGTAGATTCAATATATTCTACCATTACTCCTCCTCTCATAGGAGTATCAGTTCGAGGATCTGTTATTTTTGTATTTTCCAAATATCCATATTCTTTTAATGTACTTAAACAAATTATAGCAGTATTACTACCATTTAATACTATATCTTGATTTTCTGTTACTGCTTTTTTTGCCGCACTTTTAATCTCTTCTAATTGAGTATTATAGATTCTATCTTTGCTTCTTTTAACAATACCTTCAACAACAGGTATTGCTATTAAACCTATAATTCCAAGAAGCGCTATAACAGCTATTAATTCAACTAGTGTAAATCCTCTTTTTTTCATAATCTCACCTATTATAAATTATATCATAAAAAAGAAATAGTATAAAGATACTATTTCGAATTTTTCCAAATAATAGAACCATCTGATAAATTTGGATTTTCTGCAAATGGATTATTAAATAGTACAAAATCGTTTTCATTTTCTTTGCTTTCTATAGTTACTGTAATTAATTTATTATTACCAAAAGCTTTACTTCCTAATGTCATAACATTAGTTGGAATTACTAATCTTTCAATATCATTTCCATAAAATGCTTCTTGCTGAATTCTTTTTAGTTTTGATGGAATATTCAATTCTTTAATATCATTATTTTGAAAGGCATAATCTCCTATTTCTTCTAAACTATTTGGAAATTTTACATTATTAATTTTTAAATAATTTGACCCTTGAAATGCATAATTTCCAATTTTTTTTAAAAGAGCGTTATTTGATAGATCCAACATATCTATTGTAAGTGATACACCACTAGTTTTTTTGAAAGCTTTATTTCCTATTGACTCTAAATAGATAGCCTTTGATAAATCTATATTTGTTACATTTTCTATTGTAGTAATTTCTCCTAGATAATAAGTATTAGTTAGATCTGCAGCTTGATCCATTATTTTAAAATAATATGCATTATCCATACTAGTAATATATGTAGATTTAGTCTTTAAATTACCTGGTTCACCACTAATAGCATTTCCTAAATAGTGTTTTTCTTTATCATAAAATCTAAAACCTACATAGTTAGAAACAACTCCTAGTCTTTCAAAATAATATCTAGTATTAGGTTTAATAGGTGTAAATTCAGTACTTCTTACTCTATCTACACCTTCTGTTAGCTCACCTGTAATATGATCACTACTACCATATTCTAAACCATTTACCATTATATTTTCCCCTACAACTTTATTATTAAGATATGAAGTTGCAGGTTCACCTATATGTCTTACTTTAACACCATTTATAGATGCTGGAAATACTAATCGTTCATTATTACATTTATCAGTATTCTTTCTCCCTGTTATTGTTTGAGTAGTTTCATCAAATACAAAGCAAGTGTCACTACTAGTATCATTTTTTAAAGTACAATCATAAATATATGCATATTTATACTTTCCATATTCATCATTATAATTTATATAAACGCATCCATCTAATGGTTTTTTAGTTTCAGCATTAATATATGTTTCATCATTTAAAAATTCCGAATTTTTTAAATCATCTAAAGGTAAAAGATATTCGTTATCTTCATCAAATTCAATCTCATATTTTAATACATATTTTTTTGCAGCACTAATAATTTCCTTTGTTTGTGCATCAAGAGTTTTTCTTTTAGAACTATCTAATAATGTATCCATTATAGGTACAGATATTATTGCAACGAAAGCTAATAATGTAAGTACCGCTAATAATTCAACTAATGTAAATCCTTTTTTCATTCTACTCACCCTATTATAAGTATAACACAAATAAAAGTAGAAAGTAATATTTTTTATATTATATAAAAAAAGAATACTATAATTCTTTTAAGTATTCTTTATAAGAATTCATTATATTATGAATTTCTTTAGGACTCATAAATAATACAACTGTATTTTCTTTATATTCTTTAAGTAAATCCCAAGTTTCATCTGTTATAATACTTCCGTTATTTAATTTGTCAACAATATTTTGTGACTTTACATTAGGATAATCTTCTTGTTTTTCTCTTGCTGGGAATATATTTAGTACATAAGTAGCATCAGCATTATTTAATACATTAGCAAGTTCATCAGTAAATTCTAAAGTTCTTGAAAATGTATGAGGTTGGAAAACCGCAACAATTTTTTTGTCAGGATATTTTTGTTTTGCTGCTTTTATTGTCATTTTAACTTCTTGTGGATGATGTGCATAATCATCAACTATTACGTTTGAACCAATAAATTCTTCAGTAAATCTTCTACTAGCTCCGTTAAATGATTTAATATTACGTGCTACCTCTTTAGCATCAAATCTTTCATAATAACATAATCCAATTACTGCAAGAGCATTTAATACCATATGTTTACCAAAGATTGGTAAATCAAAGTGGCCATAATAATTTTCTTCAACAAATACATCAAATGTTGTACCCTTACTTGTATACTCAACATTTTTTGCTACTATATCGTTATCTTCACCTATACCATAGAAAAATAATGGTTTATTTACATCTAACATTCTTGTATATGGGTCATCTCCACATGCTATTACCATTTTTTCAGCTTTATTAGCATATTCTTGATAAGCATCAATAACATCTTGCATATCTTTAAAATAATCAACATGATCTAAATCTATATTAGTAATAATAGCATAATCAGGTTCGTATACTAAGAAATGTCTACAATATTCACATGCTTCAATTACAAATTTACGAACATCTTTGCTAGCATGTCCATGTCCATCACCAATTAAATAATTACATCCACCCATATTTCCTAATACATGTGCAATTAAAGATGTAGTAGTTGTTTTACCATGACAACCAGCAACAGTTATTAAGTCAAACATATTAGCTAATTTTCCAAGCATTTGATTATATTCATAAATTTTTAAATCTAATTTTTTAGCTTTTTCTATTTCTCTATGATATTCTTTAATAGCTGTACTTCTTACTACAATTGTATTCTCATCAATACAATCGTTTTCATCTGTATAAATTTTAATTCCTCTTTCAACTAATTTATCTTCTGTAAAAGCATGTTCTTTCATATCGTCATACCCTACTACTTTATAACCTAGGTCATCTAAAATAAGTGCTAAAGCGCTCATTCCAGCACCTTTTATTCCTACTAAATAATATTTCATTTTTATCCTCCTTAACAATAATATTATACAACATTTTTAATGCTATTTTAAATAATTTTTTATAAAAATTACAGTTTCTTTACTATTAAAATTATATCAAAATTAAAATATTATAACAAGAAAAAATAGTGTAAAACACTATTTTCTATAATCACAATAACTTTGTCCGGCATGTGTTCCTACAACATAAACACCATTAAGTGCTGAGCATGTTGATTTTGTTACTTTGTCTTCAATAATACCTGAGAAAACTTTAGTAACACTACAAGTAACAATTAAAACCAAAATAATTATTAATACTTTTTCAATATTTTTATAAACTTTTAAATCATTCATTTTAATACCTCTATTCTTGATATTCAAATTCAAAATCTAAGATTCTAATTGTGTCTCCTTCTTGTGCTCCTAATTCTCTTAGTTTATCATCGATTCCCATTTTTCTTAATTTATTAGCAAATCTATTTGCTGCTTCATCACTTGTAAATCTAGTCATTTTTAGAAGTTTTTCTACTTCTTTTCCTCGAATTACCCATTCATTTCCTTCGTGAGTAATAGTAAATGGTTGTTCTCTTTCAAATTTATAAAGTACATGACTTTCAATTTCTTCATCTTCATATAATGGTAATTTTTCAATATTATCAAGCATATCTGCTAAATGAATTAATAAATTATCCATTCCTTCATTATTCATAGCACTAACTTCAAATATTTCAACATCTTTTACTTTTTTCTTAAACTCTTCTAAATTTTCTTTGGCACCTGGTACATCCATTTTATTAGCGACAATTACTTGAGGTTTTAGCATCATTTTCTTGTTAAAACTTTCAAGTTCTTTATTAATAATTGTATAATCAGAATAAGGATCTCTACCTTCCCAAGCACTCATATCAATTACATGAGCCAAAACTCTTGTTCTTTCAATATGTCTTAAAAATTTATCTCCTAAACCACCACCAAGTGATGCTCCTTCAATTAATCCAGGCATGTCTGCAACAACAAATGATCTATTATCCTTAGTTTTAACAACACCTAAATTAGGAGATAAAGTAGTAAAGTGATATGCTGCAATTTTAGCTTTTGATGCGCTTATTTTAGAAATAATTGTTGATTTACCAACAGAAGGCATTCCAACTAAACCAACATCAGCTAATAATTTCAATTCAATTTTTACTCTTCTTACTTCTCCTGGTTCTCCATTTTCGGCAAAACTAGGAGCAGGATTAGAACGTGTAGCAAAAGCAATATTACCTCTACCACCACGACCACCATATGCAGCAATTACTGAATCATCTTTTTTAACTAAGTCAGCAATAACTAATCCGGTTTCAGCATCGGTAATAACTGTTCCTAGTGGAACTCTAACAATTACATCTTCTGCATTAGCACCGTGTTTTCCTTTACCTTCCCCATTAGCTCCTTTATTACCTCTAATAAGTTTTTTATATCTTAAATCAAGTAATGTATTAAGTCCTTCATCTACAGCGAATACTATATTCGAACCCTTACCACCATTACCACCAAATGGACCACCCATTTCAACATATTTTTCTCTTCTAAAAGCCATACAACCATTACCACCATCACCGGCAATAAGGTCTATTGTTACCTCATCTACGAACATAGTAACACCTCTTTCTAAACGAGTATTATACTAAAAAAATATAATTAAAACAAGTTATATTATTTACAATTTTCTTGTAGATATTTTAATACTTTATAATTAGTAATTTCTACTTCATAATGTAATGAATCAATATGCATAAAGTATTTATTTTTTTCTTTTCTTATATTACTTATTTCATTAAATGGAACAGTTATAGTTGATAATTCAGGATCACCATAAACTAATTCTTTAAATTCTTTTTTAGTAATTTTTTTATTGTTTAAATCATTATATATTTTTTCTAATTCATTTTCAGAATATTTGTGTGTATAGTATGATGCTCTTTTTATTACTACTCCGTTTGTATCTAATTTTTGATTATGCTTATTCATATAATAAATATAAATACCAATAATGATTAAGAAGAATCCAAAAAGTAATACAGGAGTAACTTCTTTTTCAATATTTGAATTAAATATATATTTAATACTAATAGTAGAAACAACTAGAGCTGTTAAATATACTATGAATTTTTCTACATATCTTTTTAACATAAAATACCTCTTTCTTAATAAACTATACTAATAAACATATAAAGACATATAAGTAGTATTACAAAGTAGATAAAGTAAAGGTAAAAATTTGCTAATTTTAAACTAGTATCTCTATCAATTTTACCTTTTCCAAATGAATATTTTTCTAAAGAATAGATTAAGTTTTGATTGCTAATAAAATTAGGTTCAATATCTTTTTTTAATCCTTTAACACTTATAACAACTTTAGTTTTACCTATTTTACCATGTGTATACCATGATTTAATATCTTCCCATTTAATTAATTTCATTTCATCGCTATGATTTTTTAATTCTTTTCTTTCTCTTAAATCTTCTAAGTACTTATATTCTTTTTTAGTGATTTTATTTTTTTCTAATTTTTCTTTTAATTCTTGATTTTCTTTGTAAGAATGTAAGAATTCGTAATATTCTTTGTTTATTAGTATTCCTTCTTTTATAGCTCTTACTTCTCTATAATCATACATATTATCACCATTTTAATTATATCAAAAAATACTAATAAAAAAAAGATACTATTTAAAGTATCTAATTTTTTATAATACATAGTGACCCCTAGGTTATTATGTATTTTTTGTTATTTGGTATATAATAACCATTCATAGATTGGAGGTGAAATTATGTGGTCAAGTTATCAAGAAATGTATATGAATATTGATAATGAAAAATT
>JALERC010000087.1 GCA_022763805.1 Mycoplasmatota bacterium | reverse complement strand
ACCAATGACTCATCCATGGAAATTAAGTTCTTTTCTAAAACAAATTGAGAAAAGTCATAATCAACATCAATATGCTTGAGTTTTATTTTCTCGTTTGTTAAATACAAAAAATATCTTATGAAAATTGATGTCAATGATGTGGAACATGAATTTATCAGCCTGTCATTGACATCAATTAAATAAGTTATATAATTTCAAACAAAAACGAGAATATTTTTCCCGTTAATGTTTAGATTTTTTTGAGACATTTTCCTAAATTATTGACACCTTTTTTTGTTGACAAATTTATAATTTATGATTAATTTATGATAATGTCTCAAGTTAATATATATAAATACATTTCCGAAGATATTATACTATTATATAAGAATAAATATCAAGATTGGAATTTTAATCATTTCAAAGAATCACTAAAAAAAGAATCATATAGATTCTTCTAAATAATTATCATTAAGTTCTTTATCTATTATTTCATCATCAACTATTTCATCCCATGGTTCTTCATCTTCTTCAACTTCTATCTTAATTTTAGTCTCACCTACTATTTCTACACCCAATTCTTTTTCAATTACAAAATTAATATTTCCAGAATCAACACTAACACTTGTCACTGTTGGTTGTTTTAGACTTCTAACAATAATATCTGTATCACTTGTAATATCTGAATCATCTCTAATTCTTACATTAAATATGTCATTATATTCTATTTTTTTATTAATAACAGCTGTTTTAGAATCATTTTCATAACTATACCAAATATTTACATCAAAACATCCATCTACACCAATTTTATCTCCTTGTTTATATCCCTTAAATTTATGATTTATAACCCAACATCCAAGTACGTTACTAGGACCTGAAACTTCTACTAAATAATTATTTCTAAAATATTTTTTCCCTTTTCCTATTACTGCTTTGGTAACAATTTCTTTATATGAAGCCACATTATCACCTCTACAATATACTATGCAATAATAAAAAAAAGAACACATAACTAATTGTGTTCTATTGAATTTTTTAATACTTTTATTAATTCTTGTATATATTTTTTATCATCTAAATTAAATGTTTTAAATACTAATTTATTTTGAAAATATTCTTCATTAATTTTATCATATTTTTTTATTAATGACATCAATTTTTTTTCATTATTTATTACTATTTCTATATTATGTTCATCTATATATGGTTCTTCAAATTCTCCACATGTAAGAATAATTTTATATAAATTTTTTGAATCTGTTATTATATTTTCTTTTTTTGATTTTATTTTTAAATTAGTATTAATAGAATTATCTAATGTATTATTGAAGTTCTTTAATGCCTCATTTAATTTAAATTCGTTATCTCTATAGCATATATTATCTAATATATTTTTCAAATTATTATATAATTCTTTTGTAATTTTATCATTTTTTAAATTAACTTCTCCAAATTTTATATCTGTTTGATTAAGAGGCCCTCGTGATAATACCAAATGGTAAAATTCATTATATCTTTTATCAATAAAAAACACATTAAATTGTCGTACAGCTTTTAGTTCTTTATTAAAATTAATTATCATATCTTGTACATAAATTTTAAAATCAAACTTATCATTATTATAATCTTTATAATAAAACATTTTATTGTTTTCATTTTCAGGAAGAACTTGTTTCATATAATTTAAAGTATTATTAACTATGTCATCAATTCTATTATTAAATGTTTCATTATCATTTAATATTCCTTCACTTACTAATTGTTCACTTAACCCATTTCCTATAGCATTAATAATAACATTAAGATTAGTATTATCATCATCTTTTAAATCATTTAAAATTGGAACATATAATTCATTAGCATGAGTTATATTAGTCATTTTTGTTTTTATTGATAGTATTATTTTAATAGCACAACTATTACATATATTTTTATGTATTTCATCCATATTATCATAATTTAAGTTTTTACCTAATAAACAGTCTATTCTAATATAATGATTATTTAGTATAAAATGGAATTGTGATACACCCATATTTTTATGAATACCAATAACATTGATTAGTTCACCTAAATTATCCGTTTTCATATTTGTAATTTCTTTTATATTTAAAGTTTTTTCTAAATCATTTTTCATTAGACTAAATTCTTGTTGTAATCTATTTTTAGGACATACTCCTAAATCTAAGAAACACATTCTAATTTTTGTATCATCAGATTCTAAAATCATTAATTCAATATCTTCTTCATTTGTTTTTGTCTTCGTAATATTTAACTTTGTAGGTTTTTGAAAATTAAAATCAAAATCTTTGTATTGATATCTAACATTTATTTGTTTTTTTAAAATCTTATCTAGATTAAAATTAGTAATATATTCAAAAACTTTCTTTTGTTCTTGAACAATAATAGGATCTAATTTAACAATCTTAATATCATCCATTAAGCATTTTTGACAAGCGTATTCAAACCTAAAAACTAAATCAGCATACATTAATATTTCCTTTTTTGATCTCATCTTTAATGTTTTAATATTTAGTTTTTTCTTTCCTAATATTATTTTAGTAATTTCATCACTATCATATAAAACACATGATGATGGCATTTCTTTGATTAGTTTTAATACCCATAAATATATTGCACAATTTTGAAATAATAAAACTAAATCACTTATATCATTTCTATCTACCATATTTCTATTGATAGCTTCTAAAAATTCTAATTCATTATCAAGAAGTAATTCATTAAACGAATATAGACTATTCATTTTCTCAATAAAATCTTTATTATGATGTTTTTTACCAGTAATTATATTTTTACAAATTGTAGCCATTGTAAAATCTTTTATTAAACGTTTAAATATTTCTTGTTTATTAATTATTTCAGTTGTTGAATTCGTAGGAATTTTACCCATTTTTTCGTTATATGGTAATCCTAATTTTTTAAGTATTTCAATATTATATTTTATTCTACGATGATCTATAAAATCAATAATCATTTTATTTTCATCATAAATATTTTCTTTAGTAATAACAGGTAATTCTTTATTACTCTTGATTAAATTATTATTATTATCTATACCTATTGGAAATTTAATTCTTTCGTACCAGTCATCTTTTAAATCTTTATCTGGTTCTCTATTATATAATTTATCAAATTCATCTTTTATTTTTTTACATACTTCTTTATCGAAATTACTATGTACTTTTTTAAATTGTTCAGCAATTTCTTCAGGAACATGTAAAAGAATAATTAATGTTTTTTCACCACGTCTATAAATATCAAGAATTTTAAATGCTGAATTTTTATCTATAACACATAATCCCCATTTTGTTTTAGTTTCATATTTAGATAAATCTTTTGCTTTATTTGATAATATAAAATATCTTACCTTTTTTGATAATCCAGATATTTTTTTAGTACAATCTACAAATGCTTTTTCATATATAATATCACCTATTTTATATTTATATATAATTTCATCTTCTATATCAACATCTCTAACATAAAATTTTAAATTAGAATATGTGTCTTTTATCATTTCTTGTATATTCATTTTATCCCCACCCTATTTCTATTTCATTATATCATTTTATAAAAAAAAAACTAACACTTTTAAGTTAGTTTTTATATTTCTTTAAATTTTCTTATATCATAATTACATAATATATCAGGATAATCTGTTACATAATATAATTTATTACTGTTTTCTTTAACTTCATTTATTATATTTTTATATGTTTCAGTATCATTAATAGTCCATACAAATACCTTTAGACCTCTATTAATTAAATCATCAACCAAATTATACTTTATAAGATTATATCGTACTGAAACACCATATAAATAGTTATTAATATTATATATATCCTCATTTTCATTAATAATGTATTGATATTTAATATTAGGATTTTTTTTATGTAAATCATTAAGTCCATTTATATTACTACTTTGTAAAATAACATTTTCTTTTTTATTAACTATTTTTAAAAGTTTGTCATTAAGTTTCTTAATATTTTTATTATATTTTATATCTATTACTAATGTTTTATTTTTAACAATATTTAAAACTTCATAAAGACTCGTAGAAGTACCAACTTTATTATTTATATGTAAACTATTTAAGTCATAATCAAATATATTTGAATCAATTTTATCTGGAATAGGTTTTCTTAATTTTAAATTCATAAAGTCTTCATATGATATGTTTGATACTTTTATTGAATTCTTGTTAAGTACTAATTTGTTATTATGTGATAAAACTAAATATCCATCATTTGTAAGTCTAATATCAATTTCTATAGCATCAGTACAATTTGATTTGTTTGCTAAATCTATTGATTCAAAAGAATTCTCATATTCTAATGAAGAAAATCCTCTATGAGCCACAATATGATTCGTACTACCCATATGTCTTTGATAATGAGGTAATAATGGCTTTGATTGATTATTTACTAAATATAAAATAGATAATACAAATATAAGTAGAAATAATAAATACTTTTTCATTATATCCCTGTTTCTTGTTTATTATATAAAATATAACTTAAAATACAAACTATTGTTGATGATAATAAAATAACACTTATATTACATAAATCTAACTTGTTATCTAATACAATAATTTTAGAATCAGTGTAATAAAAAATTGAAAAATATTTTAAATATTTAAGTTTTTTTGATAATGTTGCTAGTATATTTAATAAATACATAAACATTAAAATACCAATTCCAGCCGAAATACCTTGTGTTGTTTTTTTGAAAAATAAAGAAATAAAGAATGATAAAATATAGATAAATAAATTTAATAACATAATATTTATAGAAATAAATAAACAATTTTTTAAATTCATTTCATTATTAATTTGTAGACCAATTAAAACAGAAATAAATGTTAAAATTGTAAATATTAAAATATAAATTATTCCACTTAATAATTTATTAGTTATAATCTTATTTTTTGTAATAGGTTTAACAGCTAAAAAATCTATTGTATGATCACTTTTTTCTTTAAGCAAAATTGTGCTTCCAATTATGGCAAATAATGAACCACTTAATAATTGAAGAAACAAATAACCCTCTGTTGCTAACCATCCAAAAAATTTACTAAGACTAATTATATCCATATTAAATGCTTCAAGAAATTCTTTCGGAAACACTTTAATCATTTCATCAATATTTGCATTTGAATCAATTATTGATGGATAAATAAAACTAACACCAACAATCATACAAAAAATTATTAATGAAAAAATTAAAAAGATATTTTTATTCAGCAGAAGTTCTCTTTTAATCATGATTTTCCTCCTTATAATAATGCATAAATAATTCTTCTAATGATGGCTCTTCAATTAGTAATTGTTCAATATCTAAACCACATACTAATTTAATAAATGAATCTATCGTGTCATAATATGAGCATTCAATATAATCTTCTTCCATTTTTTTAATTCTAATTTTCTTTAAATTAAATTTTACTTTCGTAATTCCTTTAGCCATGATTTTAATATTTACAAAATTTTTTTGTTTTAAATTTTCAACCTCATTAACTTCAATTATTCGACCGTTTTTAATTATGGCAACTTTATTACATATTTTTTTTATTTCTGATAAGTTGTGTGATGAGAAAAAAATAGTTGTTCCTCTTTTTTGTTCCTCTTTTAAAATATTAAAAAATCTTTCTTGAACAATTGGATCAAGACCACTCGTAGGTTCATCAAGTATTAATAGTTTTGGACTATGCATAAGTGCTAAAACAATTCCAACCTTTTTAAGATTACCCAGTGATAGTTCTTCGATTTTTTTATTAACATCAATATCTAATAGTTTTATTAATTTATTTGCTTTTGTAAGTGTATCATGTTTATAAAATGTATCATTATAATTAATTATATCTTTTACTTTACATGATTCATATAAATGTACTTCACTTGGAAGATATCCTATTTCTTTTTTAAGTTCATCAGTTATAATATTTCCATCTAATAATATTTCCCCATTATTAGGATACAACATGTTAAGTATACACTTTATAGTTGTAGATTTACCAGCCCCATTAGGACCTATAAATCCAAACATATCCCCATCATTTATTGTTAGAGTCACATTTTTAACACCTATTTTTTTTCCATAATATTTTGTTAAATTTTTTATTTCTAACATTATAATCACCTAATAAAATTATATCACAAAAAAAGATAGAAATATTCTATCTTCTAAATAGTTTACTGAATATAGATGTACTATTTTCTTTCTTTTCTAGTTTTATTAATTTATTTTTTAATTTTTCTAGATATTTTTGTTTTTGTTTTAAATTATTTATATACATAATTTCTTGTTCAACTTTAGATAAAACTTCTTTATTATTATATGTATCTATGTTTTTAACTAAATTTTTTACATATTTAATTTGAATTTCATCAGAGTCATTTTCTTTAGCATTTTTAGCATATTCTAAATTACTATTCAAACCATTTAATAAATTCTTACTATTTACTAATACATTTTTTCTATTAATTGAATTTTCATTTATATTCATTTGATTTAATTTTCTTTCAAATTTATTTGCTTCATTAATATTCATTAATTTTGAATCTGTATAATTAGATTTTAAAACATTTTTCATACATAACATTTTAGATGTTTTATTATTTTCTAATTCTTTTGAAACAGAAAGGTCGCTTTCATCAATTTTTTCATTTGCCTTATTACATACATCATTTATTTTATTATAAATATCTTTTTCATATCCTTTAGTCAAATACATATTAAAATTATTAATGTATTTTAAATCATATAATTTTCTTTCAAAATAACAATCATTTATATCTGCTAATTTTTCAATATCATACACAACATAATTAGTTCCTTTAGAAAGTTTATATAATAAATCATATATATTTTTTTCTATAGTATTTATATCACTAATTATATTATTTGCTTCTTTTTTAGAATTAAAATTAGCGTTTGAATGATGTTCTGTTTTTTCATTCATTAATTCATCATATGAATAAATTTTATTTAAATCTTTATTTAATTCTGTATTTTCATTATTTACATAATTTACTACTTTATCACTATTACGTAATTTTGTATTATGATATTCATTTTCTAATATTGCAGATTCTTTTTTAATTTCTTGTAATAATTTTGAATATGTTTTATCAGATTTTTTATTATTATAATCCATATCTCCTAATGTACGTAAATCATAAACTAATTTTTGATTATTTGCTTCTTCAATTAATTTATTATTATTATTTATTATATTATTAGTTATTTCATTAATACCAGCAAAGTTATTATTTTTTAAATCTCTTAAAATATTTTTTAAATTATCTAGTTCTTGTTTAGCTTTACTTAAATCGTTTTGTACTTCATAAAAATAATTTGACACATATGAACTATGTGCATAATGTTTTAATTCATAAAAACTAACACTTTTTTTAACTTTCTCATTATTTTCTTCAACCATAATATCAATATAATGACTATTTTCTATATCTGATATTACGGATTCGAAATTTCCTATATATCTTTCTACATCGTTTATATAATTTTCTAATTCTCTCATAATTTACCCCCTAATTTTAGATAACATATTTAAACAATACACTTCCGTCTTATGAATTAAAGGTTTATATTTTATTAAATGACCAACATATATTAAAATATATTACACTTCCGTTCATTTTGACTAACCAATTAATCATTGGTGATGTATATTATACTACTATTTTTATTTTTGTCAAATTGGACACAATGTATTGTTTTCGTTAATTTTATATGATATAAATATTTAAAGGATGGTGTTATTATGAGCATTATAAAAACAAACAATAAAGGATTATTAATTGTTGTTTCAGGTCCTAGCGGAGCTGGTAAAGGAACAATTAATGGTGAATTATTAAAAAGAAATAAAAATATTTGGATGTCAACATCAATGACAACAAGAGAACCTAGAGGAACAGAAGAAAATGGTAAAGAATATTTTTTTGTTTCTAAAGAAGAATTTGAAGAAAGAATTAAGAATGATCAATTTCTAGAATATGCAATAGTACATAGTGGTAAATATTACGGTACTCCAAAAGATAAAATATATGATAAATTAGATCAAGGAATTGACGTAATACTTGAAATTGATATTCAAGGTGCCTTATCAATTCAAAATAAAATTAGTGATGCAGTATTTATATTTATTATGCCTCCTAGTATGGAAATATTAAAAGAAAGATTAACTAATAGAGGTACTGAAAGTGAAGAAAAGGTTCTTGAAAGATTCCAAACAGCATATAAAGAAATTAATGCTTATACTAAATATAATTATGTTGTAGTTAATGATGAAGTAGAAAATGCTGTTAATAAAGTTGAAGCTATCATAAAAGCAGAAAAATGCCGTGTCGATAGAATTGAAGAAGTATTTTTAAACAATCCTGAAGAAATACTTCATGAATCATTAATTGATGATAAAGAATTTATAAACTAAAAAAGTAGCTTTATTGCTACTCTTTTTTTTCATCTATATATACTATTTCATCATCAAAATCAATTACTTCTTTTCTAATTAATTTATTTTTTTTATCAATACTATATACTTTAGGTTTAATAAATTTAATATTTCTTATACCTGCTAATTGTTGTTTTCTATATTCCTTATCTTTAATCATAATAAGTTTTTTTATTGCATAAATGATACATATTACTATAAACCATAAGGTAAATATTTCTGTTGTTAATTGAAGTAGTATTAATAAATCTTTATTAGAATTTATTGTTATTTCTTCTGTTAAATTAATATTATTTTTAATAATTACATTAAATAATAGTATTGCAATAAAGTCTAAAGATATACCTAATGTATAATTAGATATTTTATATGAGTATCCCATTTCATTATTTAATATAGAATATATTAAAACTAAATTAGATGTAATAAGAATTAATATATATACTACATAATTAGGAAAATATATAGTTCTTATTAAATTATTCATAAATGAATCTAGAAGTCCTAAAATTACAGTGTGAAAAACTAAAAAGATAATAAGACCAAGAATAAAGAGTGAGATGAGAATAATTCTTTCAATTATTTTTTGTTTCTTTTTATAATCAATAATTAACAAAGCAATAATTGCTGAAATGAACAATAATATTAATAAATTTAAAGGAGATGAAACTATCATGCTCATCATTACTTCTAACTGATCAAATAATGAAATTTGAAGCATACTATTCTCCTTCTTCTAAAATATATACTGTTTGATGTTCTTCGTCATCTTTAGTACAAGTAATAAGAGTTAATGTTCTTATGTTATTTCTTCTTTTTATTTCTAATTTTCCTACCTTTGGTTGTAAATAAATATTAGTTATTTTATATGTATACTTCTTTTGATTATAATATACATATGCTATATCACCTTTTTCTAATTTATATAAATTAGCAAAAAATGCAAGATAACCTGTTCCAGAATGTGCAGCAAGAATAAAATTACCTTTTTCATTATCTGGATATTCGCTAGGTTTAATTATAGCAATATTTTTATCAATAGTATTATCAGACGAATACATATCAACAAATCCTCTTTTTAAATTAATTTTTGGTATTTCAAGAACACCTTTATAATATGTGTAATCACTATTAGTAGTAGAAGAAGAGGCTTCAGTTATCCTAACCTCTTCCTCCTCTTTTGTAATTTCGCTTAATTGTTTATTATCATTTATTACTATAGGAGTAAAGTCTTCAAACAATTCTATATTCATACTAGCATAAGCATTTTCTTTTTTTTCTAATAAATATTGATAAGATATAAAAGATATTCCTATTGCTATTAGTATAACTCCTATAGTTATTCCTTTATTACTGTTCAACTTTAGGAAATTTAACATAGTAATATACGAAACTTCCACCAACAATGATTAATAAAGTACCAAAAATTAATAATAATTTTGATATAGATGAACTTGTACTTGGAACTTCTACTATTTTATTATTTTGCATTGATACTTCTACTGCTTGTCCATTATCAGTTACAGTAAATGAAATAGCATTTTCATTTAAAGCATAACCTTCAGGAGCTTGAGTTTCTTTTAATGTGTAATTACCTGGAAGTAAACCAGTAATTTCTTTAATTGTACCATTTGAAATGAAATTAGCTACTTGAGCACCATTTTCATCATAAATAACTAAGTTAGCTCCACTTACTAATGCACCTGTGTCAGCATCTATTTTACTAACTTTAACAACTGTTTTAGCATTTGTAAACACTTGTTCTGCTGTTGCTTGTCCTGCTGATATAGTAAATTGTTGTGTACTAGTTTTTAATACATATCCATTTGGGGCAACAGTTTCTTTAATTGTATATGTTCCTACAGCTAATTTAGTAATTGTATGAACTCCTGTTGTATCAGTATCCCATTCATCTACTACAGTTCCTTGATTATTTAATACTTGTAAATGAGCACCTGCTAAAGGTTGATTATTTTCATCTACTTTTTTAATAGTAACACTTGTAGGTTGATTAATAAAGTTAGCTGATGCAGTATTACCATTTGTAACATTAACAGTAATATCATTAGCTGTCATATATCCTACAGGTGTACCTGTTTCTCTTAATGTATAAGTACCAACTGGTAAATCTGTAAATGTATGTGATGTTTCTGTACTACTACTAGTCCATGAACCTACTTCAGTACCAGCTTGATTATAAAGTTTAATTGTAGCTCCTGCTAAATCTTGATTATTATTATCTTTTTTAGTAACAGTGATTGATCCTTTTTCTTCAGGTACAGCTACATTTATAACATCAAATGTTAAATGTGTTGCATCAACTGTAATTGTTAAATCTTGACTTTTATTATAACCATTTGGAGCATTTATTTCTTTAATTGTATATGTTCCTGCTTTGATATCATTAATTGTTTTTGCACTTGTTGTAGAAACCCATTGTTCAATTAATTGATCACCATTATAAAGTGCTAAAGTTGCACCTGCTAGCATATTATTACTATCATCTTTTTTATTAATAGTAATACTATAAGTTGGTTCAACAGGTGGTTCTTCTTCTAATTGACCTTGAACTGTTGTATTACCACTACCTTGAACAGTTGTTTCATAATACTCAGGTGTCATAATTGGTTGATATTGAGTATCATCAGGTTGATATTGATATACATTATAAATTGTTTTTGTTGTATCACCTTTAATTGTAAATTGTTGATTTTGATTAGTTAAACTTGATGCTGGAACTCTAACAGTAATTGAGTCCCCAGCAGTTACTTGTGTAACAGCAACTCCATCTTTATAAATTCCTGCTCCTGCTAAAGCATTTTCTAATGATAATGTAATAGTAGCACCAGTAGTATTAGAGTTAACAGTAATTGCTGATGTTTCATAATATGATTGACCATCAACTTTATTTAATGTGTATGGTCCACCAAATGTAACTGTTGGATTAGAGTTATTATATGCTCTTGCTCTATTAACAAGATCAACTGTATAATCTATAGCATTTTGTTGTTGAGTTGAATCTGCTATGTTATCAAAAGCTCCAGCCGTTCCACCTTGTTGACCATTTAAAATATGTACTGCTAATTGATAAGCATAATACTTAATTTGTGTTGTACCAGAAGCATTAATATCTGATGTGTCTGTTAAATTACTTACATTACCAATAATACCTTTGTCTAATGCATCTTTAACTATATATGCAAGACTTGCATTTACTGCAGTAGGATTTGAATATGTTACATTTGATCGAGGAGCTTCTTTTGTAGCATCTAAACAAAATCCAGTTTGAGTGCCAAAAGTAGCATCAGCATAACCATGTATCATAGGAAATCCTACGAGTGTTCCATATTCAGTACTAAAGTTTGTAGCTGAAAAAACAACATTAGCAGGTGGATTACCACTAGCTTGTTTTTCAACATCTTTAATTTCTTTAAAATTATTAAATTTTAAACTTTTAGCTGAAAATAGAATCATTACTATTGCGAATAATCCAATAGCAAAATCCATAATATAATTTCTTTTTTTCATTTTCTACTCCTCCTATTTTCTATTTAAGTATATCATTTTTTTAAAATTTATTCAACAAAAAAAGAGAACCATTGTTCTCTATTTAGTCATAATATAATTTTTTAAAATTGTATATTGTTCTCTTGTTAAATTTTCACCGCGATTAAACATTTGATATAATTCTTCTCCAGTGACATTTTTTACTTCACAAGTAATATTCTCTACAGGTACGAATGCTTCATTATTATATACTGATACCATTTTTAATGGTTCTGGGATAACATAATCTGGTATCTTCTTAACTTGTTCTTCTTGTGGTACATTTTGTTCTTTAATAGTAATATTTACTAATTTTACAAACCCAATTAAAAATACATAAATTGTAAAAATCATACTTGTAAGTTGAATAAGAACTAATAACTCTTTATTACTATATACTGTTAATTTTTCATATACATCAATATTATTTTTAATAATAGTATCTAATGTTAAGATAAAATTAAAATCAATTAATGTAGCTGATACTGTACTTATTAATTTATAAGCATAATATTTATTTTTAATAAGTGTATATATACATATTATATTTACAAATATAACCATTGTTAAATATACTGTTAAATTTGGAAAGTAGATAGCTTCGATAACTTCTTCAACTAAATTATCTGATAATAATAATATACCATTTGCATATTTCATTATGATAAAAATTATTGATGAAATAAAGACTCCTACAAATAATTTATCATTTACCTTTTTATTACTTTTATAATCTAAAAACATTATAGTAATTAATGAAATACATACTATAAATGATACAATGAAAAGACGAGATGACTTTATAATATCAAATAAAGTTTGTATTTTTTCAAATAAATTTAATTGTATCATAAATAACCCCCCCTTTTCATTCATGATAACTAATTTTTATTAATTAATTCAGCAATGTAGATTGTTTGATGTGCTTCATCATTTTTCGTACAAGTTACTAAAGTTAATGTTGTTTTATTAACATCTCTATAAATACCAATTTGACCAGTTTTAACTTGTAAATAGATATTTTTTATTTGATATGTATATTTAACGCCATTATAAGTAACATATACATAATCTCCATTATTTAATAAATAAAGATTTTTGAAATAACTAACATAAGAGTTACCCGAATGGGCAGCTAATATAAAGTTACCTTTATCAACATCTGGCATATCAGATGTCTTAACAATTTCAATGTTTTTATCAACATTATTTTCAGAAGAACTAGGATTTACAAATCCCCTACTTAAATTGATTTTAGGTATATCTAAAATACCAATAAAGTAGTTTGAATAATTATTAACAATAGGTTCTTCTTCTTCTTTAACTTTTTCCTTATCAGATTCTAGGTTGTCTATTTTATCATCTTTTGCTTCGACAGGGTTAGCTAAAGCATAATATTCTAGATTAACATCATTAAAGACTTTTTCTTTTTTTTCGTTTAAGTAATTATATGATAATAAACCTATACTAATAGCCAATACTAGATATCCTATTATAATACTTTGTTTTCTTTTATTGTAATTTTGCATTTTTTAATACTTTTGTAAATCCAAAGATCATTCCTAATGCTCCGATTAAGTAAACGATCATTGGAACATTTGCATCTGTAATAGGAACTTCTACAGCTTTAGTATTATACATAATTACTGGTTTATCAACATTACCATTTTCATCAACTGTAAATGTAATTGTTTCAGTTGATAAAACATAACCTTTTGGTGCAATAACTTCTGTTAAAGTATATGTACCTTTTTCTAATTCAACATAATGAACTTCATTTGTAGAAACCCATCTGTCAATTTCTTTACCATTTGCATCTTTAATTACTAA
>JALERC010000061.1 GCA_022763805.1 Mycoplasmatota bacterium | reverse complement strand
TAATATATGATTTTTATTTGGTTCATTGTTACATTTATCTTCTAATTTTTTTAACCAAGTAGGTTTAATATCTATCATTTCACCAGTTTTTTCATTATATACTGATTTACCATTTAAACTATCTGGAGTAGCATTTCTTAAGTATATTATTGTTAAATCAGGATCAATTGCTTTAACCCTAGCACTTTTTCCATCAGATGATTTACCATGTAAAAATACAGGAATGTCAGCATCAATCGCACCATTAATAATATCTTCTTCCTTAATTTCTTCAAAATCTAATCCATATGGATTGTTAAAATCACTATCGATATTATTATTTTCAATTGGATTAATATAATCGCTAACTGAATTATTATATTCTGTAATCATTTCTCTATTAAAAATATCACGTGCAAAATAATGATTTAAATATTTATATATTTCAGTATCTTCAAAATTACCACTATATTTTTTTGCATCACAAAATCTAATTCCTGATGCAATTAAATCTTTACATATTAATAAATTTGAAGCTTCATCTATTATCCATTTAATAGGTTCTACTTTGATCCAATAGCTATTTGAAGGATTAATTATTTCTGAATTAGAAAAAAATAATTTGCCATTTATATCATCTGAATTAACCCTAACATATCTTTCATTATTATATTCAAATTCTACAATTTCAGTAGGTTGAAATGCTCTATCATATTCATAAATTCCACATCCATCAACAGTATATTTTTTCCCTGTTCTTTTAAGTTTATTTGGATATAAATCTTCTAATTCTTTTGATAAATTTCCTTTACACGCACTTTGTGGGTATTCACCAAATTCAACTTCGTAATAACCATTTGTATTTTTTTTATTTTTTAATAAATTTTTTGGAACAATATCTAAAGGAATTATAGGTCTAATACCATTAATACGCTTATTAGCATGATTACTTGCAATATAACCATTTATATTAATAATATAAGTGTCACCATAATAATCATCAATTAAACTCCATGCTGCTGTCCTACCATAATTAAGATCACCATAACCATATGATCTATGACCTACAATAGCACCTAATAAAACTGCAAAATCTGTAGCAGCTGCTTTTTTACCATAAACCCTAAAAAAATTTATACAATTATTTCCGTTAACTTGTTCTTTTTTTAATAATGAAATATTTCCACTTAAAAAATTCATTAAATCACCCTCTTAGTTTATTTATTCTAACATAGAATAATATAAAAAAAAAAGCATAAAATTAATTTAGTTTCTTAATTTTATGTTTTTTATTATATATAACTAAGATATATTAATGTAACTTTTATATATCTTCCACCTCATAAGGATGTTCTATTTTCCCTTCACCATTTTTATATATAACATTTTCTAATGTAATAATTTCATAATTTTTATTTTTTATAATAAAACTCTTATTTTTATACAATGTTTTTTTATAAATAGCATCAGATATTTTACCATCACCAATAAATGAACTAGAAATTATTCTTATATAATTTTTATTAAGTTCTAATATTCTATATAATTCATTATTATATTCAATATAATTCTTCGGATTTTTTCCTCTAAAATAATAGCTATCACCTAATTTATAAAATTCTTCATCTAGCGGAAGTTTAAACTGTCTAACCATTCTATATTCTGGACAAGGTGTATCTTGAAACATAATATCATCACTATATATCATTTTCATAACACACATTCCATCTCTCTGTAAAAAGAAAGAGTAATCACTTTCTAAAAAGATTACTCCATATCCTTTAACATTATATTTTTTATCATTAATTTTATATCCATCATTTATTATTATTTCTTCATGACCATTTCTTTTAGTATTTTCTAATACTTCTTTTATTTTTTTAGCGTCCTTAACCAAATTTAATTTAGGTCTTGTATTTATTTCATTTATAACAACAAAACTAATAGATATAAAAAGTACTAATGATATAATTATAATATTTCTTTTCATTAAATTTTTAAATGCTTTCTAACAGCTTTTAAACTACCATACATACCTACTAATACACCAATTATAATAAGTGTTAATGAAATCTCATAAATAAATGGTGTTGGTTTTATAAGTTTTATAAAAGGTGAAAATAATTGTCCGCTAAATTTTTTATATAATGCTGTATAACCATATGTAGTAATTATTATCGGTATAACTGAACCTAAAACACCTAAGAATAACCCCTCAAAAATAAAAGGTATTTTAATATTTATATTTGAAGCACCAACAAGTCTCATAATTTCAATTTCCCTTTTTCTTGAAAAAATAGTAATCTTAATAGTATTTGAAATTAAGAAAGCAGTAACAATTATAAGTGCAATAACCATACCAATTGTAATCTTTCTAACAATATCAAATACAGAAACTAATTGTTCAACCATTCCTTCACCATATTTTACAATATCTACACCTTTAATTTTTTTAATCTTTAATGCAATTTTACCAATTTCTTCTATATTTTTAACTTTAACTTGATATGTAGGTTGTAATGGAGAAGTTGATTCATCATACTGTGATAATATATTTTTCAAATCCTCAGAAGAAGCCATCATCTCTGCTGCAATATCTGTTTTCGATTGATATGTAATAGAATCAATACCATTAATTTCTTTAATACGTTCCAAAACATCATCTTTTTCTTCATCAGTAATATCATTTTTCATGAATGCTACAATTGTAACATCCTTTTCAACATTTTCAGCAAATGAATTAACATTATATGAAAGTATTATTGAGATTGAAACAACAATTAATGTTATTGTAATACATGAAATAGATGCTAATGATAATGAAAAATTTCTAATAACTCCTTTAAACGAGTCTCTTATATTTCTTCCTAATATTCTACAAACCTTCATGCTTATATGTTCCTTCCTCATAATCTTTTAATATTCTACCTGTATCAAGTAAAATAACTCTTTTTTTCATTCTCTTAACTATATCAGTATCATGCGTTACCATAATAATAGTTGTACCTAAATTATTAATTTCTTCTAATACTTTCATAATTTCAAAACTTGTACTTTCGTCCAAGTTACCAGTAGGTTCATCACATATTAATAGTTTTGGACCATTAACAATAGCACGAGCTATAGCAACACGTTGTTGTTCCCCACCAGATAATTCTGTAGGATAATTTTTAGCTTTTCCTTTTAATCCTACTAAATCTAATACTTTAATTGTTTTATCATATATTTCTTTTTTAGGTAATCCAAAAATTTCAAGTGCAAAAGCAACATTTTCATAAACAGTTAATTTATTTAATAATTTAAAATCTTGGAAAACAACACCTATTTTTCTTCTTAATTTATATACTTTACTATTTTTTAATTTGGTAACATCAATTCCACCAACATTAATATATCCACTATCTGGTTTTTCTTGTCTATAAAGCATTTTTACTAAAGTAGATTTACCACAACCAGTATGTCCTATAACAAAGACAAACTCTCCTTTTTTAATTGTAAGACTCATATCATAAAGTGCTGTAACACCATTATGATATGTTTTCTTAACATTTTTCATTCTTATTAAATCCATATCACACCACCTTTTTTATTTATCTTTTCTGTTTATTCTACCACCTGATACCTCATATGCATCAGTTACCATAAAAAATGCATTAGGATCTATACTTTCAATTCCTTCTTTAAAAATAAAATATTCTTTTGTAGGTATAGTACACATAATCATTTTTTGATAGTTACCTGTATATCCACCTCTGGCTTCAATTACAGTAACTCCCCTATCTAAATATTCCATAATAAATTTTTTAACAGCTGTTTCTGAATCTGTAATTATAAAAAATGTTTTAGATTGAGAAACACCCAAAATAACTTTATCTGTCATAATACTAATAATAACAATATTTACAACAGAATACATAAATTTTTGCATTCCAAAGAAGAATAAACTTATACCAATAATTAATCCATCAGTAAAAAACATTGATGTACCAATAGATTTTTTAAAATATTTAGCAACTATTTGATTTAATATATCTGTACCCCCAGTAGTATAACCTGACTTAAAAATTAAACCATAACCAAAACCACTAAGAGCAGCACCAAAAATTGTTAATAATAAAGGTTCAGTATTACCTAAATTAATATAAGGAATAATAAATTCAGTAAGTTCTACAAATATAGGAAATAATAATGACCCAATAATAGAATTTTTTGTTTTATCAAAACCTAATGTTACAAAACTTAAAATTAATAATAAAATTGAACTTATTAAAATTACTATTGATGGAGTTATATTAAATAACTTTTTAAAAATAACTCCAATACCTCCGACACCATAAACAATATCATTTGGAATCATAAATATATTAAATGTTATAGAAACAATAAAAATACCAATTAAAAATGTTAAACTTCTTTGAAATTTATCTTTATTATATATTTGATTAACTATATCTTCATTCTTAATTCTACCGAATAACTTCATTTCATCTACCCCTTAATAAATATTCATTAATAAAGTTATCTATATCTCCATCTAACACTTTTGTAACATTACTAGTTTCATAATTAGTTCTATGATCTTTAACCATTGAATATGGACACATAACATAACTTCTAATTTGCGAACCAAAATCTATACGAGATAATTCTCCTTTTAATTCTTTCATTTCTTTTTCTTTTTTTTGTAATTCAAGTTCATACAATTTGTTTTTTAATACTTCCATTGCTTTTTCTTTGTTTTGAATTTGACTTCTTTCATTTTGACATGTAACTACTATTTTACTTGGAAAATGAGTAATTCTAACTGCGGAGTCAGTCGTATTAACACCTTGACCTCCACATCCACTACTTCTATAAACATCTATTCTAATATCATTATCATTGATTTCTATATCTATATCGTTAGATTCAAATAAAGGAGATACTGAAACAGATGCGAAAGAAGTATGTCTTCTTGAATTTGAGTCAAATGGAGATATTCTAACAAGACGATGAACACCAATTTCAGATTTTAAATATCCATAAGCATTAATTCCTTTTACAAGAAAAGTTACACTTTTAATACCCGCTTCTTCTCCAGCTTGTTCATCAATTAATTCGTATTTAAAACCCTTTTTATCAAAAAATCTTTGATACATCCTAGAAAGCATGTTAGCCCAATCGCAACTTTCTGTACCACCTGCACCAGGATGTATTTCTAAAATAGCTCCTTCTTTATCATAAGGTCCATTTAATAAAACACTAACCTCTTCATTTTTAGTTCTATCTTCTAATTCCTGAATATTCGATTTCAATAAATTAAACATTTCATCATCATATTCAACTTCAAGCATTGAAATCATTTCTAAATCATTTTCTAAATCATTTTTTAATGATGTAATACTATCTAATTGATTTTTTAGACTGTTTAATTCTTGAATTACTCTTTCACTATTTTTTTTATCATCCCAAAAATTAGGACTACTCATCTTATCTTCTAATTCTCTAATTTCTTTATTAATTTTATCAGTGTCAAAGAGACCCCCATAATTCATTAACTTTATCTAATAATGTAGTATATATATTTTTTAATTCGTTTAATTCCATATTTTTCCTTACTATGATTAAATGTTAGTTACTTGAGAGAATAGTAATTAATCTAACCTAAAATCATACCCTTCATTTTATTTCTCTCTAATTCTTATACAATTATAACATAAAAAAGAGGAATATTAAACATCCCCCATTATAATTTTAATACCAATCAAGTTATATTTGTTATCAAAATCTATCCCATATAGAAAATCTTCATTATCAATTACTATCATAATACTACCATCTTTATAGACATTATAATCATAAAATTTAACTTTAGTATCTTTTTTGTCTAACTTTTTATTAGAAACTAATTTATTATTTTTTAAAATTACTTCAGTATTAGTTTTATTAAATAATAAATTAAATTTTTTAACATCAGGTGTTTTACCAAATAATTTTTTATATTGTCTTTTGAAATCAGAATAAGAATGATTATTTAATGATAAGAAACATATTGAATATTTAAAATCATCACTCATAACTCCTTCAGTAATGTTATTTGAAAATTCTCTTGTAAAAAGATTTGTGTCATTATCTAGATAATACCCTATATTTTTAATATTATCATATAATTTTTTAGCATCTTTTTCATCAAACTTATTGTTATTAATAATAAATACACCTGAAATAATTATTAAAACCATTAATAATAAAATAATTATTTTTTTTCTCATACTATCACCATTTAAATTATAACAAAAAAGTGACTATTTTTGATAGTCACATTCACTACATTTTATAATATTATTTTTCTTTGTTAACATAGCATTACAATCTGGACATTTTTCACCTATTGGTAAATCCCAATATGCAGTTTTACAATCTGGATAATTATTACATCCGTAGAAAACTTTACCACGTTTACTACGTTTTTCAATAATCATTCCTTCATTACAATTAGGACATTTACAAATTTCTTTAATTTCTTTTTCAGTAGGTTTAATATATTTACATTCTGGAAAATTACTACAAGCCACAAATTCGCCATATTTTCCTTTACGTTTTACTAAAGGATTTCCACATTCAGGACAATCCTCACCAACTTTTTCAGGTTCTTTTTTAGGCATATTATCAAAGGCTTCTTTTACAGAAGGTTCAAATTGTTTATAAAAGTCATCAAGTATTTTAGTCCATACAGCAGTTCCTTCTGAAATCTTATCAAGATCATTTTCCATATTAGCTGTATATTCTACATTTATTAAATGACTAAAATGTTCTTGTAATTTATCAGTAATTTCTATACCTATTTCAGTAGGAACAAATCTTTTATCTACAATTTTAACATATCCTCTAGTTTTTATTGTATCCATTGTCTTAGCATATGTTGAAGGTCTACCTATACCTAATTCTTCCATTTCTTTAATTAATTTAGCTTCAGTATATCTTGCTGGAGCTTTTGTAAAATGTTGTTCCTTAGTTATATCATTTGATAATATTACATTAGTTTTGTATTTATCAAATGCTGGTAAAACTTCATCTTTAGTATCTTCATACTCTCCATATACTTTTAAATAACCATCAAATGTAACAACTTGACCAGTTGCTTTAAATTGATAATTATTATTATCTAATATTACCATTGTATTTTCAGTTTTAGCATCAACCATTAAAGATGCTAATGCTCTAAAATAAATCATTTTATATAATTTATATTCATCATTACTTAAATATGGTTTTATAGATAATGGAGTTCTATTAATGTCAGTTGGTCTAATACCTTCATGAGCATCTTGAACATTATCTTTTTTCTTTGTTTGTTTAACATAACCCTTATACTCTTTACCATATGTATTTTCAATATATTTATATGTATTTTTAACAAATTCATCACTTAATCTTGTTGAATCTGTACGCATGTATGTAATTAAACCAACAGTTTCACTATCAAGATCAATACCTTCATACAATTTTTGAGCTACACTCATAGTTTTTTTAGCATTCATGCCAAGTTTATTGGATGCATCTTGTTGCATAGTACTTGTTGTATAAACAGGTTTTGACTTTTTATTCTTTTCTTTCTTTTCTACACATTCAATAGTAAAAGATTTGTTTAATTTTTCTAATATTTTATTAGCTTCATCCTCGTTTTTTACTTCTATATCTTTATGATTATAATTAAATAATTCAGCTTTAAAATCATTAAATATACCTGTAATAGTCCAATATTCTTCAGGATTAAAAGCTTCTATTTCACGTTCTTTATCAACAACAAGCTTTAAAGCAACAGATTGAACTCTACCGGCACTAGAACCATCAGTTTTAGATTGAATTAACTTACTTAATCTAAAACCAATTATTCGATCAAGAATTCTTCTAGTTTCTTGACTATTAACCATTTTTTGATCTATTTTTCTAGAATGATTAAAAGCTTCAATAACCGCATTTTTAGTAATTTCATTAAAAACTACTCTTTCATAATTATCTTCATTTAAACCTAATACATCATATAAATGCCATGAAATAGCTTCTCCTTCACGGTCAGGGTCAGTAGCAAGATAAACAAAATCTGAATTCTTAACAGCTTTCTTTAAATCTGATACAATCTTCTTTTTATCTTTCATAATTATATAATCAGGTTTAAAATTATTTTCTACATCTACACCAAAACCATATTTTCCTTTAGTTGAAAGATCTCTAATATGACCTTTACTAGAAACTACAGTATAATCTTTACCTAAATATTTTTCAATTGTTTTAGATTTACTTGGTGATTCCACTATAACTAAGTTTTTTGACATAATTCACATCCTTTGCTATATAGTTATACAACATTAAAGAATTGTTGTCAACTCATATAATAATCATTACTATACACTATGTAAACAATATAATCAACATTAAATGTAAAATTACGAAATGATAATATATTAAATATAATAAAAAAATTAACATTAAATGTAAACTTATAGTATAAATAACTTTACACAAAAATTTATATTTACACACATTTTAAAATTAACTAATAGTTAATTTGTTTTTCGATAGACACCTCTTTTTTATTATTTTTATATATTACTATATAATCAACATACTCCAAACAAAAATTTATTACATCTATCTCATTATCAAATAAGTCACTATATATTATTTCCATATTTTTATATTTTAATTCAATTTCATTTATTACATTTTTATTGTGTATTACATGAGGAAGCCCTACTAATAATATTTTTTTCTCATTTTTATATAATTTTTCAACATTTTTTATAATTTCTTCTTTTCTTTTTTTTGCATAAAGCAATAATGACAACAAGTAAGCTTTTTTTAGATTATTTTTTTCAACATATTTTTTCAACACTTTTTTTATATTTTTATAATCAGCATCCAAATAAACAACATTTTCTTCTTTTATATCTTTTTTATTAGTTATTATATAATCAACATTTTTTATATCATCATCAATAAGTACATTACAACCTAAAAATTCAAACAAATTTTTTAAAACAAAACCGTCTTTATAATAATACATTTCTTTAGGTATACCAATAGTTTTCATGCAATCACCAAAATATTATATTTATAATTTAATATTTTATGACTTTTAATATATTTTTTTGACATTCTAAGATTTGTCAACAGTAAAATTTTATGTTATATTAGTACATACTGAAAAGACACGAAATTTTCTATTTTTTAAAAAATAGTAAATAATGTGCTTTATTAGTGTATAATATAAGAGTAGTTATGTGGAAA
>JALERC010000047.1 GCA_022763805.1 Mycoplasmatota bacterium | reverse complement strand
TCAATGGGAGAGTATTGCTAATGTATCTGAAAGTGAAAAAAAACATTTGAGAAATTCTAAGAAAGTACATCTATTTATTAGAAAAATGGAAAATGAAGATACAGTTACTTTACCATATACATATTTTGGCTTAGGAACATTTACAAATGAAAGAGATTCATACACTGAAGAAGACGGTAGAAAACACTCAACATTACTATATGATATTGTATTAGAGGATAAAGTTCCAGAAGAATATCATATAGACTTTGAAATACCTAATAATTAATGACAAAGCGGCTAATAAAGGCCGTTTTTATGTTATAAACTATATGAAGTGTAACTTATGAAAGAATTAGAAAAAAGATGTGGAATTCGTCAAAAATAGAGATTGGGTTCAATTTAATACACCTGAAAATTTAGTTAAAATTATAGGGTTTTTAAACAAAAGTTATATATATTAGACTCAATTAAATATGATATAATTATTATAATAAAAGGGGTGAGTAAATGATGTTAGTATAGATACATACAAATTTATAAGTATAGTATTTATGTTTATATTAGGAGTATTATCTATTCTTGAAAAGAAAAAAGATATATATTAGTTTGAGTATTATTATTTTATATAGGAAGACTAATAGGTAAAGTTATAAAAAAATGGAAAAATAATAAATAAAGGAGAATATTAAAATGAGTAGTATAAAATTAATTAAAGGATCTTGCGCAGATCAAGAAGTAGATGCAGTAGTTAATGCTGCAAATAGAGGATTATATGCAGGTGGTGGCATTTGTGGAGTAATCTTTAATAAAGCTGGTATTAGAGAATTAACTTATGAATGTAGAAAACATAAAACGCCATTAAAAGATGGAGAAGCTGTGATTACATCTTCATGTAAGATGACTAATTGTAAATATATAATTCACGCTGTAGGACCAGATTTTTCACGTACTAAAGAAGCATTTAAAGAATTATATGAAGCATATTATAATTCATTTAAAGTATTAATGGATAATAATTTACATTCTATATCATTACCATTAATAAGTTCAGGAATATTTGGTGGAAACTTAAAAAACCCTGTAGAAGAATCAGTAAAACAATGTATAAGAGCATATAATAATTTTATTAAAGATTATAACGATTATGAAATAAATGTTTTATTATGTGCATTTACACAACATGAATATGATGAAGCACTAAAACAATTTTAAAAATGGGTAAAGATATTATTTTTTGTAATTAGATATCTACTCCAAAATAAATTTTTATTGAAAAAAATAAATATATATTATATAATTAACTTGCAATTTAAATATTTTAAAACGACTCATTATCTGGAGGTCAAATATATGAATAATATAAAATTAATGGAATATTTAAATTGCAAAAAATCAAAGAATTTTAATGAAGTACTTTTCAATTATATTGATCAAAGTGGTCATAAAGATTCCGAGATTTATAATAAAGTAGATATAGATAGAAAACTATTTTCTAAAATTAGATGTAATAATAATTACATTCCAAAGAAAAACACAATTATTAAACTATGTTTAGCTTTATGTCTAAAAAAAGAAGATTTTAATAAACTATTAAACTCTGCTGGTTATTCATTAAGTCAAAACGTATTTGATAACGTGATTTTGTTTTGTTTAGAAAATAATATTTATGATTTAGATGTTATAAATAATTATCTATATGAAACTTGTAACACCTCATTGTAGGTGTTTTTTTGTCTCTTTTTAAGCGACCATTTTGATTTTTTATTATTATATAATTTAATTGTCAAAAAGAAAGACACATACAGCAAATAAAATAATTAAATAAGAAAGTGTCTTGTAAAGCCACACACAGCAAAATTAATTATTATGAATATAGTGGCTTGTTAGGAGGTAATAATATGAATTTAATAGAAGGAATAAATAATACAATAATTAATACTAAAGGTTCTAAATATTATAATACATCTTATAATTATAATTTAGATTTATTTTGTAGTGTTTCTAGATATGATAATGAAGATAAGATTATTACAAATTTTAATAATGCTTTATCTGAAAATGAAACTTTAGCATTAGCTAATTTACTATATATTCTTGATATAAGAAATGGTAAAGGTGAAAGAAGAATATTTAAAATAATTTTTAAATACTTATGTGAAAACAAACCATTATATGCTATTAAAATATTACCTTTTATTAGTGAATTAGGAAGATATGATTATATTTTAGAAGGAATAAATACTAATATTCATAATGAGGTAATATCACTTATTAAAAATCAATTATTAATTGATATAAATAGTGATAATCCATCATTATTAGCTAAATGGTTACCTAGCCATAGAACTCATAATTCTAATAATAAAAAAGCTAAAATTATTATGAAAGAATTAAACATGAACGAAAAAGAATATAGAAAAACTTTATCTAAAATAAGAACAGTAATTAATATAGTAGAAAAAAATCTAACAGAAAAAAAATACCAAAATATTGATTTTAATAAAGTTCCTAGTAAAGCAATGTTAAAATATAATAATGTATTCTTAAAAAACATGAAAGATCAGTTTGAAAAATATAAAGAAGAAGTAAAAAAAGGTAATTCTAAAATAAACACTGAAGGTTTATTTGCATATGAAATCATAAAAAAAGTTTTATCAAATTCAGATGATTCTTTATGCGATATAATGTGGAATAAACAAAAAGATGTTTTAAATGGTTATAATTCTAATGTATTAGTTATGGCTGATACATCTGGTTCTATGACTTGTTTCAATAGTATACCTTTTTATACATCAATAGGCTTAGCCCTTTATACAGCAGAACGTAATAATGGATTTTTTAAAAATCATTTTTTAACATTTTCAAGTGAACCACAGTTATATAAAGTTAAAGGTAATACTTTAAAAGAAAAAGTATTAAATATAAAACCATATGTAGACAATACTGATATAGATAAAGCTTTTGAATTAATTTTAAATACAGCCATAGAAAATAACTTAGAACAAAATGATTTACCTAGTCATTTGTTAATTATTTCAGATATGGAATTTGATAGAGGAGTATATTCTAAAGAGGGAACAAATTTTAAGGGTTGGAAAAAATCTTTCTTAGAAAATGGTTATAATCTTCCAAATATAATTTTTTGGAATGTAGCTGGTAGTACTAAGGGATTACCTGTTACTGTGTTTGATAATGATGTTTCAATGATTAGTGGTTTTTCTACTAATATACTAAACAACTTATTAACTCTAAAAAACTATAGTCCACTAGAATTAATGTATGATAAATTAAATACATATATTGAACTACTCAATAGATGATTTATTCATCTTTTTTTGTTATACTAGTAATTGGGTGAATACTATGGAAAAAAGAGATTTATATAATGAAAACACAGAATTAACAGGCAAAACTATTTATAAAAACGAAGAAATACCTGAAGGATATTTTATATTAATGGTAGTAGCATTTATTGAAAATAATGAAGGATTATTTTTAATACAAAAAAGAAGTGCTGTAAAAGGAGGAGAGTGGGCATTTACTGGTGGACATCCTAAAAGTGGTGA
>JALERC010000045.1 GCA_022763805.1 Mycoplasmatota bacterium | reverse complement strand
CTGATGTTGCTATTCGTGATATCAATTTAACAGATGAATCTATGAGACGTGTTAATAAGATTGACGATGCACAAATATTTAGTAATGCAAACCTTCAATCTGGTTTAATGGCAAGCGCTACAGCAGATGCTATGCAAGCTGCTGCTAGTAATGGTTCTGGTTCTATGATGGGATTTATGGGCATGAATATGGCTCAAAATGCAGGTGCAACTGTAATGGGAGTAGCAAACCAAAATGCTCAAGCTCAGGCTGCTCAAGAATTCTGTCCTGATTGTGGCACTCCAAGAGTAGGTAATTTCTGTACAAATTGCGGTAAAAAATTAAACTAAAAAAAAAGACAATTTTAATTTGTCTTTTTTTATTTGATTCTTTGAGATTTTGATGTTTTATTGGATAGTACCCAATTATTATTTCTTGATACTATAACAGAATTACAATATGGACATACTTTAGATGCTTTATCATTTAATTCTGCATGACAATTAGGACATGTTCCTTCTTTAATATCTTTACCTCTAACAAATGTTAATTCATAATCATGAACTATGATATTTTCTTTATTTCCTCTTATTACATTATTATCTTTATCTACAATATAATCATGTAATTCAATATTTAAATAACATGTAATAATATAATTTTCTTCTGATTCACTAAAATTGATTATTTCAAAATTGTTTAATTTATAATCAGTCATAATATTTTTTTGTTTTTTAAGTTCTAGAACTTCTAAATCTGTTTTATATTTATTAAATAATTCATCAGTAAGTAAATTTCTAAGCGAATTATAATCAATATTCATCCATGCATTTTGTACTTCTACATATATTGTATAGGCAATATCTTTAAATTCTTCTTTGTCAAAATTAGGTAATTTTTCTTTAATTTTATTTATATCAAATTCTTGTGGCACAAAATCACTTTGAGGTCCTTTACCTGAATTCATTGCTTTATAATAATAAATTACAATAACGATACAAATAAAACAAAACAAAGTAAGTAAAAATGAACTATCACTATAATTTCCGCTATATGTACTTCTATGTGACGATCCTGAACTCCAAGAACTTCCTGAGGAACCAGAACTCCATGAACCTCCTGAGGAACCAGAACTCCATGAACCTCCTGAAGAACTACCACCAAAATCTGTATCAAAACCACTATCAGCATTTACTAAAAATGGTATGAATACTAATGCTCCGATAAGTAGAGTATAAAGTATTTTTTTACCTTTATTCATAATTTATTCTCCTTATTTATTCTTCATAATATTTTATGTCAGTTAAAATATAGTCTTTTTTATATAAGTCATATATAGTTCCACAATATTCACACTTACCATTATTATTTACATCTATATTAGCACCACATCCTGGACATTTTCTTGCTTCACCCATATCTTCAAATTCTTTTAGTTTTTCAAATTTTAGTATAAATCTTTTATCTACTCTTTGTTGATTGTTACCAGTAATAATTTTATCATTAACATCCATTACATAATCTAAGTATTTTATTAGTGTTGATACATAAATAATAATTTTATCATCTGTTAATTCTGTTTTTATTATTTTTGTTTGACTTAAATTTAATTCATCATAAAATTGGATATTATCGCCGAGAGAATTAATTCTTATTTCTAATTGTTTTTGCAAGTCAGAACTTATAAAATGTCTTATTCTATCAATATCTTTAAATACTTGAGCATAATGATATTTTGCAAATATATTTTCTACATTTCCTAAAAATATTGCCTCATTAAAATTTTTGTCGTATTCTATTATGTTATTCATATAATCACCCATATCATTATAACATATTTTATGCTATAATTAAATATAGGTGAGAGTATGCGAAAGAATATTGAAATTATTATTTTATTAGGTATTATATTTTTTATTTTTACTACTTTAGTAATATTTTACGAAGATAAAATAGACAGTATGTATTACGATAATAGCAATAATTATATTTTATTAGAATTAAAAGTAAATGATTTATTAGATGATAATATAGCATATATTGAAAATGATTATGTTAAATTAGATGATGAAATATATAGTAGATTAAAAAAAGATTTAATGTATACTTTTAAATTTAAGACATCAAAAGATAGAATTTTAAAAGGAGACTTAAACAAGTTATTTAATAGTTATAAAATTGAGGAAATACATTATGGTATTTATAAATAAAAAAACCACATCAGTGGTTTTTATTTTACTATTGTACCAATTGTTTCACCTTTAATTGCCTTTAATAAATTTCCTTTTTTATTAATATCAAAAACAAGGATAGGAATATTATTATCCATACATAATGATGTAGCAGTTGAATCCATTACATTTAGTTTTTTATTTAAAACATCAATATATGTAATTTCATCAAATTTAGTTGCATTTTTATCTTTTTTAGGATCACTAGAATATACTCCATCTACATTTGTTGCTTTAAATATAACATCAGCATTAATTTCAGCTGCTCTTAATGCTGCTGCAGTATCAGTAGAGAAGAAAGGGCTACCTGTTCCACAACCAAAAATTACAATACGATCTTTTTCCATATGTCTAACAGCTCTATTTTTTATATAAAACTCTGCTATTTGTCTCATTTCAATTCCAGTTTGAACTCGTGATTCACAACCAATTTGTTTAAAACCATCTTGAAGTGCTAAAGCATTCATTGTAGTTGCAAGCATACCTATATGATCTGCTGTACATCTATCCATATGTTGATTACTTCTTCCTCTCCAAAAGTTTCCTCCACCAACAACTATTCCTATTTCACATCCTAGATCTTTACATTCTTTTATTTCTTTACATATATCTAATACAGACTCAAAATCAATTCCTTTTCCATCAGAACCAGATAATGTTTCGCCACTTAATTTTAATAATATTCTATTATATTTCAATGTACCACTCCTTTACTCTTAATAATTATAACAAAAAAAACTATATTATTATATAGTTTTCAACGTTTTTTAGTAATTATTCTAATTGGTAATACAAGTATATTAATTACTATCATTAAAGCACTTATTGCTAAATTAAAGAATATCATTACATAAAATCTAGAATTCATTATACAAAGTTTATCAGTACATGATGAATTTATACCAATATAATCAAATCCAAATGGAACTAGTATTGATATTAATGTAAGTATTGTCCATGCAACAATATAATCTGTTTTAACAAATACTTTTTTAAATAATCTAGATAATACATAAAGAGCTAATATTCCGATTAATACTGCATATACATAAACAGTTTTAGGCCCTAATTCAAATAAATATTCCATTAATAAAAATAGTAAAAAATATGCTCCCCAAACATTAACAATTGGATTTCGTTCGTTATTCATTTTCCATTCTCCTTATTGCTTCTTCAAAAATTTCAAATGCTTTTTCTTGTAGTCTAATTTGAGACCATTCTTGATGTATATTTTTTTTTGAATTTTTATATTCTAATAATTTTTCTCCATATGAAATATTATGGAATGAGAATTGATAATCTAGAAATTTAATATAACAAACATCTTTATCTAGAAATACATTAATATTTTCAATATTTAGTATTTCAACAATTTTATCTCCAATATATTTTTTAAAATCATATGAAATATTATATTTATCTTTTTCCTTAACAACTTTATTTAGTAAATTAAATGCTGCCATTACATAAAAAGCTTCATTATAATTAGTAATAGGAATATGTATTCCAACTAATGCTTTATATACTAAATCTTCTTCCATATTATCACCATCTTAATTATATCAAATTATACTATATAAAAACAAGCAATAAAAAAACTAACATAAAATGTTAGTAATTATTAAGTGGTGTCCCCGGCAGGACTCGAACCCGCATCTATCCCTTAGGAGGGGATTGCTCTATCCAGCTGAGCTACGATGACATAAACTTCTTAATGAAGTTTTAAAAATATAAATAAATAAACATATCTTAATGCATATTTAAATTTTTGTTGGAAACTATAATAGAATTCCAAAAATCCTACACCTTTGTCTACAAAACTAACTAACCAACTTTCAGCATATTTTGGTATTCGATAATTAATTGGAAACATATGTGTAACAATAATATCTTTTTCTAAATCACTTAATTCAAACTGTGCACTAGCATTTCTAAGTGCATACTTTGGATGAATAAAAGTTGATATAAATCTTTCTAATTTTGTACGGTCTTCGCTACTCATAAAATAATCATGTAATAATCCAGCTCTAGCAACAGATAGACTATTAAGTCCTAATTTACATGCTAATATATATGAATAATAAGAAACTCTTAATGAATGAGCAAATCTAGTTGTTCCATGATGTTCTATATTATCTGTTTTTATAAAATCTTTATTATTTAAAATATCATTAACTAAGGTACAGTAATTTTCATCTTTGAAAATGTGTTCCATAATATTCACTCCAAACTAAGACTATTTTACAATAAAATCTTTAATTTTGCAACTTTTGATGGTATAATTAAAAAGAGCCTGTGGGATTTCTCAAGAAAATTCTACAGATTTTTTTTGTTTAAGGGAGGTAATTATATGACAAAATATGTATTTGTAACAGGTGGTGTTGTATCAGGATTAGGTAAAGGTATAACAGCATCAAGCTTGGCTCTTTTATTAAAATCTAGAGGATATAAAGTATTTATGCAGAAATTTGATCCTTATATAAATGTTGATCCAGGAACAATGAATCCTAGAGAACATGGTGAAGTATTTGTAACATATGATGGTTGTGAAACAGATTTAGATTTGGGACATTACGAAAGATATATTGATGAAGAACTTAATTATACATCAAATATTACAAGTGGTAAAATTTATAAAAGTGTTATCGAAAAAGAAAGAAGAGGGGAATATTTAGGTGCTACAGTTCAAATGGTACCACATATTACTAATGAAATAAAAAAGAAAGTATACGAAGCAGGAATAAGTTCTAATGCTGATATCGTTATCACAGAAATTGGTGGAACTGTTGGTGATATAGAATCTCAATCATTTATTGAAGCATTGCGACAAATTCAGTACGAATTAGGAAGTACTAATACTTTTTTTGTTCATTGCACATTAATTCCATTTATATATGGTTCAAATGAACTAAAAACTAAACCAACACAAAATAGTGTTAAGGATTTACGAAATATGGGTATAAGACCTGATGCACTAGTATGTAGATGTCCTTTTAATACTAGTGAATCAATAAAAGAAAAAATCTCTTTATTTTGTTCTTTACCAGTTTCTAATATAATAGATTCTGTTGATGTTAAAAATGTTTATGAAATTCCTATTAATTATTATAACCAAAAAATAGATGAAATAATACTTAAACAATTTGGTCTTGATATAAGAAATGCTAATTTAAAATATTGGAAAGATTTAATTAAAACAGTAGATAATTTAAAAGATGAAATTGAAATATCATTAGTAGGAAAATATGTAGAACTACATGATGCATATTTATCAGTAACCGAAGCATTAAAACATGCAGGATATAAATATAACACCAAAATAAATATTAATTATGTAGATTCAGAACAACTAGAAAAAGAAGATGATTTAAATAAAATATTCAAAAATACCAAAGGAATTCTTGTTCCTGGTGGATTTGGTAGTAGAGGAATAGAAGGAAAAATTAAAGCTATTAATTATGCTAGAACTAATAATATTCCTTTTTTAGGTATATGTTTAGGTATGCAATTAGCAGCAATAGAATTTTCAAGAAACGTATGTGGTTTAAAAGATGCTACATCAACTGAATTTATAGTTGATACAAAAACACCTATAATAGATCTAATGGCTGATCAAAAAGAAATAGTTAATATGGGTGGAACATTACGACTAGGTAATTATGAGTGTAAGATAAAAAAAGATACACTTGCATATAATGCTTATAAACAAGAAAAGATACTTGAAAGACATAGACATAGATATGAATTCAATAATAAATATAAAAATCTATTAGAAAAAAATGGGATGGTTTTTTCAGGAATAAATGAAAAAAGTAATTTAGTAGAAATTATTGAACTTCCTAATTTAAAACATTTTATAGCATGTCAATTTCATCCTGAATTTAAAAGTAGACCTACAAGACCTCACCCTTTATTTGATTCATTTATTAAAGCATCTACTAATAAATAATATACAAATGTAAATAATTTTGTTATAATAGGATAAGAAGGTAGGGATTATAGTGTTTAAAAAATATAAAAAATTAATTATAGTTGCAGTAGTAGTTTTTTTAGTTATAGGAATATCTTCTTTTTGTATTTATAAAATTTTGACAAAGAAAAAAGATGCTAACACAATTATCAATGAAATGGTGGCAATGTATTATGAACAATACTATGATGATTTAGTATTAAATAATCCTAAAACATATCCAGAAAAATTAGAAAAAGCATCACAAAACGGTATTAAAAAGACTTTATTTGATATCTCAAGATCAGTAGATCATGAAGAAGAATATAGAATACTTAATTCTCAAGAAAGTGGTATAAAATGTAATGTATTTAATACTATCGCAACATATTATCCAAAAAGTCCATATGGAAGAGAAGATTACAAAGTAGATTTAACAATAGATTGTAGTGAATAAGAGATACTATTATCTCTTTTTTTCATATTATATAATGGTGATATTATGAGAATATTAAAAAATTATAATGAAATAATAACATATCCATATAGTAATAATCACGAGGCAATTGATGTTGTTGGAAATAATAATGGCGTACATGTTTTAGATTATATAACAGCTTATGATAAAGGAAAAGTAGTAGAAATAAGAAAAGATAGTGTAGGCTTTGAAGATAATGGTTCATATGGTAATTATGTTTTAATAGATCATGGTAATGATTTAAAAACCAGATATGCTCATTTAAATACTGTTAATGTTAATATAAATGATATAGTAAATCGTGGCGATATTTTAGGTTATATGGGTGAAACAGGTTATGCTTTTGGTGGTCATTTACATTTTGAAATGATTAAAAATGGTAAAAAAATTGATCCAACAAAATATATTTTTGAAGAGAATCCACGATTAATTTTTACATGTCCTGAAGATGGTATTTATTATATAAATTTAAATAAAGATAGCAAATTATATTATAAAAACTAAATGTTTATGATATAATCAAAGGGGTGATAAAATGATATACTTAGATTATTCTGCAACAACAATGACAAGTAGAGAAGTATTAGATAGTTTTGTACAATCATCTACAAAATACATAGGAAATCCTAATTCATTACATAAACTAGGTGTAGAGGCTAATAATTTAATTGCTAAGGCAACAAGCCAAATAGCAAATATATTAGGTGTAAAAGAGAACGAAATTATATATACTAGTGGTGCTAGCGAATCAAATAATCTAGCACTTAAAGGTATTGCTTATAAATATCAAAATAGAGGAAAACATATTATTACTACAAATTTTGAACATTCTTCTATTTATGGACCATTAACATTTTTATCAGAACTTGGATTCGATGTAGATTTTGTCGAATCTGATGATAATGGTATAGTCGATTTGGAAAATTTAAAAAATTTGATTAGAGAAGATACAATTCTTGTTAGCGTAGGTGCTATTAATTCTGAAATTGGTATTAAACAGCCAATTGATGAAATTGCTAAAGTTATTAAAGAATGTAACAATAAAACTTTTTTTCATGTTGATATAACACAAGCAGTAGGAAAAATTAAATTGGATTTAAAAAATGTTGATTTAGCAAGTTTTTCTGCACATAAGTTCTTCGGTATAAAAGGTATTGGTGCATTAATTAAAAAAGAAAATATTAATATAGAACCACTTATTCATGGTGGTAAAAGTACTACAATATACAGAAGTGGAACACCAACACTACCACTTATTGTATCTACTGCAAAGGCTTTAAGATTAGCATATGAAGATATTGATATAAAGTATAATCATGTGTTGGAACTTAATAAATATTTAAAAAATGAATTAAGTAAAATAGATAACATTCATATTAATAGTAATGATTTATGTATTCCACATATTCTAAATTTAAGTGTTGTAGGGATTAAACCAGAAACATTCTTACATGCTCTTGAAGAATATGATGTATATATATCAACACAAACAGCATGTTCTAAATCAGGATCTCATTCTAAATCAGTTTATGCATTAACTCATGATGAAAAAATAGCATCTTCAAGTATAAGAATAAGTATTTCTTATATCACAACAAAAGATGAAATAGATAAATTTATAGAAATATTTAAAGAATGCAAAACAAAACTTACATTAGCATAAATAAGGATAAAAATTCTGGCAATTTTAACAATGTAATTATTAATGATACTAAAATAAGAGACATAGAATTTAATGATTGTGAATTTATTAATGTTACAATTAATACCGAATTATTAAATTCTTCTTTTATTGATTGTACATTTAAAAATTGTGATTTATCTAATATAAATTTAAGTGAGTCACTATTTAGAAGAGTTAAATTTATTGATTGTAAATTATTAGGTACTGAATTATCAGCATCATCATTTAAAGATGTGACATTTAAAAATACTCTAATGAATTATTCTAATTTTTCATATTCTAAAATAGAAAATGTAGAATTTTGTGAATGTATACTTGATAACAGTTCATTTAATTATATAGAAAGAATAAAAAATATAGAATTTAATAATTCAAGTCTTATAGATGCTGAAATTATAAATACTAGTTTAAATAAAGTAGACTTAAGTTCTTCTAATATAACTGGTATAAAAATTAATCCATCATATCTTAAGGGATTATGTATTAATATGTTTCAAGCAGCTGATATAATAAGTTATTTAGGAATTAAAATTAGGTAGGTGTTTTATGGAAATAATTAAGATAGGAGCAATGTGGTGTCCAGCATGTTTAGTTATGAAAAAAATATGGCCTAAAATCGAAGAAGATTATAATGTTAAGATTAAACATTTAGATTTAGATTTTGATGAAGAAGAAGTTAAACCATATAATGTTGGAGACATACTACCAGTTATTGTAATAAAAAAAGATGGAAAAGAAATAAAGAGAATAATTGGTGAAAAAAATTATGATAGTTTAAAAAAGGAAATAGATGAAATATTATGAAGAAATTATTTAGATATTTAGTATTAACTATTATTTTGTTTATGCCTATATTTGTGAATGCAAAAGAAAACAGTAAATATGTAGATAAAGTATATGATATAGTTAATATGAAGGAAAGTAAAAAAGTAACAATTTACTTCTTTCATAGTGAAGTATGTCATCATTGTATAAATGAAAATAAATACTTAGATATGCTTGAAAAAAAATACAAGAATAAAATTAATATTGTAAGAATTCAAGTATATAACGATGAAAAAAATCATGATTTAATGGAAAAAGTTAAAAAACGATTTGATGTAGGAAATGGAGTTCCATTTACAGTAATTGGAGACAAATATTTCTTAGGTTTTTCAACAACTACAGAAGATCAAATTAAACAAACAATTGATGAATATATAAATGGGTATTCAAGTGAAACATTAAAGTTACCACTTTTAGGAAAAGTAAATCTTAAAAAAGTATCTATACCATTAGTTGCTATAATTTTAGGTTTATTAGATGGATTTAATCCATGTGCTATGTGGATACTACTTTTTTTAATTAACATGCTATTTAATATGAAAGATAGAAAAAAAATGTGGATACTAGGATTAACATTCTTAGGAACATCAGCTATTGTTTATTTCTTAGCAATGTTAGGTTTTGCAATAGTAATAGGATATGCATCAACAATGTTTTTACAAAAATTGATTGCAATAGTTGCAATCATTGGAGGTTTAATAAATATAAATTCATTTATTAAAACAAAAAATGGTGGTTGTCATGTAGTTGACGAAAAGAAAAGAAAAAAATATTTCAAAAGTATTAAAAAAATTACAATGGAAGATACATTTACATTAGCATTAGCAAGTATAATGGTACTTGCAGTATGTGTTAATTTAGTTGAATTAGCATGCTCTGCTGGTTTCCCAGCAATATTTGTTTCACTACTAGAAATGAATAATGTTAATTTATTTATGAAAATTATATATTTACTAATATATATTGTGTTCTTTTTAATTGATGATGTAGCAGTATTCGTTATTGCTATGAAGACATTAGAAGTAAGTGGCTTTACAACAAAATATAATAGAATGTCTCATTTAATTGGTGGATTAATAATGCTATTAATTGGAATATTATTAATATTTAAGCCAGAATGGGTTATGTTAAATTTTTAAAGATGTTTTTAACATCTTTTTTTTGTTTTCTTTTTTTGATATAATATCAACCAAAAGAAAGTAGAGGATGTTTATGACAAAAGAATTAGAAAAAAGAATTAAGGATTTACTTGATATATACAATAATAATTATATAATTATGACTGATAAAGAAATGAATACTTTTTGTAGATTATTCATGATAACAAATCATATATCAGAAAATGATGAAGAATCGGTGTTAAATAATATTGTATTATTAGAAAATATGATGAAAAAAATATTAGAAAAAAATAAAGACTATACAAATAGTATTAAAAAGGAAATATTATATATAGGAGAAAAATATAAAAAATATAAATACTTATTTGAAGAACAAAATTTTGATGATAAATTTAATTTAAATTCTAATTTATTAAATGAAAATTTAGTTTATTTAAATTATTATGTTTTAGATGTTATTGAAAAAGAAGAATTAAGACTAGAAGTACTAAAAAAATTAGATAAAATGAAACCATATTTAAGTGAGAAAAAATATAAAAATGAAGTTAAAATATTAGATGAAATGATTGATAATGAAAAATATAATGATGAATCATATAGTCAATATTTAAAAAAATTAAAGACTTGTGAATTAACTAAAATATTAAATGATAATTCTATCCAAAGAGCAAATAATATTAAAGAAAATATTAAAAGAAAAGGAAATATTAAAAACGAAGAAATATATGATAGAATGTTAAATTGTGAAATAAAAGGA
>JALERC010000036.1 GCA_022763805.1 Mycoplasmatota bacterium | reverse complement strand
TTTTAATTCAGCAGCTTCATCAGCAGATACTTTTTCTTTAACAGTTCCACCATTATCAGCAACTTCTTTAGCTTCTTTTAAACCTAAACCAGTGATTTCTCTTACTAATTTGATAACAGCGATTTTGTTAGCACCAGCACTAGCTAATACTACATCAACTGTACTTGGTCCTTCTTCAACAGCAGCAACTGGAGCAGCAGCAACAGCTACAGCACTTGGATCAACTCCGAAAGCTTCTTTCATTGCATCTACTAAATCTTTAACTTCTAATATAGTCATTTCGCTTAAAGCGTCAATAATTTCTTTTGTACTTAATTTTGCCATTCTAATTCCTCCTAATTTAATTATTATTTTCTTTTATTAATTTTGTTCTTCTAAATTTTTTGCATGTAAATCAAGTGCGATTGCAACATTTTTAACATGTTCTAACATACCAGCAGCGAACATAGTTAATAATTCGTCTCTTGATGGTACTAATGCTAATTTATTTAACATTGCAGTATCAGCAAATTCTCCATCAACGATACCAACTTTAATTTCTAATGCTTCATGTTCTTTAGCAAATTTTGCTAATGTTTTGATTGGTGAAATAGCATCTTTACCATAAGCCATAGCTTTTGGACCATTTAATTCACCTTGCATGTCATAATTTAATGAATCTAATGCTCTTTTAGCTAAAGTGTTTTTGTAAACTTTAACATCAGAACCAGTTTCTCTTAAATTTCTTCTTAATTCTGTCATTTCTCCAACAGTAAGTCCACGATATTCGAAGAATACTACTGTAGCTGAATCTTTAACTTTTTCAGTAATTTCATCAATAACAGCTTGTTTTTGTTCTAAAATTTTTACGTTTGCCATATTACACCTCCTCATATTGTGTAATACCGTAAAGAAAAGCTCATGCGTTTATGTAAACAGCATGAGCCGAAAAAGACTATATTTAAAATATTAATCTCCCTCGGTAGGAAATATTAAGTGCAAGCACTCCTACTGTCTACGGTACCTATATTTTCTCGAACTACGTCGATTATATCATATTACCTATTATTTGTCAAAACTTTTTGAATCAATTTTTATACCAGGACCCATAGTTGATGATACAGAAATATTTTTAATGTATTCACCTTTAACTACAGCTGGTTTTGATTTCATAATTAATGAAACAAAAGCTTTAATATTTTCTAATAATTGTTCTTCAGTAAATGAAACTTTACCAACAAGTACGTGAACATTACCATAACTATCTGTACGATATTCAACACGTCCACCTTTTACTTCTTTAACTGCTTTAGCAGTATCCATTGTAACTGTTCCAGTCTTAGGATTTGGCATTAAACCTTTAGGTCCTAATAATTTACCTAATTTACCTAAAACAGGCATCATATCTGGAGTTGCAATGATAACATCAAAATCGAACCAATTTTCTTGTTCTATTTTAGTAATCATATCCATATCTCCAACATAATCAGCTCCAGCTTCACGAGCAGCTTCTGCTTGAGCTCCTCTAGCTAAAACTAAAACTTTTTTAGTTTTTCCAGTTCCATTTGGTAAAACTAATGCTCCTCTTAATTGTTGATCAGCTTTTTTAGTATCTAAATTAAGACGCATAGCTAATTCAACTGAAGCATCAAATTTTGCTGGATTAGTTTCTTTAACTAATTTAACTGCTTCTTCGCTAGTGTATAATTTGTTTTTTTCAACTAATTTACTAACTTCAACATATTTTTTTCCTTTTTTCATTTTTTTACCTCCTTATGTGGTATAGCGGATAACTTTAAATATTTGTCCTTCCACATAGGTTGCCCTATGTAAATATAATTAATTATTATTTAACGATTTCAATTCCCATATTTTTTGCTGTACCTTCAACAATTTTCATTGCTTCTTCTACAGTATAGCAGTTTAAATCTGGTAATTTAGTTTCTGCAATTTCTCTTAATTGAGCTTCTGTTAATTTTCCAACTACTTCTTTAGAACCTTTTGTAGATCCTTTTTTAGCACCTGAAACTTTTTTAATTAAGAATGCTGCAGGTGGAGTTTTGATTACGAAGTCAAAACTTCTATCATCATAAATTTTGATTTCTACAGGTAAAATGTCTCCCATTTTATCTCTTGTAGCATCATTATATTTTGTACAGAATTCTTGTAAGTTAATCCCTGCAGGTCCTAAAACTGTTCCAACTGGTGGAGCAGGTGTAGCTTTTCCAGCAGGTATTTGTAATTTAATTTGTTTAGTTACATTTTTTGCCACGAAAAACACCTCCTATTAATATTTTTTCGTTGTGGTTCAAATAGCTTTTGGCTTTATATTTATTTTTTCCGCTTTTCAAATACAATTAGACACAATGTCTAGCACTTGCCTCCCACGTGTTTTCTATATCACAAAAAATAATATAGCGTCATAATAATAACACAAAATCATTAATTTGTAAATATCTTTTAAATAAATTATGCTTTTTCTATTTCTTTTACTCCTAATTCAACTAATGTTTCTTGCCCAAATAAATCTAATGCTACTTCTAATTTAGCATTTTCATCATCAATTGAACGGATTTTACCATACATATTAGCAAATGGTCCATTAATAACTTTTACTTGATCATCAATGTTTAAATCATTATCAATTTGAATTCTACTAATACCCATAGTATCTAATATATCATCTACTTCTTTAGGTGTTAATGGGAATGGTTTAGCACCTTTACCACTAGAACCGATGAATCCTGTTACACCAGGTGTATTACGGACAACAAACCATGCTTCATCAGTCATAATCATTTCTACTAGAATATAACCTGGAAACATTTTTTGTTCTCTTTCTTTTCCTTTTTCATCAACTATTTTTTGAGATGGAACAATTACTCTAAAAATGTAATCTTCTAACCCCATAGTACTTGCACGCATTTCAAGTTTTTCTTTAACTTTATTTTCATGTCCAGAATAAGTATTAACTACATACCATTCTTTTTGCATATTATAAATACTCCTCTACAAGAGTTTTAACTCCTGCAATTAATAAATCAGTTAAAGAGAAAAATACTGCGAATACTATAATGAATGTTAAAGCAGCACAAGAATATTTAATCATTTCTTTTTTGTTTGGCCATTTTACTTTTTTCATTTCATTTTTAAGTCCTATGAAAAATAAAACTATTTTTTTTGCTAATTTCTTCATTTCAATCCATCCTTTATTTTTCCAAAATAAAAACACTTTCCTGTGTCTAAATAAATAGTACCACATAAAGTGTTTGTTGTCAATAATTTAACATATACATTAATTTTATTCAGTAATAACAACTCGATATGTAGCATTTGCCATTGTAACTTTAGAAGCAACACCACCATTTTTTAAATCTTGCCCAACAGCAAATGCTCCAGCGTTACGTATAGATTCTTGACTAGCGCCTCTTACAAGCCAACTATAAAGCATGAAACCTGAATATATATCATCATACCATTGTGCTGTTTCATAAGTTGCATCACCCTTGTTTGCGGAACTAAAATTTATATCCGTATAACTGTCATAATACTTTGAATCTGGTAATGTTGTGAATCCTGACTCACCTACTTTATTATTAAGAATAGCCATTATTCTTTCTAAAGCTGCTCCAGCCATATCAAATATTCCAGTTATATCACCTGTTGTTGACTGTGGATATATACTTGTTTCGCCATATTTAATATCACATGTTGAAGATTTACGTGCATCATCCTCTATAGCACCACATCCAGTTATAAAATCTGTATTATTATTTAGTCTTATTTGACCATTTATACCATATATAGAATGGGATAAATATGCTGCTGCACCCCAATCAATATTTTTCATCATATGTGAATCAGAATTTGATACATAGTTACCAAAAATTTGAGCTGATTGAAATTGCGAACTTGCAGTTTGACTTCTAAATGCTGATACATTAGGAATAATTTTTGGTGATGATGCATTTCCTGATACTTGAAATTTACCTACCCATATTCCATTTAATTCTTTAGTACCAAATGTGAAAGCTGGATGAGTGTAATAATTATTTATTGCATCACCTGTGCTTTTATTAGTTTCCTTATTTTCAAATACTATATCTATTGTTGAAGGTGTTGTTGAACCTCCAGTTGGAATTTTATATCTATATCTTGGTATCCAAACAAAATAAGCTAGTATTTTTGATTTATCTAATATTTCATCACCAGTATAATTCATATATACATCCCTTACAGAATCATCAACCAAAACCATATTAGCCCACATTTTGCTTTCATAATTATACCAAGGCTCATTTAAATTTGCTCTTGTGACTGTACCATCATTGCTTATTTTAACAGGAATCATACCATTTTTTAAAACTGGATCAGTACCATTTAGTAATACTTCTTTATATTCTACTGTAGGTTCTTCTTCAATATTTTCTTCTTGACTTAGTTTTGCTATTATATCTTTTCTAAATTTGTCAAATGAATATTTAGTAGATGCAAGTACTGATAGTACACCGAATATTAGTACTATAAATAATACTAAAATTGAATATAGAATTCCAGAAATAGCCATACCTTTATTATTTAATATCATATCACACCTTCTTACTCTATTAATATTATAATATAAATTTAATAAAAAAACTAGTATAAACTAGTTTGGTAAATTATTTATAAAATTGTTTATGTTTTCTTCTCCGTTTAATTTAGATAATGAAAATTTAAAGAATGCTTTATCTATTCCTATTATTTCAATTATTTTTTCTTTAGTTAAACTTGCTTCTTTTACTTCAATATTTTTGATTTTCGAAAAATACATTTCTGTATTAAATATAGGATTTTTTAAGTTTTTTTTATTATAGATTAAAACTACTATAGAATCATTAGTAATAGCTAAATTAGCAGGTAAGTTTTGTCCTAGTAATTTCAGTTTTCCAGCATTTACCATTTTCAAAGATGCTTTTACGGGGTAATTTACCTCTTTATCTGTATAATTTTTAAATACTTCTACTTCCATTTTATCACCTAATTTATTATACAAAAAGATAACCTAGTAATCAAGGTTATCTTTTATTTTTCTTTTAATTCTTTGAATTGTATTATCAATCTGTTTCTTATCTTTTTTAAGTATTTCTGCAATATCTGTATAAGAATGTCCATTTATTTTAAGTTCAAAAACTTCTTTTTCAAATGGAGTTAATAAATTACATATTTTATTGTATAATTCCTTACTAGCTTCAGTATCAATAATAACACTTTCAGGATTATTACTATTATCTATTAATACTTTAGGTATGTTAGTAGGTTCATCATTATCATTTATATCATATGATATTGATTCATTTAATAATTTATGTTTTAATCTTTCACTTGATATTAATGCAGATACTTGTTTTCTTTCTATACACATTTTCGCATATGTATAAAATGATGCATCTTTTGCTTCATTAAAAGTATTTACTGCTTGATTTAGTCCAAGCATACCTTCTTGATATAAGTCATTAAATTCTAATCCATTATTCTTACAATACTTAATTAATCTTCTAGTATTAGTTTCTATTAATGGCTTATATTTATCAAATATTATATCATTAGCTTCTTCTATATTATCTCTAATATAGCTAATTAATTCATAATCATTATATTCTTTATAATTCATTTATCCTCTTTGTTTTACAGCTTCGTAAATAATAATTCCAGCAGCTACAGATGCATTTAGACTATTTATTTTACCCTTCATAGGAATCTCTGCTATAAAATCACAATTCTCACGAACAATTCTAGCCATTCCTGATCCTTCATTTCCGATTATAATACAAGTTTTACCTTTATAATCAATTTGACTATAATTAGTACCATTCATATCTGTTCCGACAATCCAATAACCATCTTTTTTAAGTTTATCTATAGTACTTTTTATATTAGTTACTTGTGCTACAGGAACATATTTAGTTGCACCAACGCTTGTTCTTATAACTGTAGAATTAACATCTACACTTCTGTTTTTTGGAATAATAATACCATCTACATTTGCTGCCTCACAAGTTCTAATTATAGCACCAAAATTATGTGGGTCTTCAATATGGTCTAGTAATACAACTAGAGAATCATCTTTTTTAGTAAATGAATCTAAATCGCTATATTTAAAATCATTTACTTTTAAGATTAT